>CAYOWD010000083.1:0-15722 GCA_964407535.1 uncultured Salinivenus sp. | reverse complement strand
TAGGCGTGGTCGTCGACGGCCTCGGTGATGGCGTCGAGCGCCTCTTGCTGGGCGGGCATGAGGTCGTGGTCCGGCGGATCCGCGGGCGGGGACAGGTCGTCGAGCGGCGAGCGAAAGACCTCTTTCTCCACCAGCTCCACCATGCCCTTGTCCACGAGGCTGCGGACGGTGGAATAGGAAGCGTCGGCCCGTTCCATCACGTCGGTGCGGGGCGGCTCAGGCGTGCCTTCGTCCCGAAAGCCCGCGAGGGCCCGGATGATGGCCTTCTGCTTGTTGCCGCGGAGCTGTTCGATCAGGTCCGCCGCGGCCTCTCGGTGTTGAAACGCAGGGGCAAAGCGGAGGTGGGTTTCCGTCTTGGCCCGGGCCTGTTCGTCGGAAATGGTGGTGTCCATCTCAATGACCCCATCCTCTACCATACGACGCACGAGGGCCAGCGGCACGGCGGGACCCAGCCGCTTGCGCACGGCCGACAGCGTGGTCTCGGGGTGCTCGGAAAGGTCGTCCAGCACACGGCCTCCCACGTTGTGATCGGCCCAGTCGCCGGGATCGGCGTCGGTGCGGCGGAGGGTGCGCTTGGTTTCGACGGTGGTGCCGGCGGGCAGGGCGGCTTTCAATGCCTCGCCCCAGTGGCAGACGTAGTAGTCGGCAATCCACTTCGTCAGGTTAAGCAGCTCCGGGGTGCAGACCGGCACGTCGTCAAGCACGTCCACGACGTCCTTGACCGCAAAGTCGAGGGTGTCGGCGGGCGGGCCTTCTTCGACGATCACGCCGGTCAGGTGGCGGTTGCGAAGCGGCACCAGCACGCGCGCGCCCACCTGTGCCTCGGCGGCCAGGGCGTCAGGCAGGCGGTACGTGTAGGTCCGATCCACGGGGATGGGCAGGACGACGTTGACGGTCACGGGCAGACGGGATGGGTTGGACAAACGACCGTCGTCCGTACGGGGCGGCGGACGTGGAGTGCCGAGTGCACGTTGGCGTTGAGGATTTGTGCGTTTATGCGTTCTGCGTTTGGGGGGAGCGACGCTGTGTCTGACACACTGGTGGGTCGGTCGTAAGACCCGTGCGCTTCCTCTCCGCTTCTGGCGGACTCGGAATGAGGACGTTGCAGAGGGCGGACGCGGCAATCGTCCTGTCTGCGGGAGAAGACGGTACAACAGAAAACCCCCGCCCAGAAGACGGGCGAGGGAGAGTTCCACGATGCGAAGCATGCGGACAGAACGAGAGTCCTGAGGCGCACCGTTCGGGACGCGCTAGCGCACGATCGTCACCTGTTTGGTTTTGGACGTGCCCTCCGCCCGGAGGCGCAGGACGTAGGTCCCGCTCGCGAGGCCCGACACGTCGACCTGGCGGGTCGTCCGCCCCGGCTCCGCCGCCAAACGCCGGACGGCGCGTCCCATGACGTCGTAGAGGGCAAGACGGGCGTCGGTGGCCGAAGACGGCACGGCATAGCGGACCGTGATCTGCTTGGAGGCGGGATTCGGATACGCCCCGGTTAGGGCCATGCTTTCCACGTCCCCGCGGGCGACCGTAATCGGATCGGAGACCGATTCGGTACCCTCCGGACCGGTTTGCTTGAGACGGTAGGTCAGCGAGTCGACGCCGGCCGGGAGGTCGGGGTCCGTGAGCGTGTAGTTGGTTTCCGTGTCCGTGCCCCGGGTTCGGCCCACGGTCGTCCAGTCGCCCTGTGCCGCACGCCGCTGTAGCGCGAACCGGATGTCGGACGGCGCCGAGGGGGTTGTCCATTCCAGCTTTAGGCCGCTCTCGGTCGGCGTGCCGCCGAAGGACACCAGCTCGGCCACGGCGGGACTCGGCGTGAGAGCCACCGTGAACCGGGCAGACTCCGGTCCTCCGCTCTTGCCGCCGGTGGGGAGGGCAAACGAGTAGGCCTGTTTCTTCAGGTTGACGGTCGTGCCGGTCTTGGTGTCCGTCAGCTGCACGTCCCAGCCTGCCGGGACCTGGTCGCGGAGGCGGTCCGGCCACCGGAGGGTGGCGGTGCCGCCGGTGCCGACGCCCTGAACGGAGAGAGGCACCGTGCGCTTCTCGCCGCCGGACTCGGGGTACGGCTCGGACGCGAGGGCCCGCTGCTCGATGGAGCCGTCGCTGCGGGTGATCGGGAAGGTGGCGGTCACGTAGCGGTCGCCGACCGGCGGAGAGAGATCGCGGGCCTCGTAGGCGTCGTAGCCGGATTTGGCGCTTTCACTCAGCCAGAGGGTGGCCTGGTCAGTGGCGGTTGTGTCGCCGTCCTCACTGGCGACGCTGACTTGAAGCTCCACCTTAGCCTGATTGGGCGTGGTCTTCTCCGAGGGTTGCGTGGCAACTACGGCTTTCGGCGGGCTCTCGCTGCCGATGAGGGCGCCGACGCGAGGTTGTTTTCCGCCGGCCGCAAAGGTGAGGCTCGTGTCCCCGGCGCCGAGGATCGTGCGCTGGGCGAAGAAGCCCTGCCAGGCGGGCACTGCGTTGTTCGGGGTGCCCTGCACGATCTGCTCATATTGCTGCGTCTTCGGGTTCCAGACCTGCACGGTGGCCTGGAAGCCGGCGCCCGGCAGGTCGCCGCCGGCCAGCGAATCGAGGTCGAAGGCCGACTCGTAGGGGGTGCCTAGGAGGTGAAAGGCCTCGCTTTTCGGAAGGCCGTCGACCTCCGCATCGGTGAGAAGGTTCTCCGAGCCGGATTTGACATCGAGTTCGATGCCCGATGGGGAGAGCGGCTCGCTGTTGTCGTCGAAGAAGTAGAGGAGGAAGCCCTTTCCGCGGGGAAGCCGGTCGGAGGAGGCATCCTGGCTGATCCATTCGGTACCGGTCCAGCGGTAGAGGATGGGGCTGAAGTTGTCAAAGTTAAGGTCGTCTTCCAGCTGAGCGCGGGTCACGTCCGCGGCGGGGACGCTGAGCATGCGCCAGCCGGCGTCGGTGCCGGTGCCCTGGGTGCCGCGGATGGTGCGGTTGAAGGTGGCCACGGGACCGTTGGGCGGGGTGGTGAAGGTGCCCAGGCTGCTGGTGTCGGCCCCGGCGCTGTTGGTGGCGACGAGGCGCACCTTGTAGGTGGTGGCGGCCTGGAGGTCGGAGAGGCGGGCGCTAACGGTATCGGGTTCCGTGTCCGGGGCCGGGGATCCTGCTCCAGGAGGGCCCTGGCTCGTGTCGGTGGCCGGAGATCCGGCTCCGGGAGGATCCTGGTCCGTGCCAGTAAGGGGACTCTGGTCCACCGGGGTGCTTTGGAAGGTGGAGGCGTCTCGGGATCGGTACTGGACCTGGGCGGTTGTGCTGTTGTCGTCGGAGGTGACGAGGCCCTTGATCGTCGCTTCCGAGTTCGTGATGTTTGTGGCCGCTTCCAACTCGGCGACGGGTGGTGAGGCAACGGGAAGGTTATAGGTGTACGCAGCGCCGGCATTGGGCTTGTTGTTCGACGGACCGTCTTCCTTCGCGGCTCCAACAATCGTTTGATTCCCGTCGATCGCGACGGAGGTGCCGAATACATCGTTCGAATCTGCATTGGAGGCCCGGAGGATTTGGTTTTCGTTTTCCGGCCAGCCGCCGGCGGTGCGCTTGAAGACGTAGGCCGCGCCGGCATCGGTCTTATTGTTCGACGGGCCATCCTCCCCTGGAGTGCCGGCAATTGCATAATCCTCACTGATCGCAACGGACTCGCCGAGTTGGTCATCCTCATCTTGAGTAGAGGCGCGGAGGATTTTGTCTTCGTTCTGCGGCCAGCCGCTGTCGGTACGCTCAAAGACGTAGGCTGCGCCGGAATCGAAGTTGCCCGCCTCGGACGAATCTTGGTAGTCAGGTGCTCCGACAATCAATCGGTTTCCGGCGATATCGACCGAGGTGCCGAATGCAGCACTGAACTTCGGGTCTGAGGCACCGAGAGTCTGATTTTCAGTCCAGACGCTGTCGGTGCGCTTGAAGACAAAGGCGCGGCCAACAGGATTAAACTGCCCCCTTAATGCGCTCGGTGCTCCGATGATCGCTTGATCTCCGTCAATTTCGACTGAGGCGCCAAAATTGGGCTCATCTCTTCTTGTCGGAGGAGAGATGATCTCGGCTTCATTTTTTGGCCAGCCGCTCGAGGTACGCTCGAAGACGTAGGCCGCGCCGGCATTGAAGTATATTATTGGTTCAAACGGATCAGGATCTGGATTGGGAATATCCTTCTCGTTGGCCCCGACAATCGCGACATCGCCGTCGATGGTGACGGACGTGCCGAACGCGTCTTCCGTGCTTCCATCGGAGGCACGGAGGGTTTGAACCTTTTCCCAGTTGCTCTCCGAGCGCTCAAAGAGGTAGGCTGCGCCCTTCGTTTTTCCGGAGTCCGGACGGGCGCCGACAATTGCGCGGTCCCCGTCGATGGCGACTGAGGTGCCAAATTTATTCGCAGCTTTGAGATTAGAAGCGCGGAGGGTCTGGACCTCCTGCCAGCTGTTCCCTGATCGTTTGAAGATGTAGGCGGCTCCGGAGTTGTTTTCGGTGCCCGCTGAGATGTCTTCTCCCGGGACCCCGACAATTGCTCGATCTCCATCGATGGCGACCGAATAGCCGAATTGGTCGCCCGCATTTGCCTCGAAGGCGCGTAGGAGTGCGTCTTCCAACGCCTGGGCGTGGCTCGGCCGCGGTCCCAGTAGCAAGAGGCCGGTCAGGCACAACAGACCGGCGAAGACAATCGGGCTTGCGGTCAACGAAAGTGCGGATTCTGGGGAGCGTAGGTGGGTAGAGATGCTCATAAGATAGTAGATGGAAGAGGCTTAGAAGAAATGTCGGCCCTCCAGAGTGAGCACTCCTCTTCACAATTTTGGTACGTATCATTCATTAATCTTAAAGTATTGGGTTCGTATCAGCTGAAGACTCAGGGAAAGTCGTTCCGTTCCCCCGGCTTCGGCCTCATCGTTTGCGCTTCAGATCTCCAGGTAAGTGAGGGGCCTTTCACGAATGGAGATCGCTGGTCCTCTCCCGTTTGGAGAGACGGGGCTCGTCCATTTCGGAAACGGGGAAAATAAAAATCCCCGACGGGAAACGGGCGGCGGGGCTGCATCAGGTGCAGTGGGACGGACAAAATTGGTACGGGACGCCGGTCGGCAGTGGGGTATACTGCGTGCGGAGGCAAGCCGGGGAGATGCGGCAGACGCAGAAGGGTGTACGTATGCGGGAGGGAACGACGGCTCGTTTGTCGTATAAGTTCAGAAAAATTTATGTTTTCGGGGACGGGAGAAAACGATCGCCGGAAGGGCGAGTCGGGAGGCAGATTATACATATATAGACGTCATGGCCCGGAAACGGCGCAGGAGGTCGAGTCGCTCAGTTGGTCCAGGCCCCGAGCAGATTTTTCGCTATTCACCGAACTTCCCTCCAGTATGACGAAACGATACCTTCTTGTTGTCCTCGCGTGTGCAGTGGCTCTTTGTGGGGCATCGGCTGGGCAGGCCCAGGAGACGAATGTGATCTACGTCGATGCGTCGGCGGAGAGCGACAATGGGGGCACTTCGTGGCAAGATGCCTATCCCGATCTGCGGTCGGCGCTCTCGGACGCAACCGGCGGCGGGGCCGATACGGAGATCTGGATTGCGGAGGGGACCTATACCCCCGCGACGGCCCAGGATCCCTTCTCGATTTCCGGAGAGCAGGACGGCCTGGCCCTCTACGGCGGGTTTGAGGGCACAGAGGCCGTGCGCTCGGAGCGCGCCCCACAGGAGCACGTCACGGTCCTTTCCGGGGACGTGGACGGAAATGATACCAACAAGACGGCGGCGGGGGTGACCCCGAGGGCGTCGGACATTGAGGGGACAAACAGTGTCCACGTGTTCGTTCTCGACGGGACCTCGAACGGCGCCGTGACGGCCGAGACTGTGATCGATGGGGTGGTCGTAACCGCCGGGCAGGCGGACGGCGAGCCTGCCGAGGAGGAGGGACGGGGAGGCGGGCTCTTTTGTGACGGCGCCGACGGGGGGACGTGCAATCCCACGATCAGAAACGTTAGGTTTGCCGGCAATACGGCAGGGCAGGGCGGCGCAATCTACAACCTTGGAGACAGTGGGACGAGCAGTCCGACCATTGTGAACGCCATATTTTCTGGCAACGAAGCGGCGACCGGAGAACCCGGCGGGGCAATGCTGAACGATGGAAGGAGCAGGGGGGCCAGCAGTCCGACGATTGCCAATGTTGTTTTTACCAACAATACGGCGGACCAAGGGGGAGCAATCTACAACATCGGCATTTTCGGCGGCACGAGCAGTCCCACCATAACGGGCGTCACCTTTACCGGAAACACGGCCGAAACGGACGGAGGGGCGCTCTACAATCTCGGCAACGGGGGCACGAGCAGTCCGACGATAACGAACACGATACTGTGGACGAATGGGGCTCCCAATGGCGCTGAGATGTGCAACGGCCAGGCGTCCCCCGTCCTATCGCATACCATTGTTGAGGGAGGGACATCGGGCATCGAAGGCGGGGGAACGACGTTCGTGGACGA
Organism: uncultured Salinivenus sp.; assembly: GCA_964407535.1. GTDB lineage: Bacteria > Bacteroidota > Rhodothermia > Rhodothermales > Salinibacteraceae > Salinibacter. The sequence goes on along the minus strand of CAYOWD010000083.1, from coordinate 9,265 downwards.
CGAGGGAAACGACGTATCGTTTGCGAACAGCACAAATTTTGATCGGAATCCGCAGTTTCATGGCGAAGGCACACTGAGTGGGGACGACGGCCGGATTCCCACCGTCGACGACAGTCTCAATCTGACCTACGGGTCGCCGGCGCTTGATGCCGGGGCCAACGATTCGGTCTCCGTGTCTGCGGACGTGACCGGAGCAGATCGCATTCTGGATGTGGATGGGGATGGGGCCGCGATCGTCAACCTCGGGGCCTATGAGCTGCCGGCCCCAGCACCTCCCACGATTAGGGACGGGGCGGTGGTGAGCCTCACGGGGGCCGCCGTCACCGGGCGGGTCAATCCGCGGGGGACGGCGACGGCCGTCCAGTTTCGACTCTATCCGGCGGGCCGGCCGGACCAAGACACACTGCTTTCGTCGGGAACGGTAACGGGGACCGGTGGCCGGCTCGTTGGAGCGACGGTCCGTTCCCTGGCCCCTGCTACGACCTATGAAGTTGAAGTGCAGGCAGAAAACGCGGAGGGCCGCACGAGGTCCGATCCGATTGCGTTCGAGACCCCCGCTCCAGAACTGACTCGCGGGGAAGGTGACCAGTCCGTTGCCGTGCGACTCACGGCGGGGAGTGGGGGAGACGAACAGGTGGCCGTCTACGCGCGGGAGGGGGGATCCGACAGCTATCAGGCGATTGCCACTAGCAGAGAGGGGGAACAACGGTTCGAGGCGACGGTGCCCGGGTCGCTCATCACGCCGCGGGGGGTGGACTACTACGTCACGCGTACCGACGGGGCGGACACGCGGACCCTGCCGACCGGGGGACCCCGAATTGCTCAGTCGTCGCCCCTGCACCTGCCGGTCCAGGTCGATACGCTCTCTCCGCCGTCCTCGGTCACTGCGGCTGCGGGCGGAGTGTATCAGATGCTGTCGATTCCGGCAATGACCGACGGAAAAGCGGGCCTCGAAGGAACGTACGGTCCCTACAACCCGGTGTCGTGGCGCGCGCTGCGGTGGGATGGGACGGCTCAGCAATACCGGGAGTTTCCGGTCCTCGAAACGGCGGACTTCCGGCCGGGCCGGGCCTTCTGGCTGGTGTCGCGAAACGGAACGCGACCGTCGTTTGCGGAGGGGCGAACGGTGGACGCGTCGACGCCGAAGACGATTGAGCTGGCGCCGGGATGGAACCAGATCGGCACTCCCTTCGGCTTTTCGGTGCCGTGGGATACCGTCGAGGCGGCGTCGGGCCTGGAGGAATCGATACTGGACGGCCCCTTTGCCTATCGAGACGGGGACTACGTGACGGCCTCCACGTTGGATCCGTGGGTCGGCTACTTTGTGTTCAATACGACGACGGACCCGCAGCGGATCACGATTCCGCCTGTCGGGGGGGCGTCGTCCGCGTCGACCCAGTCGGCGGCTTTGGGGACGGCGGGCGCGGTGGACGCGAAGCAGGGGGAAGCCTATACCCTGAGGGGGACTGCTCGGACAGAGGCAGGGGCCCAGTCGGTGTGGATGGGCGTTCGGCCGGAGGCGCGCGAGAACCGGGACCCGCTTGACGTGGCCCAACCCCCGCCGGCGCATTCATCGGTACGGCTCAGCGTCTTGGAGACCGTCGGGCGGCGGACGGTGCCGCATATGGGCAGCTTCAAGCCCCTCGAAGAGGCCGGGCAGACCTGGCGTCTTCGCCTGTCCAACGGTACAGCGTCGACCGCGACGGTCCGGCTTGAGCTGAGTGCGACGGGGACGCTGCCGGAGGGAATGGAGCGCTCTGTGGTAGACCCGTCGGCGGAACGGTACGTGGCGCCGGGCGACGAATTTGAAGTCGAAAAGGGAGAAGGGAAAGAACTAATGGTGCTCGTGGGGACGGAGCGCTACGTCGAGCGACACACGGAGGACACTGCGATCCGCGGGTACAAAGACGAGCTGCGCGGCAACACCCCGAATCCGTTCGAAGACGCGACGACCATCGCGTACACCCTCAGTGAGGAGCAGGCGGTCACGTTAACGGTCTATGATGCATTGGGGCGTCGCCTCCGGACGCTCGTCGACGCACGGAAGCAGGCCGGTCTCCATCAAGTGCGCTGGGAGGGCACGGATCGGTACGGGACGCCGGTGGGCAACGGCGTATACTTTATACGGATGCGGGCCGGGCAGACGCAGCAGACCCAGAAAGTAGTACGCGTCCAGTAGTACCAGCTCCGCGATCTTCGTTGGCGGTCTTATCCCCCCTCCGCAAGCCCAGCGAAGCTGTGCGGCTTCGTTGGGGTATGAAAGCGTGTGCGTTTGTAAGTAAGTACGTGGGACACAGGTAGATACGCTCACCCCGATTCGGGATGAGTTCCGATTCGTCGGGACCATGTCCTCGACCACTGTCGGTACAGGCCCCTCCACACCTTCAGCCCCGAATCCTTTAACCGGATTCGGTATTCCATCTGTCCCCCGAACGTTTCAGCCGGAGTTGGTATCAGATCGGAAGCCCCCCTATTCACGGATCGATAGGGACGGGCCGATGAGGGAGTCCGCAGTGGGGCGAAACAGGATGTCTCCGTAGTACGCCGTGACGGGGGTTTCGGTACTGTTCGTTTCGGTGGTGATCGAGACGCTTCGAACGGGGGGCGGCTCTTCGCCAAAGAGGGTCCGGTAGTCCTCTAGCACGTTGCGGCGTTCGGGCACCCATTCGCCCACGTGCGTCGAGCCGCTCCGCACGGCAATCTGCCGAAACCAGTCGGCGTGCACGTTTTTACTGACATCGCCGCGAGGGACCACGTTGCCCCAGAAGTAGATCAGCATCCGGTAGGGATTAATGTGGTACCCCACGATGCGCATCGTGAAGTGTTTGAGGCGCTGGAGAAGGGTGAGTTGGTTGTAGTCGAAGGTGACGACGATCGAGGCCGCAAAATCGCTTCGGGACTTTTTCCGCACGTTCGCCGCTTGTGCCAGCTGGTCCACTTTCCAATGCCATTCCAGAATCGGATGGGTGCTGAGATCGATCTGATCGAGTTGCCGATCGGTAGCAAGGGTGGAAATGCCGCCGTCGCTGCGCGCACGCACCACGGTTCCCCGGTCCGATTCGACGAGGTCGTATGTACTTCGCTTATGGCCGTTGGCAAGTTTGAAGAGTTCCCAGCCGGGAGGATAACGCGCGTCGGGCGAGGCGTCGGAGAAGGCGCCCACGCGAATGAGGTCGGGCGGGGCAATATACGTACCCACGCCGGTACAGACGACAGCGAGCAACAGCCAGAACGTCCAGACGGACAAATGCCGGTTGGGCATGCGGTCAGTGCGGACACGGTGGGGGAGGACGAACGTTGAGTCGTCCGTCGAACCTCGAATGCGGCTCGCAACGAGCGGGGCGGACGGAGCATGCCGGAAGCACGTCACAGCGCCGGTCCAAATGCTGGTCGCAGGGAGCCGGGCACAATTCATCGACCCGCACCGGACCCGATACCGGAACCGGGCGCTGGCACTTATAGAATGCCGTAGCCTGTTCCGGCTGTCAAGCCGGATCCCCGTCCCAAACGTGAAACGTTGGACGATTGGGAATGAAAGGGATTCCGGTCGTTCTTGGAATCTCCCAGTGGGGAGACGGGACGATATTCGACGGTCGCCGGTACGCCCTGTCCGTCCCGTGTGGGAGATTGTTGAGCGTCAATCCGGTGTAGAGACGGAATGCAGGGAGGGACCAATGAGGGAGTCCGCGGTCGGGCGAAACAGAATATCCCCGTAGTACGCCGTGACGGGTTCTTCAGTGTTGTTCGTTTCCGTGGTGAGGGATATGCTGGTAACGGTCGGGGGCTCTTCGCCGAAGATGGTCCGGTAATCCTCCAGCACATTACGGCGTTCGAGGACCCATTCGCCCACGTGCGTCGAGCCGCTTCGCACGGCGACCTGCCGAAACCAGCTCGCGTGCACGTTCGTGCTGACGTCGCCTCGGGGGACCCCGTTGCCCCAGAAGTAAATCAGCATCCGGTGGGGATTGATGTGGTAGCCTGCGATACGCAGCGTGAAGTGTTTGAGGCGCTGAATAAGAGTGAGTTCGTTGTAGTCGAAGCCGACGATGAGTGCTGCCGTGACGTCGTTTTGAGGGTTTTTTCGGACGTTTGCCGTCTCGGCAAGCTGGTCCACCTTCCAGCGCCACTCCAGGATCGGGTGCGCTTCAAGGTTGATCTGGCAGTCGGTCGTGAGGGTCGAGATGGCGCCTTCACTTCGGGCACGCACGACGGTTCCCTGGTCCGACTCGACGAGGTCGTATGTCGTTCGCTTGTGGCCGTTGGCGAGTTCGAAGAGCTCCCAGTCTGGCGGGTAGTTCTCGTCGGCCGATGCGTCGGAGAAGGCCCCCACACGAATGACGTCGGGCGGGGCGACGTACGTGCCCACCCCGGTACAGACGACAGCGAGCAACAGCCAGAACATCCAGGTTGGGGAGCGAGCACGCATGGGCGTCGTAGGAGGAAGGAACCGGGGAGGTGAGAGGAATCCGTCGGAAAGATGAAACGGAGGTTGAGAGGGGGGCGGTTTCCTACAGTACGAACGGCGCACTGACGACGAAGCCCAACGAGGTCAGGACGGCCAGCAGCATGCCCATCGTGTGAATGGGCCGGGTCTCGACGTTGAGGTGTCGTTTTAGTACGTCGAGACTTTCGAAAACGGGGCGTAACGTTTGAAGCAGGAGGCCGGCCCCGACGTAGAGCCACACCCAGACGGAGGTGAACATCGTCGAGAACAGCATGATGCTCATCACGTCGGGGAGTCCACCGAAATCCTCCGTTCCGAACAGGAAGAACAGTTCGATGGCGTTCTGAATGGCTCCGAGCAGTTGCTTCCAGAAGATCATGGATCCCAGCGGGTGTCCCGCAATCAGACTGATGCCGACGAACTGTATGGCGAAAAAGGGAGTCAGAATGCAGAGGAAGGTGAGGAGTAGGTCGATCCCCAGGTAGCCCACGTGTACGAGTGGGTGGCTACTGTTGCTCATGCGTCCCAAAATCCACCGCGTTTCGAAGAGGGAGGCGTAGTCGACCACAATGTTCATACTCACCGGAAGGAGAAGGGCGAGTCCGATCAGCAGGAGTTTATCGAGAGGGGGAAAGGGAATTACGCCGAATCCGATAAAGACCCCGAACAGGATCGTAATCACCGCGATGGACGTGAGGGCAGAGCGGAAAAAGCACGTCCAGGAGAGGTGATTCTCGGTAAACAGCGCGTCGAACAGAGAGACAAATGTCTCCGGCCAGTTTGACCGGCGAGAGGCAAAGTCTTCCTGGAGTAGCCAGTCGCTGACGGCGGCCCGGCTCTCGCCACTCATTACCTTCTCCCCCTCCCGAAACATCCACACGAGTCCTGTACAGAGGGCGATCCAGGTCACGAAGAAGGAAAGCACCTCTGCCGGACTCGTCTCGCTGAACAGCAACGTGCCCCCGATGGTACCGAGAATGCCGACGAAGAGACCGACTCCACTGATAAGGCCAGTGTTTGTGGACGATTCGTCGGGCGTGGCCGCCGCCGGTGCCGGGGCGTCGATTTGCCTGGTTGCACTGGAGGTGAGCGAGGCTTCGGACGGAGGCGACGTCATAGATGCGGACGATACATCGTCGACGCGCTCGTGGGCTTTGGTGTCGTCCTTGAGAAGTCCCGAAAACTCCTCAACGGACGCAGGTCGTTTGTTGGGATTGAGCCGCAGGCTTTTCATCACAGCGACGCTCGTCTCAACGGACACCGTCGGTTTTACTTCGCGCGGCGACACCAGCTTGTCGTCCTGGAGTCGATCGGTGGCATCGGGAGGCTTCAGGCCCGTTAGGCACTTGTAGAGGGTGGCCGCGCAGGCGTAAAGATCGGTATGGGGACCCTGATTGCCGTCCGTCGAGTACTGTTCGAACGGCGCATAGCCGGGTTTGAGAATGACGGAGAGGGACTGGGTGCGGGTGCCCATTGCTTCTCGGGCCGCTCCGAAGTCGATGAGTACGGCCCGTCCCTCTTCGGTAAGGTAGATGTTTTGCGGATCAATGTCCCGGTGCAACAATCCGTCTTTGTGCACCGGCCGAAGTCCGTCGAGCACGTCCTGCATGATGGCAAGCGCGTCGTCCTCCGGAATCGTTCCCCCGTTCTTTTTCAGGTAGTCGGACAGCGTCTGCCCCTCGTAGTAGTCCATCACGATATACCCGGTCCCATTTTCTTCGAAGTAGGACCGCACGTCCACGATGTTGGGGTGATCGAAGCGGGCGAGGGTGCGCCCTTCCCTCCGAAACTGCTCCAGACCAAACGAAAACTCGTCGATGTTCTCGTCGGTGTAGGGTTGTACGTTCTTGGAGGCGTCGGTCCGACCCGCCATGTGGCGAGGATAGTACTCTTTGATGGCCACGGTGGTGTCGAGGTGTACGTCGCGGGCCCGGTAGGTAATGCCGAAGCTCCCGGTTCCTAGAACCGCACCGATCTTGTACTCGTCTCGTAGCGTTGTACCCTCTGGAAGAGAAATGGGCGGACGGGTGGAACTGCCCGTTCCCCCGGAGACTGATGACCGGTGGGGAGAACGCTCCGTTGGTTTGGAGTCGGGAGAATAGGAAGCAGACATCGGCCGACAAAGAAGGATGGGAGAAAACACGTAAGAATGTAACAAAGCGTGGAACCGATCGGATTTGAACATCTCTTCAAATGTAGATAATTCAAGCCGGTTATTTTCCGATGAGCGGAAAAGTCGGAGGAATTTTCCGGAGTAGACCGGAGGGGGTCCATTGGTTTCGGGTCCACGCACATCATCTGGATGAAAAATGCTCCATACAGGAGAAATTTCAGGGTGGACGTCTCCATAGGAATCCCATGTTATACCGTTTCCAAATTATATACCATTTCCAAATTATGAGGTCTCAGTGATCGCCGAACGAGAGCAGCAGGACGCTCCGGATTCTATTCCCCATAATCGTCTCACGTTTAACGCTCGCCTGTTTTGGGACCGGTTGTCCGATTTGTCAGAAGTAGACTTCTGGTACCAAATCCGGCTGAGCAGTTCGGGGGTACAACAGCACAGGTGCAAGCACTTGGGAACCGCGCACATACTGCAGTGTCAACGCTAATTTTGCGTACGGACGGGAGGAGGAAGAACCGTTCTCCGTTGCCGGCAACAAACGGTTCGTATTGCATCCACGACGGCCGTCGGGACACTTCTTCGTTTCACTCAGGGCGCGTATTGCGTGAGGCTGCCTGTGCTTTGCGGAGTTGGTATGAGGCATTCCGACATCTCCAACTGAAATCCGTATTGCATCTCCGGCCGATCAATGACGGCTCGCCTGCCCCGGCTCGTCCGATTGCGCCGGACGGTGCGTAAGTGATTCCCCCCATTGGTAGGTATTGAGTGTGACGGCCGACGATCATACGATGCGGCCGAGCCTCAATCCAGAGGGGAATACGTCGCTGAAGTCCGCTGCCCCCTATGATTGATAACGGATCCCGCTGCGCTTGAGGGGAGGCCTGCCGTTCTGTTTGCAGGTCGACACTGTCCACAAGCGAATGTGGATAACTTCGGAGGGGCTCCGATGGTGCTTCGGAAAAAGCACAATAACAGAAGTCTTCGGCGTCATGGAGTACAAGAGCGTCTCAATATGCCTGCTTGTCTTATTTCTGTTATTGGGGGTAACCTACAGGTCGTTGTGGATACTGTGTGGAAAACATTGAGACTCTATTTTTGCAGGTGGTTTGGATCCGGAAACGCTGCTCATGATTCTGATAGGGCGAAGAGGGGAGGGCGGAAGCAGAGGGGCTGTAGCCGTATTGGAAGAGTTGTCTTCCGTAGGAGCCCACGATGTTCGACGTCCTTCGGCCGTTTGGATCTGCCGATAAGGAAGGGGGGGGGAGGGGACAGTTCAGACGGATGCTTCCTCAGGAAGAACCCGTCGCTTCGAGTTTTGGGGCTCCTTTTTCTGTTATTGGAAATGACTCAGTCCACGGTGCTGTTGCCGGGACGAGCGAGACAGAATTTTGGGAAACAGGTCCCGCAAAATAGAAAAGGACGCTCCCCGTCAAACGGGGAGCGTCCCAGCGTATAGATCTCAAAAAGCGTCCCCGCCCGGACGAGCCGGTGCGGCGAATGGGAAGAACGTTGCCTAGCGATTATCGGCCGAGCTTGCGGTCTGCGGTGCTCTGGTGTCGCTGCCGACTTCGTCGAGAATCCGCCGCAGATCCTCGCGACGGGGCTTGATGGCGGAGAACTGAGCCCCGCCGACGGAGATGGTGACGTTTTGCGCGGCCGCGATCAACTCAAAGGCCGAACGCGGCATCGTGGCTCGCTTGATCTCAATAAGGGATCCGTCAATTTTACGCGTCTTCGATTCGAGACGGATGGGTTCCAGCCGTTGCCCATCTGCCTGGACGAAAAACTTATTGGTGCGGCTGACCTGTGTCTTCTCGTCCGTAAAGCCGTAGAACGAGAGCACCCAGGAGATGCCTTCATCGGGGTCGTCAACGTGAGCGGCTCGGAAGGAGGCGTGGTTTCCCTCATAGTCCTTCACGTTGAGGGAGCGCATGCCATCGCTTTCGATGCGCTTCACGCCAGTCACCTCACTTTTCTCTATCGTAATTTGCGCGAAGGCCGCACTTGTGCCGAGCAGTGCGCCGGCGAGAAGCAGAGAAATCAGGTAGCGCATGGGATCCGATCGGGAATGACGAAAATATACGGGGTTTAATAATGTATCTAGTATTAATACTAGAATAATCGGCGCTCGTTCCAGAAAATTAGCAGGGAATCAGAGCAATTTCTGTCGGGCCTGTCTTCGGGAGGACTGATGTTGTGTGGCAGAACCTCATGCCGGGGGTGGACCTATCACCACCCACACCGACGTGTGATCCGTGAGTACAGTTGTCCACCTATGACACTCTGGTCGACGCTCGCTGACGTGTGGAATCGGGCCCAGGCCCCCGTTGTACTGGAGGGCCTGTGGCAGGTGGGGGTCGCAACGATCCTTGCGCTCGTGGTGATCGGAGTGTCGAAGTGGCGTCGGCTGGAACTGGAGTCGGAGCTGAGCGGGGCCTTCGCGCGCGGATTTGTGCAGATCGTGGCGATGGGGTTGCTCGTGGGCGTGCTGCTGACGGTGCCGCTGGTGTGGAGCGGGGTCATCCTTCTGGGCATGGTGGGGGGGGCTACGTGGATCTCCCAACAACGGGGCGAGGGGTTGCCGCAGGTGACCTGGATTTCGTTCGTCGCGATCGGCGTCGGGGCGGGGCTTACCATCGTGCTTATGACGGCTGCCGGCGCCATTGACGCCACGGTGCGCAGCCTCGTGCCGTGGG
>CAYOWD010000082.1:0-15752 GCA_964407535.1 uncultured Salinivenus sp. | reverse complement strand
GTCAACAGGGCTGAGCGACGCCGAACAAGATCGCTTCCTCCGCATCGCGGTCCGCTCTTTGCTCGAAACGGTTGCCAGCCTTCATCTCGTTCATCGACGTGACTACATTGACGATGCGAAGCCCTCCGTGAGGCCTATCGCGAAAGCACAACGCTTTTTGCCAAGCTCCAAGCGTTCCGCTCGTCGTTAGACACCGATGCTACCGTCCAAGAACCGTCCGTCGAATACAGCGACAACCCTCCGTTCTGACTCCTACTGTTTGAATCCAGCGGCATCGCGACTGCGGTCCGCCGACCGCCGTCCATTCCGGCCGTCCGCTGCGCTGGGAACAAGGCCATCTCAGATGGCCGGTGACCAAGTACTTTTAGAGTGACCGCGGTCCGCCGTCCCTCACGAAGTTACCTCGCCAACCGACCCCGACACTGTATGAGCACCTTTGGCGACCTCCTCAAATACCTGAAGATCTACCGGCGCTACCTCGGAAGGCGCATGTACTTGGTTTTTGTGCTGACGGTGGCGACCTCTCTGACCTCCGGCTTCGGGCTCGCGCTACTGTTGCCGCTGCTGCGCGCCTCCCAGTCCGAGGGGGGCAATCCCGAGAACATGGGGACGGCCGAGCAGCTCCTGCACGGCCTGTTGTCCTGGATCGGAATCGCCGACTCCATGGGCGGCATCCTGCTGTTTATCGCCGTCGTCTTCCTGGGCAAGGGCGCCCTGCAGTTCGGAAAAGGAGCCTACCAGGGATACCTGTCGGCCCAGCTCCTGCGTGAGCTGAAGACCCGGCTGTTCGACGCGTACACCGGCATGGACTACCGGTACTACATCCGCCAGAATGCTGGGCACTTCGTTAATGTCATCAACACCCAGGTGTCGCAATTTTTTGTCTCATTCAGCAGCTTTGCTGGATTCTTCTCGCAGGTCATCACAACGATTACCTACTTCGCTTTTGCGTTTGCCATTACGTGGAAGTTCGCGAGTATGGCACTGGCCGTGGGACTGGGAATGCTGTTCCTCTTCAAATACGTGAACACCTACGTGCGGCGCCTCTCACGAAAGAAGTCGGAGGAGATGAGCAATCTCAACAAGTTCCTCATCCAGTCCCTGCAGTCCTTCAAGTACATCGTCTCGACAGAGCAGACGGAGCACCTGCGCGAGGGCGTTGCGGACAGCGTGAAACGAGTGGCAAGCTATACTTTCCGACAAAGTTTAGCGAGCGCCTTCACGAGTGCCCTTCGAGAGCCGGTGTCCGTGCTCATGATCGTGAGTCTCATCGCGATTCAGGTCCTGGTGTTCAACGATCCCATCGCCCCGGTTTTCGTGGCGCTGCTCTTTTTCCACCGGGGCATGCAGTCGATCATCTCCGTGCAGGGAGGATGGCAAAGTACGATGAATAATATTGGGGCTGTAGAGATGGTGGACGACGAGTTCGACGCGGTGCTCGCCCACCAGGAGGAGACCGGCTCTCGTTCGGTAGAGGAGTTGCGCGAGGGTCTTAAGCTAAAGAACGTGCATTTTGCCTACAATGAGGAGGAAGGCGACGTGCTACATAATGTCAACGTGGATGTGCCCGTCAATCAGACGGTCGCGCTTGTCGGGGAGTCTGGGGCCGGAAAGTCGACGCTCGTAGACATGATGACGCTTATGCTGAAGCCGCAGAGGGGAGAGGTGCGAATCGACGGCGTGCCGCACGATGAGGTCGACCTCGCCTCGTGGCGGGATCAGATCGGCTATGTGTCTCAAGAAACGGTGGTATTCGACGACACGGTGGCCAACAACATCAGCCTCTGGCGGGGCGACATTGAGGAGGATCCGGCCTTTCGGAAGCGCGTCATTCAGGCAGCCGAGGAAGCCCACGCGGATCACTTCATCCGTGATCTCCCGAACGGCTACCAGACCGTCGTGGGGGATCAAGGGGTGCGCCTCTCCGGGGGACAGAAACAGCGGCTCTTCGTGGCGCGGGAGCTCTTTAAGCAGCCGAACCTGCTGCTGCTCGACGAAGCGACGAGCGATCTGGATACGGCGTCGGAGCAGCACATTCAAGATAGCATCGATGCGCTGCAGGGCGAGGTGACGGTCGTCATCATTGCGCACCGGCTCTCAACGGTCAAGAACGCGGACCGGGTGTACGTCCTCGATGAGGGTCGGGTCATCGAGTCTGGCACCTACCACGAGCTCCGGTCCCGAGAGAACGGGGAGTTTCGAGAGATGGTGGAGATGCAGAGCCTATAACTTTCCTTTATCGACCTATGGCGAAAGTCAACGGACAGACGATTCTGGTCACCGGCGGCTGCGGCTTCATTGGCTCGGCCGTGGTGCGGCATCTGGTGCGGAACACCGACGCACGTATTGTGAACGTAGACGCGCTCACTTACGCGGGCCATACGGAGTCGGTCGCGCTAGTGAAAGATTGTGAACGATACGTGTTCGAACAGGTCGACATTTGCGACCGTCCAGAGGTGGATCGCGTGTTTGAGACGTACGCCCCGGACGCGGTGCTTCACTTGGCAGCGGAGTCCCACGTCGATCGCTCCATTGACGGGTCCGATGCGTTTCTTCAGACCAATGTTGTCGGCACACATACTTTGCTTGAAGCGGCTCGAAAGCACGTGAAAGACCAACCCGGCAACGCTGACGACTTTCGGTTTCTTCACGTCTCCACCGACGAAGTCTACGGCGAGTTGGGGGAAGAGGGCTTCTTTTCCGAAGAGACGCCATACGATCCGCAGTCGCCATACTCGGCCACGAAGGCGAGCGCCGATCACCTTGTTCGGGCATGGCACCACACGTATGGACTGCCGGCTCTGATCACGAACTGCTCCAATAACTACGGGCCGTACCAGTACCCCGAGAAGCTTATTCCCGTTGTAATCTTGAAGGCCCTTCAGCACGAGTCGATTCCCGTGTATGGCACGGGCGAAAACGTGCGCGACTGGCTGTACGTGGACGACCACGTTCGAGCCCTGCTTCGGGTCCTCGCCGATGGACAGGTGGGAGAAACGTATGCCATTGGGGGGCACAATGAAAAGCAAAACATTGAAGTCGTCGAGACAGTGTGTGACCTTCTGGATACGATCCATCCCTCCAAACAGGTGGACTCGTACCGCGAGTTAATTACGTTTGTCGAAGATCGGCCCGGGCACGACTACCGCTATGCCATTGATGCCTCGAAGATTGAAAAGGAGCTGGGCTGGACGCCGGACGAGGAGTTTCGGTCAGGGTTGAAGAAGACGGTACAGTGGTATCTGAACAATCTCGACTGGTGTGAGGCAGTGACAGAAAACTCCTATTCGCTGGAACGCCTCGGTCTGAATGCATCATAATGTAGACCATGAAAGGAATTCTTCTTGCCGGGGGAGAGGGCACTCGGCTCTACCCGGCTACGAGGGCCGTCAGCAAGCAGCTGCTGCCGGTCTATGACAAGCCAATGGTATACTACCCGCTCTCGACCCTCATGCTGGCAGGGATCCGGGATGTGTTGGTGATCTCGACGCCGCGGGACTTGCCTCGCTTTGAGGAGTTGCTTGGGGACGGTAGCCAGTGGGGCCTAAACCTGTCCTAGGCCGAGCAGCCCGAGCCGATGGCTATCGCGCAGGCCTTCACCATTGGGGCTGACTTCATTGACGGGGACAACGTCTGTCTCATTCTGGGAGACAATATTTTCTACGGGCAAGACCTCTCGACGCGGCTGCAGCGGGCAGCAACCCGGGAAGAAGGAGGAACTGTATTCGCCTACTACGTGAACGATCCGGAGCGTTACGGCGTCGTCGATTTCGACGATGAAGACAGGGCATTGTCCATTGAAGAGAAACCGGAGGACCCGGCCTCGAACTATGCTGTGACGGGTCTCTACTTCTACGACGCGGACGTAGTAGATGTGGCCCGCGGGTTGACTCCCTCCGACCGCGGAGAGCTAGAAATCACGGACGTGAACCGGTACTATCTCCAGAAGAGAGCGTTGCAAGTGGAGACGCTCGGGCGGGGAATGGCGTGGCTCGACACCGGGACACACGGCTCGCTGTTGCAGGCGGCCAATTTTGTGCAGACGATCGAGGAGCGGCAGGGTCTGAAGATTAGCTGTCCAGAGGAGATCGCCTGGCGGCAAGGCTGGATCGGGGCTGAAGACGTGGAGCGGATGGGTCGGGAGATGGACAATAACGACTATGGGCGCTACTTGCTCGACCTCGTCCGCCGGACGGAATCTCTCAGCTAGTCCCTTTTCTTCACCGAGTCGCCGTCCGAACATCTTTTGCCTGAGCCATGACCATAACCGAAACGGGGCTTCCCGGTGTCCGCATCATCGACCTGGATGTCTACGCCGACGAGCGGGGCGACTTTCGTGAGACCTGGAATGACCGTGCCTACTGCGAGCACGGCCTAGATGTTGACTTTGTACAGGACAACCTGTCCCGCTCGAAGCCAGGCGTACTGCGAGGACTCCATTTTCAGAATCCGCAGCCGCAGGGGAAATTGGTGTCGGTGTTCCAAGGCGAAGTCTATGACGTGGCGGTTGACATCCGAGCAGATTCAGATACGTTTGGCGAATGGATCGGACGGACCCTGTCAGCAGAGAATGGACGCCAGTTGTATGTGCCGGAAGGATTTGCGCATGGCTTTCTCGTAACCGGCAACGACGATGCCCTCTTCCACTACAAGTGCACCAATCACTATTGCCCTGAGGCAGAAGGAAGCATTCGATGGAACGATTCAACACTCAGCATTGACTGGCCGATCAAAGATCCGATTCTTTCGGAAAAGGACCAGAAAGCTGAGCAGGTGAAAGACACTCCAGAGGAGCGGTTTGATTTCGGTCTAGGTTCTTCGACAGAGAATTAGCCGATACAGCTTCCGGACAATCGAGAACACGAACTGAATTCTTACTCCCACGAGGGGTTATTGGTTAGTCCCGATCCTTACTACAAGCTCCACCACCGTACTCTTCCTGATCCGTGCACAGGTAGGTGAACAACATTTTCTCGTATGCGGAGGGCCGTAGTCTGCCACCAGTCGGACTCATCTTTACCGATCTGAGATCGGTGGAAACTTATTCACATATCAGTAAGACTCTTGCTCACTCCGTTCGCAGTGCCAATACAGTCACAGGAGATAGCGGACCTGCAACGGGTGTGATACATGCTCGTGATTCATAGCATTGAATCACTCGAACCGATCAATACCAATGAGGAACCTTGATACAACGATGGTTCGCAAGTTCCGGAAGCTGTCCGTGAAGATACGTGGGCGACTTGGTTTGTTCGATCGGTTTCACTTCCTGATTATTGGATCCGCGAAGTGTGGGACTACAAGTCTCCACAATTACCTTCGCGCACATCCAGAAATATATATGCCAAGTTTAAGCACTGGTGTGGGCGGAGAAACGGGGTTCTTTCTCAACGCGTCTGATGAGGCAATTAAGGAGCTTTCCAACGTGGACATCAGAACCGATCCGAATGACATCTTGTCTACATACAATGGTGAGTCGCTGATCGGTGAACGCTCGACTGACTACACGAAACGCCCGTACCGGTCGGTGCGAATGGATGAAATCCCTCCAGACACCAAAATTATATTCCTCTACCGAGATCCTATCGAGCGAATCCAGAAGATGTACAATCACCATCTGAAGCATCGACCAGAAAAGACGAGTCAACACTTCCGCGATGAAGATGTGGAGTACTACGTCCGTACGTCTATGTATGACTATCAAATTAGGCCTTGGCTCGAAGCTTGCGAATCCTTTTTTGCGGCCAACATCCGCGTTGATGATCGTCGACTCTTCCCAGCAGTCACAGATTTTTTAGGGCTTTCTTCAGCAAGAGAAACTCCACCTGAACGAAAAAACGTAAACCGATCAGAAAAGATAGAAGTCGATCTAACAAACAATGAGAAAAGTCGCCTTAACAAAGACTATGATCGTTTTCGAAAAAGAATGGAGTCTAAAAGAGTAGTTCACATAACGAAACAAAATGAATAGTGAAAAGAAACTTTCATATTGATTTGGTTATATATAAATGGTACATATAGTAACCGTTCATTACCAGAATGAAGAATGGATTGACATACAGCTTGATTATCTGAGCGAAAATATAAGCGAGGAGTTTAAAGTGTATGCATTTCTAAATGAGATCGACGAGCGCCACAAGTCGAAATTCTTCTACACTACGACCGAGCCCGTTCAGGCCTCAAAGCAAGAAGAGGAGCACGCGATCAAGCTGAATCTCCTGGCTGACATTGTTCACTTTTCTGCCGAATCGCCGGACGACCTGCTCATCTTCATCGATGGCGACGCTTTTCCTATTGCAGATATTGCTTCGTATGCTCGATCAAAGCTGGAGGAGTATCCGCTCCTTGCCATTCAGCGTCTCGAGAATGATGGGGATATCCAGCCGCACCCGAGCTTCTGTGCTACAACCATCGGATTTTGGAATGATATCGGAGGGGATTGGAAACCGGGCTACCAATGGACAAACAATAAGAGAAAAGTCACGGATGTTGGGGGTAACCTGCTCGGAATTCTGGAACGGAAGAACATTGACTGGTATCCGATACATCGGTCAAACGAGAAGGACTTGCATCCGCTCTGGTTCGGAATTTACGACGATGTTGTCTACCATCATGGAGCTGGGTTCCGCCAGATGATCTCACGGGTCGATCTGGGACAAGATTTTCGCACGCGCGCCATCGCAGCCGCCTATCGGATATCGGAGTCGATCTCTGCTCGAATTCCCGAAGTGAGAAAGATTCCTGGTGTCGATAGAACTCAAGATCGGATCAAGAACGCCTTTTTCTCTTGCGTTGAGAAACGCGCCTCCGAAAATCGTGTACTGTCCGAGGAAGTAATGAGCGAACTCAGAAATAATAGAGATTTTTACAAGCGTTTTTTGTAGATGTGAGTTGCTTCCCGTGAGGTGCGTTTTTGGTTCCTATCATCACATTTCTTAACAGAGAGCACGAATGCCCGATTATCTATTTCTGCTTTGTCCGCCATATACAGGGTCAACGGTGCTATGGAAGCTCATTGCGACATCTGATTCAGTCTCAACGCTCCCAAAAGAGGGTCAGATGCTGCCTGAGGTAAAGGATGAGATGCGGGAAGAACCTTGGAATCCAGAAAATCGTTTCCCCTGGGAGAAAATCAAGAAAGTTTGGCACCAGTACTGGGATGATGAAAAACCGATACTGGTCGAAAAAAGTCCTGCTCTGATAGTCCGAGCAGATAAACTGACTGAGTATTTCGATCCCGTCCACTTCATCGTAATGGTTCGGGATCCGTACGCTCACGCAGAGGGGTTAATGAGAAGAAACGGGTGGAGTCCCAGCCGCTCGGCACAGTTTGCTCTAAAGTGTCTCCGTATTCAGCGCAGGAATGCTGAAAAATTGGCCACTGTAGTGTTTACCTACGAGCAATTTTGTGAAAAAACAAATGACGTAGTAAGGCGAATTGAAGACGAAATCCCTTCACTATCCAACATTGATTATGATCTTCATTTTGAGTCCCACTCAATAGATGGGATTGGAAAACGTCCAATTACGAATTATAACTCGAAGAAATTGAGTAATCTGAAACCCTCCGAGCTGAAAGAGATAAATAGAAACTTCAGAAAAGGAAAGAAGATTCTTCAATATTGGGGGTACGATCTGCGCGAAAAGATTAAGCTTCAGTATTTCCGGTATGCTTGTCAGAAAATCAAAAACGCATCGACCACATTTCTCCGTCGAAAATCTCAACGGTGGGTCGGCTTAGCAAATGGATAAGAAGACGAGGGCAGCATCCGTTAGCGCGCTTTACTGCTCGGTCGGCCGGTTACTGCCACCACTTGGACAAAGATAACGATCGAAACTCCTCATGTGGAACCTTCTGCGCCGACTCAGGCGGAAGATAGCTCCGTTTCCGTTCAGACGCCCAATTTTCGTCATCGCTCCTCCCCGCTCGGGATCTACTTTCTTTTTCGAAGCCCTGTCTCGGCACGAAGGGATCCTCTCTTTGAACCACGAGGCAGATGGGATTTGGTGGGACTTATTTCCATACGACCGCCAAGAGACGCCTTCTGATCGAATCCCGCTCTCGGAAATTGACCAGTCGACTCGTCGTGCACTCCGAGTGAAAACGTACCAGGCCGCAATGAGGCAGACTGAGTGCGGTCCGTGGCGGAGCCTGATGCAGCGGCTTGGCATTGATCCCATCCGATATCTGGACAAGACTATTGCCAATTGCTTTCGGGTTGACGTTCTTCGGTCGGTCTTCCCCGATGCCCAGTTCATTTTGCTCGTTCGAGATCCGCGAGCAAACATCAGCAGCATGATCGAGGGATGGGCCCACGTCGAGCGGTTCGGTAAGCCGCAACTCACACCAATTATCGAGTCTACTGATGATGCGACCGTAGAACATTGGACCTATCCTCCACCGCCGGGCTGGCAGGAGGTCTTGAGTCGCCCGCTCCCGGAAATTTGCGCATGGAGCTGGAAGCAGCATGTCGAGTACGCCCTCGACTTTTTCGACGAGTCTCCTCCGATTGCACGCGTTCGTTATGAGGAGCTTCGAGATAACCCGGAAAGCGTGCTGTCGCAGTTGGCGGATACGCTTGATCTGGAGACTACTGAAGAATTGACCTCATTCTTAGCGGAGTCCCCAGAAAGCGATACGACGGTTTCTTCCCCGCGAAAAGGCAAGTGGAGAGAGAAAAACGAAGAAGCGATCCATTCCATTTTGCCGATGGTCCGCGAGACTGCCCATCGAATTGGATACGAGATTTAGTGACAGGATCTGATGAATGTGGCACAGATAAATACAAAAGATGTCAGTGGGGGGGCCGCACGGGCCGCGTATCGCCTTCACCGAGGGCTTCGAGAGGCTGACGTGGACTCTTCCATGTTCGTCAAGAGCAAGAGCAGTGAGGACCGCACGGTCAACGAGTGGATTCCAAGCAGCACCATCTACGGTGGCCTGAAAAACCGCGTGAAGCGTCGCTGGCTCAATCACCGCTTTCAGAAGTATCAGGAGACCCGACCGGATGGGCTCGAAATCTTCTCGCAGGCACGAACGCTTCACGGATATCGTGTGGCCGCTTCAATTCCCGAGGCAGACGTGTACAACCTGCACTGGATCAGTGACTTCATCGATCCATTGCCCTTCTTCCAAGCCGTACAACAGCCGATCGTCTGGACCCTCCACGACATGAATCCCTTTACCGGCGGGTGCCACTACAACGCAGGGTGCCGGCGATTTGAGGACCGCTGTGGGGCGTGTCCTCAGCTTGGTTCGAACCATGAAGAAGATTTATCCCGCACCGTGTGGGTGCGCAAGCAAGAGGCCTACCGGCACGCCCTGGACTCCGGACGGCTCCACATCGTCGCGCTCTGTGAGTGGATGGCTCAGGAAGTGAGAAACAGCGCGCTTCTCGCCGATGCTCCCGTGCATGTCATCCCGAACGGGTTGGATCACCACACATTTCGCCCTCGCGAGACACGGGGCATGCGTAGTGCCCTTGAGATTCCGCAGGACCACCGAATCGTCCTCTTCGTTGCTCAGTCCGTTCAGAATCACCGAAAAGGCTTTGACCTGTTGGCCGAGGCCCTGGGATCGTTGGAGCAGGACGACGTAACGCTCTTATCCATTGGAGAGAGACAACCGGAGCTCGAAACGGCGCTTTCGCACCTCCATCTCGGTTCGATTCAAAGCGATCTCCTGCTCTCGGTCTTCTACAGTTTGGCCGACTTGTTCGTCGTCCCCTCCCGACAAGACAACTTGCCGAACACCGTGCTCGAATCGATGGCCTGCGGCACGCCGCTCGTGGGGGTCGACACCGGCGGCATCCCGGATATGGTACGGCCCGGCGAAACAGGCTGGTTGGCGGAGATTGGCACCGTCCGCTCTTTGCGCGGGGCCATTGAGCAGGCCCTCAGAGACGAGTCAGTACGAGAGCGGCGGGGGAAGCAGGCACGAGAGGTTGTAGAGGGCGAATACACGCTGCAGCGGCAAGCTCGGCAATACCAACGGCTTTACGAGAGCCTACTCAGTTGACCGCAGCATTCGGCCTGTCTGGTATAGAATCTGCGTACATATAGCACAGCCTGTTCTGAGTAATGAGCAGAAACCTCATCTTCTTGCATATTCCCAAAGCTGCTGGAAGCACGCTTCGAGCGATCATCCATCGACAGTATCCAGATCGACAAGTTTATCACATTTCTTCAGTTTCGAATTTGCACAAGTCGATTGATGAGTTCAAAAAACTCCCTAAGCCAAAACGGAGAAAGATTCGGTGCATTACAGGACATGGAGTTTTTGGGTTACACAGTCACTTAGTCGGAGATGTCGAGTATGTAACAATGCTCCGAAAACCCGTAAGTAGAGTACTTTCAAATTATTACTATGTTCGACGGAGCTCTACTCATAGGCTACACGATAAAGTAGTAAGAGATAATATATCGCTCCGAGAATATGTTTCCGATGGGTTGAACAAAATTATGAACAACCAGATGGTTCGGGCTATATCAGAATCAAATCAAAAGATGGGAAAAAAAAGATTGCATGAGGCAAAAGAGAGAATAGACGAACACTTTGGAGTCGTCGGGTTGGCAGAGCGCTTTGACGAGTCCGTGCTTCTTATGAAAAAACACTTTGGGTGGGGGGATGTCTCATACCGAAAGCTGAATGTGAGTAGTGAAAGACCGGGAAAGGACAGTATTCCCGGAGATGTCCGCCAAGAAATTAAGGAGCGTAATCAGCTCGACATGAAGCTCTATGCGTACGCTGAAGAACGTCTAAACGAAAACCTTCGTCAAATTGACCGTATCGAGCAAAAGCTTCGTAGGCTTCGGTTGCAATGCAGGGTGCGTACCTTGAAAGTGAGACTCAAGGGAGTGGTGAAGCAGGGACTCTCCATGCTGGGTCTTCGCTAAACGCGCCACGAAGCCCCGGATATTGATGTGTTGAAGCAGTGCGTTCAGAATAGCGATCAGCAACACGTATTTCCCCATACGAAGTCCATGTCCAACTCTCCTCCTACACTCGCCGAACTCCCGCCTCCTCCCTCCGGAAAAACGGGCTGGCCGTGGACCGAGCAGAGCGATTCCCTTCCCGAAGCACAGCCTAATGGGTCGCCGTGGCCCCAGATCAGCATCGTCACACCCAGCTATAATCAGGGCCAATTCATTGAGGAGACGATCCGATCGGTGATTCTGCAACGATATCCAAATTTGGAGTACATCGTCATGGATGGGGGAAGTACCGACGATACGATTGAGATTCTCGAAAAATACGATCCCTGGATCACCGAATGGAATTGTGAGCCGGATAAGGGACAGAGTCATGCCATCAACAAGGGTCTTTCGCGATGCTCTGGAGACGTATTTAACTGGATTAATTCAGACGACTACCTCGCCCGTGGGGCACTCGCAACTATAGGAAAACGATTTGCGAGGGAAGATGATACGGACGTGGTCGCTGGGTTCAATCGGAGATTTGATCAGGCCACCGGTGAGACGACAGAGCACGTTCGTGTTTCGCTCTGTCCCACGTTGGAGGAAAGTATCTTCGGACACGGCTTTATTCAAGCGCCAACCTACTTCCGACTTCCTGTTCTTCGAGGTGTTGGACGGATCAACGAGGAGTTGGATTACAACATGGACACGGAGCTGTTTGTCCGCTACCTGCTACACCGGGGGCAAGACCGGATTACGTTCGTAGAAAAAACGATTGCCCATTATCGACTCCACGACACATCAAAGACCGTCGCTGAACCGGACTGTTTTCAGAAAGAGCGACGGGAAATCTTTAGGAGGTTGTTTCGCCTCATGCAGGAGCGGATTATGGGAAAAGCTTCTTTCTTTCGTGACGAAACATACTCCCCGGAGTGGTCGCTGGATGCCGTCGAGAGTCAAGACCTATTTGCCCGAATGTGCCTAAAGTATGCTGTAGATTTAGACGACGAACCGATTGTTACTCGACTCCACCTTATTTGGGAAGCGTTTAAGCGAAGGCCACAATTTGTACTACAACGGTATCGGTTGATATTGGGATCGCTGTTGCAGACATATCTTTCAGTTGTATCGTAGGTGCATGGGGTCCCGCTTTACCTTTGATTTCTCTACCGGGAAGATTTGTTACTGTACCCCGAGCCGGGGCACTGGCTGAGCCTGCACTCAAGACCGGTTCAGCCTCCGGCTTTTGAGGGCGTACCGTCTGACACTCGCTTCTTGCCAATTCCTACAACCGCTCTATGGCGGACGACACTGTCGGGGCACACTTCTGGCCGGAAACGATGCATGAGGAGTGGATGGATTCCTCATGCACGGAGGACCTTGTATCCGTCATCATCCCGACCTACAATCGAGCCCACCTCCTCCCTACTACTCTTGACTCTGTTTGGCAACAAACATACCGCCCCATAGAGGTCATCGTCGTTGATGATGGATCCACGGACGAAACGGCAGCTGTCGTTGATCAATGGAAGACAAAGCACGAGGGACGAGACTTTGAAACTCATCTTCTCAGCCAGGAAAACAGCGGAGCCCCCGCTGCTCGAAATCGAGGACTCATTGCCTCGACCGGAGAATTCATTCAGTACTTGGACTCGGACGATGTTTTGCATCCTTTGAAACTGGAGACACAGGTTGCGTCGATTCGAGCCACCTCTGCCGGATATGCCTTTTCCGGAGTTCGGACATTCTCGAACACTGGAGAGATTCCATCCCATTCAACAGATTCATTTGCATCCGTCGCGGATGTGATCAAGAAGACGGGACAAACCGCGGTCATGAACATTCCGCACCTGGCATCACGCGGATTGTACAAGCGATCGTTGGTTCTCAACGTGGGTCCCTGGAACGAACAGTTAGAGCGGTGGCAGGACTTCGAATACAACGTCCGAGTGTCTGCTCAGCAAGTTCCGTTTGTCGAAACCGAGGGGGACTTTCACTTTTGGCGTCAGCATGACTCTGGTCGCATTGAAGATTTCAGCGGGACAAATCACGGAATTGAGCTGGCGCTCAGGACGTTGAATGCTGTAGAATCGTTTCTGGATCGCGTCGACGAAAATGCCAAGAAAGTGCCCATTAAACGACCCTACCTACGAGTGATTAGAGAGGCGATGAGAGAGGGAAACGCTGAATACATTGAAAATGCCATTGCAGGCATGAAAAAACAGGACCTCTCTACCCGACAAGTATTTAAACTGCGTCTTCTCCGTGATATTTACCGGGTAGCCGGGGGCAACGTAGCAATCCGGGCGATGAAAACGTACCCGAAGATACCTCTCTTTTAAAAATCCTTCTGCGATTGGCTGCGATTTTTTCACGACCGCGCCCGCGTGTGATTTTTGAGAACGCGTTTTGCTACTCAAAACATGTGTACTTGCTGATATAAGTTTCCCAGTGCCGTTTGACCTTCTCAAGGCCTTGGATTCGCTAGCCGATGTAAGCACCACTGCTCGCCCGAAGTTCTCCAAACCGACCGAGTCCTTGTTTCTTCCAAATTGAACTGGTCATCGAGGGAGGAATGCACTCTAAATCAAGGCACTCACTGCGTGCCATCCCCGGTGTTCTCGTTGACGGACTCACAGACTCATCTTTTCCTCCGAACCTAGCAGTTTGCTTCGTTGGAGGGCATACCAAAACTGTTCACCAGTATCATTGTGTTCGAAGAAGTTTCCCGGACAGTCACCGCAGTAGTACGCCTACGGCCAACACAGGTCGAAGCGTCTTCCAATTCACTTCGACGGCCAGTAGGTGCTTGGTCATGCGACGCTCCCCGACATGAGCTGGGTTGATAAAAAAGTTTCAAATCACTCACTAGTGCGGCGTCAACCGTCAATATGCAAGTAACCGAAGGGGGAGTGAAAACTGCGAGATAGAATGCGATCTCACGAAATACGCGCCCTGAGTCAGGCAATCCTAGATTGCCAACGAGGAAGTCCCCTCGGGGTGCAATACGAACCGTTTGTTGACCGGCAACGGAGAACGGGGCTTTTCTTCGCGTCCGCACGAAGAATGAGCGTTGACACTGCACTAGTTGATCCCGACGCTTTGCGGGAAATGCTCCGCCTCAGCCGCCCAGATCAACATCCGAGCGGACTCCCTCTGGGCAGACTCCACTGCTGGAATCAGCGTGGCACCGACAACAAGCCAAGCGGCCGAGGTCTGCAGCCGGTCTATCAAGTGGAGCAAAATCTCTCGCTGAATGACCATCCAGGGGCTTCTACCTCCGGTGGTAATGCAAGCGCCTGATTAGAACGGAAAACAAATTCTGATGGTCTTTCTCAATCATGCGATCGAATCTCAACCCTAAACCGTTGGATCATCCTTTTGCACTACTGAGTGATAATACGTGCATCGCTCATCCCATGCCGTGTGTGCCTGTGAGGAAGCCAAGTGTTGATTTTCCAAAATCTCAGACTTGCGCCTTCCGACTTTTCTGAAACTAAAAAGAAATTGCCGTGCTGGATTATTTACGTCGTCAGAGATTCCGGTTTGGTCGTTACCGTCGCCGTTTCTATCAATATGCTCGTGCGTCTCTTGCTCCTCATCCAGACTTCTCCAAGTGCTTTCTTTTGTTCGCGCAAGGGAGAACAGGCAGTACTTTACTTGGTAAACTTCTAGATTCACACCCTGAAATCGACTTCGGCCATGAATCTTCGCTCTTGTGTAGAAAATAGCAGTCGTCAATAGAGATCGACAAAGAAGGGATCCTCACCAGAACCCCCAATCGGCACATTCAAAAGCGACCATCCGGCGGAGCCGCTTCTGACGGGATTCCTCCCGGTGGCTGCGCCGAAATGAGTATTCGCTGAGATAGCGGTAGGCATGGCGCTTCGCTACCCCGCGAAACCCTCTCCACCACGGCTTAAAAATCGACCACTCTCCCTCGGCAGTGTTGCAGTGCACACCGTCTTCGGTGACGTAGGTCTCTTCGTGATCGACACTTCGGTGATCGTAGGCCTCTTTCAACAGCCGGTAGCCGCTGAAATCGTCGGTGTCGATCCGACTTCCCGGCCCGACGTGCTTCGTCGCCGATCGGGCCAAGGTTCGCTGGGTCACGTCCGGCTGAAGTTCCAGCACTCGCCCTTGACCGTCCCGTTCTACCCACAACACCGCCGGGGGACGATCGGAAGCCCAACTTCCTCGCCCCCGCTCGGAAAGGCCTCGCGCTCTGGGATCGCGGGTCCCCTCCGAGGCAGAGCCATCGCCTTGAGAACCATCGCCTTGAGAACCATCGCCGCTGCCTACTTCAGGACGCAGCGTACGTCCCTGCTGCCCGAGCGTCAGATGGACATCGTCGGCCTCCACCTCTCCGGTGAGAACCTCCCGCCACTCCTCACGACGCTGGTAGATGGCTTCTCGGATCGTCGTGACCATTCCATAAACGGTCTTGTACGTGTGAGGCAGATCCTCCGCAATTGAGTTGATCGAACGTCCCTTGTCCAGCTCGCGCAAGACGCAGGTCCACTTCGGGAGTCGGACCTTCGAGCTTTCGAGAAACGTCCCGGACCGATCATTGAACCACCGCCCGCACTCCCGGCACTGATACCGCCGTAGTGAGCTGAGATAATCCCAATCCTGAACTGCAACGTCCGAGGAGCCGCACTCCACACACTCCGGCCCGTCGGGCCAGCGCAGGGCGCGCCAAGTCTCGGCGCAATCTTCAGCGTCGGGCAAAAACGACTCTTCGCTCAAGGCCATCACGCCCAAGGCAAATCGATGAACGGATCCGAGCAGAACATGGACACCGAATACAGACTGATCGTTCCTACGCAAGAGCG
>CAYOWD010000081.1:0-15962 GCA_964407535.1 uncultured Salinivenus sp. | reverse complement strand
AAAAGATAGGGAGGTGGGAATGCTGGACATCTACGTGGCTGAGATCGACGGGGAGCTGAAGGGGGTCCGGTAGGCAGAGCAGCTATGGGACGCTGATGGGAGCGACCGTTCCTACTGATCCGTGCACAGGTAGGTAAACGTTCTCCTTTGTTTGGTGGGGACCGTGGTATGCCAATAGTCGGAGTTGTCTTTAGAAACCCATTCATACCAAGTCCGCCTGCAAAGTTCAGGGTTGTAGAAATATCGGCACAGGAGCAAACGGATGGGTATCACATACCCGAATCCTTCAACCGGATTCGGTATCACGTATCCGTAATCCACAGGCCGGAGAGGAAGAAACGATCCGGTGGGCAGCTACTCCGGAGAGAGCGGTGGGGGGCTTTTGGTACTGCGTCGTGCCGACGGACGCGTCTGGAGCTGCCGAGTGGCGAGACGATACGGGCCGACGGAGGGGAGGGAACAGCCCGGACCGTTAGTCGTCGCTCGTCGACCGGCGATACCACGCAATCAGGACGCCGGTGAGCAGGCCTGCCAGGAGGGCGAGAACGAGTTCAAGGAGCATGGACAAGGGCGGGACGGTGGGGGAAGAGGACGAATGGGGCGGATGGCAACAGGGGACACGTCTTCTGTTCCCCCACTCCTCCGAACGGGGCAAACGACTTCGAGACTACTCGGGGAGACGGTTGCGTTCCCAGGCCCGGAACCGGTTGAGCTCGCCCCGGACCCGTTCGACCACGGTGGTAATCACGGTGACGTCGTCCAGGAAGCCGAGGGCGCCGAGGGCATCGGGCACCACGTCGACCGGCGTGACGAAATACAGGAGGGCGCCGACGATGAGCAGTAGCGGCGTCCACGACACGTGTTGGTAGGAGCGGTCGGCCCATCGCAGGAGCAGGCGCATCATGGTACGCAGGTCGTCCCACACGGCCGAGAGGAGGCTGGAGCGGGTAGTCATGCGCTCGTAGGCCCGTCGGACGAGGAGAAGTACGCGAAACCGGCGTCGGAGGACCCGGGAGGCCGCTTCGGTCAACACGTCCATGACCTCGGCTCCGTCGACTGGGAGCGAGGGGGCGGGCGCGTCCGGCAGCGATGCATTCTCGGAAGACGGATCGCGAGACGACATGCGGAGCGGGCGGATGGGGAAACAAACACAGCATGTACGATGCTAACGGCAGGAAGGGGCGAAAGTCAACCCAATGGAGCCGGGCAGTCGTATGTTGGGGCGCCTCCGAGGAGGTAAGGCGGCACTGTTGCCGTTGATCCGCCGTGTGGCCCGGAATGAACGGAGAAGCGGGAACGCGTACCGCTTTTTTGATTCGTCCCTGTGACAGAATGTCGCTGTGAGGGCGGTTTCACCGGTGTGTAGACTCGAATGGTGACATTCTGTAGCATCCCGACGGCTGCCGTGGACGCATCCGCGGGGATATACCTGACACTGCGATTGCTTACCGCTCCGGCCAATGGGTAGCCCCGCATCCGCGGGGATAGACCCGCCGTCTCTCAGCGGCTCCGATCGGTGGCACGACCGGAACCTTTACACTGGACTTCAGGGCCTGCAGGCGTTCGTGCTGGACAAGGAAAAGGGGCCGGTCTCAACGCCTACGTGGTACGCGTAACAATCTACGTGGGGAAACATCCCGATTGGGGACGGAGTGAAATAAATGCAGTTTTGAGAAATAAAATTAGATCCTACCCATATTATGTCTGTCCTCGAAAACGGGTTACACACAGCCCACGCGTGCGACGAAGCGTTCACGGTGCTTAGGGATAATGTGGAGATCGACGTGGTGGATCTGAAAAGTCGTTCGGCACACTTTACACTCCTGTCCCATTCCACTGCTGGATCTCGTCACAAAAACCGACACGCGAAGGACAGAAGCGAATGGCAGGGCGACAAGGAGGCGAGTCCGGACGAGATCGCCCGGCAGGTGAAGGAGGATTACGAGAAGGGTCTGACGACTCCGCTTTAGAGCACAGAGCGCACCCGTCGTTCTGGGACGATTACAATGAACTACCGAAGAGGATACAGGATACGGCAGATCGTAAGTTCGAGCTCCTAAAGCAGAATCCAGATCACCCGTCTTTAGACTTCAAGCCAGTCAAGGACACCGAAGAAGGGAAGTTCCACCGTGCGAAGGTGACTCAGAAGAAGTACCGCGCTGTCGTCCTACGAGTCGGTAAAGGACTGTACATCTGGTTCTGTATTGACGTACACGACGTGTACGAACGTGTGATCAGCTAGAAATACCCCGGCCAATCTGGTAGCCCCGTCTGGTAGCCCCGCATCCGCGGGGGGATCTCGGGGGACTCCAGCGCACCGATTCTTTTCCCCATCCTCGTCCCGTCCGACCGAGTATGGCCCCTTGCATCTTGGAGTGAAACACACGGACACCGCCGGAAAGACCACCTCGGCGACGCGTTCCCCTCTTGTGTTGCGTGCGTTTCGAATCGATCCTCGTTTCCGTGGTGGATACCCTTCTCACGCGTTCGCCCGAGGCCGCCGCCGAGTGGATCCGGCGCGGGCACCTGGCGGCGTTTCCGACCGAGACGGTCTACGGCCTCGGGGCCGATGCCTTTCAGGAGGCGGCCGTCGAGGCCATCTTCGACGCAAAGGGCCGTCCGGCCGACAATCCGCTCATCGTGCACGTCGCCGAACGGGCGCAGATTGCACAGGTGGCGGCCGAGGTGTCGGCGCCGGCCGAGGCCCTCCTGGAGGCGTTTGCGCCGGGGCCGCTCACCGTCATTCTGCCCAAGCATCCGGACGTGCCGTCGGTGGTCACGGCCGGACTGGACACCGTTGGGGTCCGGATGCCGCGCCACGAGACGGCCCGGGCCTTCCTGTGGGCCTGCGAGACGCCGGTGGCCGCGCCGTCCGCCAATCGGTCGGGGCGGCCCAGCCCCACGACGTGGACGGCCGTGCAGGAAGACCTGAGTGGACGCATCGCGTGCATCCTGCAGGGCGACCGCACGGAGGCCGGGGTGGAGTCCACGGTGCTGGACTGCACGGTGTCGCCGCCGGTGGTGCTGCGGCCCGGCGCGGTGTCCGTGGAGGCGCTCCGCGCGGAAATCGGCCCCGTGGTGGCGGACGACGAGCCGACGGCGTCCGACGCGCCCCGGAGTCCGGGGACGAAGCACCGGCACTACGCCCCCGCGGCGCAGGTGCAGCTCGTCGACGATCCCGCCGAGGCGCAGGGGGCGGCAACGGCGGGCTACATTGGGCTCGACGCGCCGGCGTCGGCTGAGGCCTTTGCGTACACGCACGTGGCGGACGACATTGCCGCGTACGCCCACGCCGTCTTTGCGTTTTTTCGGCAGTGCGACCGCGCGGACTGTACAGTCATCTACGCGCAGCGGGTGCCGTCGGACGGGCTGGGGCGGGCCCTGAACGACCGGCTGGCGCGGGCGGCGGACCGATAGGGTCGAGAGTCATACCGAATCCGGTTGAAGGATTCGGGTTTGTAAGTGTGTAGGTGTGAAGGTATGTACTTGAGGCCCATTCGCTTGTACTTATACCGACATGTTTTCAACCCCGAACGTTGTAGGCGGACTTGGTATCAGCCGCGGGTGGAGCGGATGAGCCAGCGGGCGAGGGGCGGGAGGAACCGGCAGGTGGTGAGCAGGGCCCGCGTGGCGGTGGGGCGAAAGGCGGCTCGGTGAACCCAGCGGCCAATCTGCAGGCGGCGTTCGAACCGGTCCGACCAGCGGGTGCGGTAGGTGCGTTTGAAGGCGGCGGGCGAGGACGCCCCGGTCAGGACGTCGGCCGCGGGGGGCACGACGAGGTCGGCGGCGGCGAGGGCCATGGCCATGCCGTCCCCGCAGAGGGGCGCGATCATGCCGGCGGCGTCGCCCACCATGCAGACGTCGTCCACGAACTGCTCCTTGGCCATAAGCGGCACCTGGCTCACCGCCTCGAAGTGGTCGCTCACGCGGGTGAGGCCCTGCATCCGGTCGGCAAGGGCGGGATTGCGGCAGAGGGTGTGGTGGAGCATCGCCTCGGGCGTTCCGCCGGCGTCCTGGAGCGCGTCGGTGCGGCCGATCCAGCACGCGTTCACCCGGTTCGCTTCGACGGGGCCGAGGCCGCAGTACCCGCCTTTGGCCGTGTGAATCTCGATGGTGCCGTCCAGGGCCGTCGTGTCGCCGGCGTAGTGGGCCTTGAAGGCCACGTAGGGCGAATGCTGGTTCAGAAACGGGCGGTCGAGGGTACGGTCCGGCACGCCGCGCCGCCCGTAGGCGCCGAGTACCAGTCGTCCCTCGAAGACCTCCGACCCAGCGTGGACGGCAAAGCCCTCGTCGAGCGTGCCGTGAACCGCCGTGACTTTGGTGTTGGGACGGCCCTCCACCCCGAGCGTACAGGCGCGGCGGAAGAGGAGCTGGTCGAGCCGGTAGCGACTGAGGCCGAGGGCGGTGTCGGGCAGCGACTGGTCCACCGTCGTGCCGTGCGGGCCCGTCAGGCGCGCATGCTCGACGGGACGGGCCCCGGCGTCGACCACGTCGTCCAGCACGCCGAGGCGTCGGAACGACGACTGCGCCTCCGGCGACAGAAATTCGCCGCAGAGCTTGTGGCGCGGGTAGGTGTCTTTTTCCAGCAGCAGCACGTCGTGCCCGCGCTGGGCCAGTTGGCCGGCGGCACTGCAGCCGGCGAGGCCGCCGCCGATCACAATTGCGTCGTACGGCATGGCGTAAGGGAAGGGAGTGAACGAAAAAAACCGGGCAAGCGGAGACACGTCTACACACTGGGTATACACGCGTCCCGGCGCGGGCTTCCGGGGAATCGTGACGGATCGGAAATTCCGCCCGTCACAACTGAACGGTCGTTTCCGGCCTCCTACCGGAGGAGGTCGGTCGTGCGTGCACCGACGTTCCAGGCTACGGCGCGGTTGGCAGCGTGGACAGCGTCCAGCGGAAGGCCCAGTGCCACTGCACGACCGCGCTCCGGAGGGCCGCCCGTTCGGCCAGGGCGGCGAGGTCGCTTCGGCGGAAGCCGCGGCGGACGGAGACCGGGCCGTCGTGTTGTACCATTGGCGACATCCGAAGGAGGCGGCTCAGCGTCCAGATGCCGGCGTAGGCAAGGAGATGGCGGTGCAGGTCGTTCACGACAATGCCGAGGCGGCTCACGCGATTCATTTCTCGAAGGAGGGCTGGGGCTTCTGCCCCGTGAAAGTGGTGCAGGAAGAGAGCAGCGTGGGCCACGTCGAACGCGTTGTCGTCGTAGGGCAACTGGAGGGCGTCGGCAATCTCAATCTGCACCTGTCCGCGCAGGGGGGGCGCCAGGTGCGCGTCGAGCCAGGCGCGGCCGTGTCCCACCGTGACGGGATTGAGGTCGATGCCCACCGCGTCCACCGTCGTCCCGAACCGGCGCCCGCGCCGGGCCAGATGCCGCAGATAATCGCCGGTCCCCGTCCCCACGTCGAGCACGCGCAGCGAGGAACGGGAGCGCAGAAGCGGATCGAGGACGGCGTCAGTGGCCCGCAGGCCGCCCAGCAAGACGTTGATGCGGCGCAGGTCGCGCAGCGCCCCCCGAAGGGCCTCGCCGCTCACAGTCGAATCGTCCATCCATTCCTCGGACTCGACGCGGGTCGATAGATCGGGAAACGACAGCGACATGGCATTACTGATCCGTGAATGCGTTTCTGAATTCATGTCTTGGCCCATAGCGGAGCAGGTCATAGAAGTCTGAGGGGTCCCCAATCTATGATCGCCTGACCACGCTGAGGAGCATCGTTGACGGACGGGGGCACGGATCGGTAGGCACGTTGCGAACGACGTTATGCTGGCGAGATCAATGTGTCTATCAGGTGGATGTTCAATCTGTAATAAAAATGATACATATCATAAGGTTATGGGTCTTCACTTCTTGAATACGAGTGTTGCGCTTCTCGTCCTGGCATTCGGAATGACTATTCAGACGCACGCACAGCCGTCAGAGGGCGATCTCATCATTTCGGAGATCATGTACGACGCCGCCACGACGGATTCCGAAAGTGAGTACGTGGAGGTGTATAACGCCACGAGTCACTCGATTCCCCTGGACAGTTTGAAGTTGATCGCAAAAGATCCCGAGGGCGAAGTCGAGCAGACAGGGGGCATTTTCTCTGACACCGAGGTGGAGTCGGGCGATTTTGCGGTGCTTTGTGTCGACGACGACAAGAGCAAAAATGGCGGAGTGGAGTGTGCGATTGATTACGCTGATGACGTGAATCTCACGAACACCTCACCACGGACGGTTCTTCTCCAGCGCGGCGACGGGACCGAGATTGATTCAGTACAGTACGATGAAGACGATGAGGTGTGGCCTGATGCCGGTGGGGCGTCGCTCGAATACGTGGGCGGGACGGACGCCGATAACGCAAAGGGAAAGCACTGGCAGGCGGCGACCGAGCGGCGGGGCGATTTTGCGGAGACTGCGGGCGACAGCAAGGGCTCCCCGAATGTGGACGCTGCTGCGGGCACCCTCCCGGTGGAGCTAACGGCGTTCCGCGTGTCGACGATTGGGGAGCGGGCTATCATCGAATGGGAGACGGCCTCCGAGACCGGAAACGCCGGATTTGCGGTCCAGCATCGATCTACGGAGACCGAGGAATGGAAGCGGCTTGACTTCGTGGAGGGAATGGGCACGACCGATCAGCCGACCACCTACGACGTTCGAACTGGAGCCCTCGCGGCGGGGCGACACGTCTTTCGGCTGCAGCAGATCGACCGGGACGGCACGGTGCACTACGGGCCGAAGGAGCAGGTCCGGATGCAGTCCCGTTCCGCCGTTCGGCTGGAGAGCCCGAACCCCGTACGGGGCGGCTCGTCCTTGGCCGTGGTTTTCGGAGCGGAGGCGGCATTGCCGGCGGACGTCCGGCTCTACAACATTGCCGGCGAACGCGTACGCACCGTGACGGTCGAGCGCGGGGCGGTTCGAAGGAAGGTGTCGACGCACGGGCTGGCGAGCGGGACGTACTTTCTGCGCGTGCACACCGCGTCGCGAAAAATTGTGCGTCGTATTTCCATCATTCGGTAGGCATCGCAACGAATCGGGACGAGGCCGGTTCGTAGGGGCGGATGGCCTCTTTCACGAGTCGGTGCGAGCGCATGTCCCTTCTTACCGTCGACGACGTGTCGGTGCGGCTCGACGGCCACACGATTCTCACGGACATTGCGTTTGCGATGTCGTCCGGCGAGTGGGTGGGCCTCCTCGGCCCCAACGGCAGCGGCAAGACGACGCTGCTCCGCGCCGTCGGGGCCCACATTCCGTTCGACGGCACCATTGTGCTCGACGGGCGGCCCGTGACTGCGTGGTCGGCGCAGGAGCGGGCCCGGCGGCTCGCCTACGTGCGGCAGGCCCCGTCGCTCACGTTCGACTTTACGGTCGAAGAACTGGTGCTTCTGGGACGGGCGCCCCATCGGGGCTGGCTCCGACGCTACGGCCGCGAGGACCGGTCGCGTGTGCACAAGGCCCTTGTGCGGGTGGATCTGGAGGGCTTTGCGGAGCGGTCGGTGCTGTCGCTGAGCGGGGGGGAGCTCCAGCGCGTCTTTCTCGCGCAGGCGCTCGTCCAGGAGGCCAACCTGCTGATGCTCGACGAGCCGACCTCGCACCTCGATGTGCACTACCAGTTTACGTTCATGGAGCAGGTCCAGGCCCTTGTGGACGAGGGGCGGACGGTGCTCACCGTCTTTCACGACTTGGAGCTGGCGGCGCGGCACGCGGAGCGGCTGCTCATCTTGCAGGAGGGGCGGCTCGTTGATCGGGGGCCGCCGGCGTCGGTGCTCACGCCGGAATGCATCGCCGAGGTCTTCGGGATGCGGGCCCGGGTGGAGGAGCGAGACGGACGCGGGGTGCGGATTGAGTATCTCGGGGCTGCGTCGGAGGCACAATCGGCGTCCGGCGTGTCCGTACAACGTGAATAGGCGTCCGGCGTAGGTGCAGTCGAGCGGGGCTCGGTCCAACGTTGCCGTCGCTTGTGGAAACCGCATGCGTCTGAAACGCCCGGTCGTCGCGTGCGTGCGAATCCGCGCACGTCCTTCTGCTCCTATGTTGATATCTGCCTATGCCGGACCGAATTTATACACGTACGGGGGATGACGGAACGACATCGCTCTTTGGCGGGGAGCGAGTACGCAAGGGGAATCCGCGCATCGATGCCTACGGGACGGTCGACGAAGTGAATTCCGTCGTCGGTGTGGCGCGGTCGCACCTCATTGACGAGCCGGGGGCCGATCGCCTGGATCCGGTGCTCGGCGACGTACAGGAGGAGCTCTTTATCGTCGGGGCCGACCTGGCGACGCCCATCGACGCCGAGCCCGTCGTGCCGCGCATCAAGGAGCGGCACGTCGACCGGGTGGAAGATCGAATTGATGCGTTCGACGACGAGCTGAAGCCACTCAAGAAATTTGTGCTGCCGGGCGGCTCCCCCGCGGGCGCGTCCCTCCACTCGGCGCGGACGGTGTGCCGCCGCGCGGAGCGGCTCGTGGTGCAGGCGGACGTGTCGTCCCCCATCAACGAGCAGACGAAGGTCTACCTGAACCGGCTGTCCGATCTCCTCTTCGTCCTTGCGCGTTGGGCCAATAAGCAGGCGGGCATCCGCGAAGACACCTGGACGCCGAAGAGCGAAGACACGGAGAACGAATAGCTGCGTCCCATGGACGAACCGCTTCCGGATCCCACCGATGCCTCGGCGCCGTTCTTCCGGCGCGTCTGGGCCGTCGTGGCCGAGATTCCACCGGGGCGGGTGACGACCTACGGCGACATTGCTGCGTACCTCGGGCGACGTGGGGCGGCCCGAACGGTAGGCTGGGCCCTCAACGATGCCATTGGCAAGGGCCTCCCGTGTCATCGGGTGGTGAATCGCAACGGCGTGCTTACGGGTCGCCGCCACTTCGAGACGCCCACCGTCATGAAGGAGCGCCTGCAGAGCGAGGGTGTGGCGTTTCCGGACGAGCACCGTGTCGATTTGGAGCAGCACCGGTGGCAGCCGGGCACGGCACTGTAGACCTACTGATACGTGAATGGGGTTCTAATACCAACTCCGCAGCCGTACTCGTACGCCGCCGAACTCGTTCGGCAGCTCCGTTGGGGTTTGTGAGCAATGTCCCGACTTGGCATTCCGACGGCTGTCGGGATTGCCTTTGTCGGGGGATGTGAGCCACGCACTCGTGCGTTGACGCGCTAGCGCGTCTGGCCCATATGCTTGCACCCATACCGACACGCCTGCAATCCCGAACTTTATAAGCGGGTTTGGTATAAAGACAACTCCGACTGTTAGCATACCACGGTCTAAGAGAAAGGAGAGAGGAGATCCAAGATCTCCAGGATCTCCGCCCCCGAACGAAAAAGAACGTTTGCCTCCCTGCGCAGGGATCAGTAAAAAAGAGTGAAGGGAGAGGACTGCGTGTCCGAATTCCGGGGAGGAGTTCGTATTCATATATCCCGTACCGGTGTCCTTTCGGGGAGGGGGCGATCCGTTCCCGGACCGTACGGGGGGAACGGGGGTCTTGCGAAGTCTCCGACTGCACAATGCCACCAGTCCCGTGTTTTTCTTGCGTCGTACACTTCACGCTTTCTTCGTTGTTCTCGTTCTGTCGGGGACGAGTGCCGCGCAGGCCCAGATCTACGTCGACAAGGATGCCTCCGGCGCCAACGACGGGTCGTCCTGGGCCGATGCGTACACCGATCTGCAGACCGCCATCGACAACGCGGATGGCAGCAGCGAGCTCTGGGTGGCGGAGGGGGTGTACAGGACCGACAGTCAGGACGACAGTTTTACGATCACCGATGCGATCGACGGCGTGAAGGTCTACGGGGGATTCGAGAGCGGGGATACGTTCAGTGACCGCGATCCGGGAGCACACCCGACGGTTCTTTCCGGAGACATCGATGACGACGACACTGTCAACGGGCAGGGCGTGACGGTGGATCACGCCGATATCAGCGGCACCAACAGCTACACCGTGCTCTTCCTCGAAGCGGGAGGGGCGGACAATATTACGTCGAATACCGTTCTCGACGGGCTTACGATTACGGGCGGACAGGCGGATAATAGCGCCGGCACGACTCCAGAGAGGAATGGAGGGGGCATTTTTTGCGACGGGCGGGGATCGGGAGAGGAGTGTAGTCCCACGATCCAAAATGTGATCTTCGCCGGGAACGCGGCGGATATCGGAGGGGCCATTTATAACGCGGGAAACAGCAACGGGATCGCGAGTCCAACGCTCGTGAATGGGCTGTTCCGCGGAAACGCCGCGTTGAATCAGGATGGCGGGGCGATGTATAACACTGGACTCAATGGAACGACGAGCCCGACGATCACGAACGTGACGTTTGTGGACAACGAGGCCGCGGACAATGGGGGCGCAATCTTCAACAATGGTGAGTCTGGAGGAACCGCCGACCCACAGATTACGAACACGATCCTCTGGGGAAACACGGCGGTCAATGGGGGAGATCAGATGGCAAATTTTGAGGCGAATCCCACACTTGCAAATACGATTATAGAAGGAGGGATCGGGGGCATCCAAGAGTCCAGTTCTTCGACCACCGACGGCGGCGGGAATCTGGACCAGGATCCGGTGTTCAGCCGGTCGGGGACACCGGAAGGTCCCGATGGGGGACTCGCGACGGTGGACGACGGGCTTGCCGTCCTGCCGGGGTCCCCGGCCCTGGACGCGGGCGACGATGCGGCCCTTCCCAACGACATTGCCGATCTCGACGACGACAGCGATACGTCAGAGCTGATTCCCTTCGATCTGGCGGGGACAAGTCGAGTGCAGAACGGGACGGTTGACATTGGGGCCTACGAGGGCACCGTGGAGCCGCAGGTGCTCCGGGTCGATGCAAGCAGCTCGGCGAGCACCCCCGACGGTCTGAGTTGGAGCACGGCCTACGCGAACCTGCAGACGGCGATCGACGCCGCCGTCAAGACTGACGAGCTCTGGGTGGCGGAGGGCACGTACACGCCCGCCAGCGCGTCCGACAGCCTCGTGATTACCGGCGATCAAGACGGCCTGGAGCTCTATGGCGGCTTTTCGGGGGGGGGGAGACGAGCCGTTCCTCGCGGGATCCGGACGCGAATCCGACGGTGCTTTCGGGAGATGTGGACGGGGACGACGATCCGTTTGAACCCAACACGGACAGCGACAACGACGATGCGACGCCCACGCAAATCGATCACATCAACGGGGACAACAGCGACCACGTCCTCTACCTGGACGGGACAAAGGGAAATCCCATTGACAGTACCATTACCGAACGCACGGTCATCGATGGGGTGCGGGTGACTGCCGGGCAGGCCGACGGCAGCGGGACGTCTCAGTACGGAGGCGGGCTCTACTGCGACGGGCGGGGCTCGGGGCAGGAGTGCAGCCCGCAGATTCAAAACGTGGACTTCTTTGGGAATCGGGGCATTTTTGGGGGCGCTGTTCGACTCAGCGCGCTTGATGGCGGCACCGCCCGTCCCACCGTCACGGACAGTCGGTTCTTCAGCAATGCCGGGAAGGGCCCCCCGGATGTCCCTTTTGGGGCTGGGGGGGCGATTCACGTGACCAGCAGGGGGGGCGGTGTGGCCCGTCCCACGATTGTGGACGCGACCTTCAGGAACAACGTCTCGGAGTTCACTGGGGGAGCAATCGACTACAATGCCTTTGACGATCCGAGCGGCGGGGGCACCACGAACCCGCGTATGGAGAATCTCACGTTCGTGGGGAATGCATCGGGGGAGGGCGGGGCAATTCATAATCGCGCGTCTGCGAGTGCTTCCTTTACGGCGACGGCGAGCTTCGTGCTCGTCAACGGGATGTTCGTCGACAATGTCAGCCGGAGCGGAGGCGGCGGGGCTGTTCGCAACCAGAGCCGGTCTCCGGCTTCAAGTGATGCATCTGCTATCGTGGAGCCTACGATTGTAAATGCGACCATAGTAGAGAATTCGTCGACGACCTACGGGGGAGGGGTTGAAAACATTCAAGACGATGCTGGGACGACCGATGTGACACTCGAAAATACAATTCTCTGGGGCAATCGAGCCGACACGAATAACAGTGGGACCGGCGAGGGCGATCAGATTCGTAACGACGAGGCGGCGGGGCTTACAGTCAACTACTCGATCGTAGAGAAGGGAGACGCCGGCGTGAGCAACAGTACCGCGTTCGCGGACGGCACGGGAAACCTGAAGGCGGATCCGCTTCTGGAGTATGCTCCGTTGCCGGCGGGGGACGACGGCACCGTTGCCACCGACGACGACGGCCTGCACGTGACCCCCGGGTCGCCCGCCATCGACGCGGGCAATGACGCTCCGTTCGAGTTCGGCGTTGCGGAGAACATTACCACCGACGTTACCGGCGCTGCTCGCCCGGACGGCACCGTCGACATTGGGGCCTACGAGGGCGGGCGGGATCAGGAACGCACCATCTACGTCGACCCGTCCGCGACCGGGGCGGCCGACGGCACCGCCTGGGCCGACGCCGACACCACGCTGCAGGACACGTCCAATCTCGACAGCGGGCCGTTCGGCTACGCCACCGGCAACGACGAGATTCGGATCGCCGAGGGCGTATACACTCCTCAAAAGGCAGACACGAGCCTCGCGCTGATCGGTGGGCGCGACGGGGTGGAGGTGTACGGCGGCTACCCGGCCGGCGGCGGCGACCGCGACCCGACGACGCAGAAGACGATTCTGTCCGGCGACGTCGGGGGGAACGACGAGGATTCGGATGAAGACGGCATTATCGCGGATCACTCGGATCTCGTCGGGGACAATGCGTCCCACGTTCTCGTGCTCAACGGCGGGACCGGCATCGGGCCCGGTGTTGAGGCGAACGTCACTGGTGCAACGGTGATCGACGGCGTGGTCGTTACCGCCGGACAGGCCGATGGGGCGTTCCCGCACAATGGCGGAGGCGGACTGTATTGCGACGGGCACGGCGCCGACAACGCCTGTTCGCCGACGCTCCGCCGGGTGGAATTCGTCGGAAACGCAGCGGATGCCCGAGGCGGGGCCGTGCTCAATGACGGCCTCGAAGGGACGGCCAGTCCCTCGATGAACAGCGTGGTATTCGTCGGCAACACCGCTTCGTCCGGCGGGGCCCTTCTCAACGACGGACGCGCCAGCGGCACGGCCAGTCCGTCCCTCATCAACGCGACGTTTGCCGACAATGAGGCCACGGACGGCGGTGCCCTCTACAACATCGCCAATGCGGGGACGGCCCGTCCGTCCCTCCTAAACGCGACGTTCTCGGGCAACAGTGCCTCCGAGCGGGGCGGGGCGCTGTACAACAACGGCGTCGAGGGGACCGCGAGTCCCCGGATCGTCAACACCATCCTGTGGGGCAATACGGCCGGGGGCAGCGGCAGCGAAATCTTCAACGACGATACCGCCAACGATCCGCCGGCGCTCTCGCACACGATCATAGAAGGCGGGGTCAATGGCGCCGGGGACGATGGGGAGAATGAGGACGACACGAACACCGACGGCGGCGGCAACCTGGATCAAGATCCACTGTTGACCGGTCCGTCCGATCCGGCCGGGGCGGACGGCATGTTCGCCACGGTAGACGACGGGCTGGCCCTGTTTCCCGACTCGCCCGCGCTCGACGCCGGCGACAACGCGCCCTTCGCGTCCGGTGGGAATGCCGAGGCGGTCACCGCTGATCTCACAGGGGCTTCTCGGCGGCAGGACCTGGATGCCGACGGGACGGCCACCGTGAACATCGGGGCCTACGAGTCGGTGGTGCCGCTCGCGCCCGGTCTGTCGCGTCCGGTCGTCGCCAGTGCCACGGGGGCTGCCATCAAGTATGGCCTCAATCCGGCCGGGAGCCCGACGACGATTCAGATCCGCCTGGCCCCCGCATCGGCCCCGAACCGAGACACTCTCCTTCTGGAACGGACCCTCACGGGGGCCGTCACGCAGTCGGTGAGGACGACGGTGCGCCGCCTGGAGCCCGGCACGACCTACGAGCTCGAAGCGGAGGCGACCAACGACGAAGGGTCGTTCGTGCTGGATCCCATCGAATTTTCCCTTCCGCCGGCGCCCACCCTGACGGTCGACGGCGGGTCGCAGTCGGTGACGGTCCGTCTCAAACGGGGCACAGCTGACGTGAGTGCGCCCGACACGGCGTCGTTGTATGCCCGTCCCGGAGGCCGGACGGCGTATCAGAAATTCGGGCTGGATTCGACGGATGTCGAGGAGACCTCGGATGCGGTAATATTTGAGGCGACGCTGCCGGATTCGATGGTTACGCCGAGAGGGGTCGACTACTATTCCGTCTTTAGGGACGGCGCCGATGAACCTCTTGCCGTGCTGCCGGAGGGCCGCGCGTCGGCCGCCGAGCGGGCGCCGCTGCATCTGACGGTCGGATTCGAGGCGTTATCGCCCCCGACGGCGCTGGCCGATACGCTGTTTCCGGAGCAAAGCTACCGGATGGTGTCGATCCCGGCCCGGAATCCGAAACCGGCCCTCACTGCGTCGTACGGCCCGTACGACGCCTCGAAGTGGCGGGCCCTTCGGTGGAACGGGGGGGAGGAGGCGTATCAGGAGTATCCGGTCCTGGACTCCACAGATTTGGCAGCCGGGAAGGCCTTCTGGGTCGTGACCAAAAACGGCACCCCGTTGTCCGTGAACGAGGGACGGACGGTTGAGGCCTCGACGCCCCGGAGGGTGCGGCTTGAGCCGGGCTGGAACCAGGTGGGGACGCCGTTCGGCTTTGCGGTGCCCTGGGATTCGGTGCGGGCGGCATCGAACCTGGAGGGGGCGCAGGTGGGCACGCCGCTGACCTATCGGGATGGTGAGTACCGGCAACGTTCCGTGCTGGCGCCGTGGCAGGGCTACTTCGTATTTCACTCGGCGTCGGAGGCGGACACGCTTCTGATTCCGCCGGTCGGGGCGAATGGGGCCGCACGGACGAAAGCCTCTCCCCGTCGTGCGACGGCGTCCGGGGCCACGACGGAAGCGAACGCCGGGGCCGGCTACACGCTTCGGGGCCGTGTTCGAGGGGGAGGCCCTGCCGCCACGGCAATGCTCGGGACCCGTCCGGGGGCACAGGCTGGGCGAGACACGCTCGATGTGGCCCAGCCGCCGCCGGTGGAGCCGTCGATCCAGCTCAGTGTGATGCAGAAGGCGGGCGGCGCGGCCGCGGTGCCGCACGCGAAAAGCGTAAAGCCGACCGGCGAGCGCGGGCACACTTGGATCCTTCGTCTCCATCGACCGAAGCGGGGCGAGACGGCATCGGAGGTGCACCTAGACTGGAACGAAATCGGATCGCTCCCGGAGGGACACGACCGCTACGTACTGGACCTTGCGGCGGACCGACGGGTGACATCGGGCACGTCCGTGTCCCTCGACAAGGGGGACACGCGTCGCTTGAAAGTCATCGTGGGCACGAAGCGCTACGCCCAACAACACAGCGACGGGATTGGGCTCGACCGGTTCGAGAATGAACTCCGCGGCAACTATCCGAATCCGTTCGACGAGAAGACGACCGTAGCGTATACGCTCCGCGAGGAGCGTACGGTCACGATCGCGGTGTACGACGTGCTGGGCCGACGGGTGCGGACACTGGTGGACGCGACGAAGTCGGCGGGTCTGCACCGGGTCGTCTGGGATGGAACGAATCGGTACGGCACCCGGGTTGGGAGCGGGGTCTACTTCTACCGGATCGAGGCCGGGGACTTTACCGCCTCCGAGAAAATGATGCTCGTGCGGTAGATGACCTCAAGTGGGGAATGGGGGAATTCGGAGCGTGGAATGGGGGGCGATGTCGTTGCGCGCCGCATTTGGGGAAGAGGGGATACGTTGGGTGTCCCGCATTGCCGATCGGAATCCGTATTATCCCAATCCGTCTGCAAAGTTCAGGGGTCACAGGAGGATCGGTATAGGTGCAAGCGATTGGGGGTCACGTACATACTGCAGTGTCAACGCTAATTTTGCGTACGGATGGGAGGAGGAAGAACCGTTCTCCGTTGCCGGCAACAAACGGTTCGTATTGCATCC
>CAYOWD010000080.1:11664-16009 GCA_964407535.1 uncultured Salinivenus sp. | reverse complement strand
ACCACACCCCGTACTTCTTGCAGGCACTCCGCAGGAAGAGGTGGTCGTCCGGATTCTTAAAGTCGGATTGAATGAGGTTGTGGTCCACGTACTGTGCAGACAGCTCCGTTTGCACACGCGGAATCCCCATGGCTTCAAATTCAAGCATGACCATCGTCCCCGTCGCGTCCTGGGTGAGGGTCTGGTCCATCTCAAGACCAATCTCCTCGCCCACCTCCATTTCCCCCTCGACGAGATGGCTGTCAATTAGTTTTTCTGCAACGTTCTTGCCCATAATATACTGTATCTGTGGTGTTAGTCTGCGGGAGCGAAATTACAACCCATCTATCTCGATCCATGCACTCATGTCACAGCTCCCCCGCGTCGGAACGGCCCCGTGCGCATCTGGCCGGGCACCTTCGCTTTTGGACATCTTCACGGATCAGTATCAACGTAATAGGTACAGACCGGAGATGGTAGCGATCCGAATAAAGATTGTGTGTCCGTCTCGTAGATTCAATTTCGAGCGGCACATCGGCCTGCTCATTCACTGCGTGGGCCTCCTCCGCGTTCATTCCCGATTTTCTTGGTTCTTCCGTCCGCAGCGTTTCTCTCGCTCGACCATTTCCACAAGCCCTCTCCCCCGAAAAGCATCCCACGGATCGTGCTACACTTGCGGGCCTCGTTGTCCCCTATTCGTTATTCTGCATCCTCAGTTTTCCAGGGCGGCTCCTCATCATTGAGAAACGCATCGATGCCCGCCCGGCAGTCGTCCGTCCCTCGGGCAAAGGCATTCATCTGCACCGCGTAGTCCAGCGCCTCCTCCAGCCCCGTCCCCGGCACCTGAGCCATCATCCGCTTGGTAAGGGCAACGGCCGACCCACTCGTCTCGGTCGAAATCTCCTGGGCCAGCGCCATCCCCTCCGCCGCCAGCTGCTTCGACGCCACGGTACGCGTCACGAGCCCCATTTCCGAAGCCTCCTCCGCCCCAATCAGGCGCCCCCGTAATAAAAGGTCTCGGGCAGCCGCCTCCCCCAGCTTGCGCCGGACAAACACCATCACGATGGCCGGCACGAATCCGATTCGCACCTCACTGAACCCAAGCGTGGCGTCGTTCGCAACCACGGAGAAATCGCATACGGCCGCCAGCCCGCACCCGCCCCCGATGGCCGGCCCGTTCACCTCGGCGATAATGGGCAGCGGATGCAGATAAATCTGCTGAAAGAGCTCGGCGAGGCGACGGGAGTCCTGTTCATTCTCCATCGGACTTGCCGCCCGTAGCTCCCGCAACGACGCCAGGTCGGCCCCGGCCGAAAACGCCGATCCATTCGCCGTGAGCCGCACCGCCCGCACATCCCCCGCCCCCTCGGCCTCGGTCAAGGCCTCCTTCAGGGCCGTCACGAGGGCCGCGTTCAGGGCATTCCGCTTGTCCGGTCGATTCAGCCGAAGCGTCCGGACCCGACCGTCCGTCTCTGTGTCCAGAAGGTCTGTCATAACGTACAGTGCAATAACGGATGTCCAGAAAAGGGCGAGCGAGGTGCTGGCGTACAGTTATACCAAGTCCGTAGCCGCCCCGCATCCGCTACGGGTTCGACATTAATTCAACGTCTGCTTCCCCTGCAGAAACCGCTCGGCCGCCTCCACAATCGGCGTGCTCCCAATATAGAGCGGCACGCGCTGATGAAGCTCGGTCGGCTCAATGTCGAGAATGCGCTTATGCCCCGTCGAGGCACTTCCTCCGGCCTCTTCGACGAGAAAGGCCATCGGATTGGCCTCGTACATGAGCCGGAGCTTGCCGTTGGGGTACCCCTTCGTAGCGGGATAGATGTAGAGCCCGCCCCCCAGCAGATTGCGGTGAAAATCCGACACGAACGAGCCGATATACCGGGCGCGAATGCGCTTGCCGGTCTCGGGATCTTTCTTCTTCAACCACGTCAGGAACGCTTGCAGCTCCGACGAGAAATCGTCGATGTCGGCTTCGTTGACCGCATACGTTTCCCCGGTATCGGGAATCTGCAGATCCG
Source organism: uncultured Salinivenus sp. (assembly GCA_964407535.1). Classification (GTDB taxonomy): domain Bacteria; phylum Bacteroidota; class Rhodothermia; order Rhodothermales; family Salinibacteraceae; genus Salinibacter. The sequence goes on along the minus strand of CAYOWD010000080.1, from coordinate 14,006 downwards.
GACGGGTCAGCAAAAACTCGCCGATGGATGGATCGAGCGTAAATCCGTTCACCCCGTTGCCGGTCGTAAACACAAACATGGTCGACGACCCGTACGCCACGTACCCGGCCGCGACCTGCTCGCTCCCCGGCTGCAGCGCCACGTCGACCACCGAGTCGGAGTCCCAGTCCTCGGGCAGCAAATAGATACTGAAAATCGTCCCCACCGACGCGTTGACGTCCGTATTCGACGACCCATCGAGGGGATCGAAGAACACCGCGTACCGCTCGCGGGTCTCCTCATTCGTACTCATCGAAATCGTCTCCGCCTGCTCCTCCGACCCAATCAGGCAACACTCCCCGCCCTTCCGAAGTGCACGCACCAGCTCCCGGTCCGCAATCTCGTCCAGCTTCTTCTGATGCTCATCCTGGACGTTAACCGTTCCGGACTCACCCATGACGTCGAGAATACCGGCCTGGCGAATATTCCGGTTAATGATTTTGGCGGCCACACTCAAGTCGCGAAGCAGGCGCGAAAACGCCCCGGCGGAATGCGTAAAATCATCCTGCCGGTCAATGATAAACTGTTCGAGCGTCATAAACGACTCGAGTTCACCGGACACTTTGGGCATGTCCGAAGACAATGGAGTAGTCATAATGACTGGATGCGCACAAATGAGCAGAACGAAGCGATTCGGCAAAGCATCCCGGAATCGGGCATGTAGGGGGGAAGGTGAGCGCCACCGCAGAGGTGGTGTAATACCAAATCCGCTTATAAAGTTCGAGATTGCAGGCGTGTCGGTATGGGGGCCCAAACGCGCTAGCGCGTCAACGCACGAGTGCATCGCTCACATACCCCGACAGTGGTCGAGGACATGGTCCCGACGAATCGGAACTCGTTCCGATTCGGAGTGAACGTATCCACGTATGTGCCACGTACTTACTTGCAGACATACACACTTTCATACCGCAACGAAGCGTACGGAGTTGGTATAAGGGGACCCTGTTCGACCTCGCCCCCGTCGCCCGTCTTCCCTCGCCCGGATGGTCCAAACATACGAGACGGACTCGACTGATGAAATCCCAATTCCGACCCGCTTTCCCTCCGCGCTGCCGGCGCGGACCGCGGCATCACTGCTGGAGGGACTCCGACGGTCGATGCTCGGGCTTCGGCGCCCGGGTCATCAGGCGCTTGACCATCTCGCTCGGGCGTTTGTCCTCGAACAACACGGCATGAACCGCCTCCGTAATCGGCATTTCGATCCCCTGTTTCTGAGCGAGACCGTGCACGGCACACGTCGTCCGTACCCCCTCCGAGACCATATCCATGTCACTGAGCACCTGATCGAGGGACTTCCCCAGCGCAATTTGCTCTCCCAGGTGTCGGTTGCGGCTGTGCCGGCTCATACAGGTGACAATCATGTCCCCGATCCCCGAAAGCCCCGAAAAGGTTTTCGGATCCGCCCCGAGCGCGCGGCCCAATCGACGAATTTCGGCCAGCCCGCGTGTTACGAGCGCCGCCTTCGCGTTGTCCCCGTACCCCACGCCGTCGATGATGCCCGCCGCGATGGCGAGCACGTTCTTGGCCGATCCCCCAATTTCCACCCCTCGCAGGTCGGTATTGAGATACACGCGCAGCCGCTCCGTCATAAACCGGTGTTGGATGTAACGGGCCACGTCTTTGTCGGCGGCGGCGGCAACGACCGTCGTGGGACGCCCCTCGGCCACCTCCTCAGCGTGACTCGGGCCGTACAGCACCCCGATCCGGCGCGACGAACCGTCGGGAAGCGCATCGGCCAGCACCTGCGACATCGTACAGAAGGAATCGGTTTCAATCCCCTTCGACAGCGCCACCACCGTAATGTCGTCGCGGGCGTAGGGATGGAGGGCCTGTGCCTGGTCCCGCATCCGATGCGACGGAACGGCCATGCCCCACACATCCGAGGCCTTCGCGGCCACTTCCAGGTCCGTGGTGAGGTGGACCGAGGACGGAATCAGCAACTCCGGCAGATGGGTCGGGTTGTGGGACGTACGGCGGATGTCGTCCGTGGCCGTCGAGCGACGCGCCCACAGGACGACATCTCGCCCGGCAGAGGCAAGATGAACAGCAAGGGCAGTCCCCCAACTCCCGGCCCCGAAGAGTGCGATGGACGACATAGAATGCGTTGAGTCTGGGTCTCAAATCAGGCGGAGCCGCCGGCAGCCGCAATGAAGCGCACGTCGAGCACCGACCAGGGGCTGCACGCCGGCCGCTTCCCAGCAGCGTCCCATTGCGGCCTCGCCTCCGATCGTCCTTCCCGACAACGCACTGGGACGCACGAAGCGCCGGTCGAACCGTCCCCACCCCACTGCCGCAGCAGATGA
>CAYOWD010000080.1:0-11654 GCA_964407535.1 uncultured Salinivenus sp. | reverse complement strand
GAACGGCTCCCGATCTCAGGAGGGCATGCGCGGGCCTCACGTTCCCCATGCCGACACTCGCACGATCGGCGGCGGGTCTGGCTTCGCCTGTAGCAACGTCCATAGTCTGCGGTAGCGGATGGGAAAGGACGGTCCTCGCCTCACTCGGTCACCTCCAGCTGGTACTGCTTGGGCGTCATTCCCTCGTGCTCCTTGAACATGTCGATGAAATGACTGGTGCTGCTAAAGCCCAATGCATGGCTGACGTTCGTAACGGTGTTTTCCGGATCGGCCAACAGCTCCCGGGCGCGAATGACGCGCTCACGAGTAATGTACTCAAGCGGCGACATGTCGAATTCCTCGCTGAAGTGGCGATAGAAGCTCGACTTGCTCATGCAAGCTTCCTCCACCAGCTCATCGATCGAAATGTGCCGGTCGAGATTGTTTTGAATGTGTTGCACGGCCGCCGCGAGCCCCCCCGCCGACGTGTGCCGCGAAAACTCCCCAATGAGGAGCGGGCGGGAGCGCGTCTGCAGCAACTGAATCATCAACTCCTTGACATTGAGGTCAATCAACCGGTCCCGGTTCGGAGGGTCTTCACGGATGAGATAGGTAATCATTTCGAGCACCCGATAGATGCCCTCCTTTTCCTCAATGCGACAAAACTTCTGGTCCTCCATTTGCCACCGCCTCGAAACAGAGGTCCCGATGGAAATGTCGCTAATGTTTCCGAGCACCTCACGGACCTCCTCCTGGTTTACTTTGACGTTCATCCACTTCGCCTCTGCGTGCCCGGCGCCGGGAAACTCCACGTGCACGTCCTGAAACGGCGGAACCACGAGCGACTCGCCGGCCTCCATCACAAACGGCTCCTTGCCCTCCACATGCACAATCTTACGGCCCCGTACAACGCCGTAGTAAAAAAGGTGGGGAGACCGGAGCGAAATTTTGTTGACGGAATGACTCAGATCGTAGAGCGACAACTGTACGTCGTCCCCACCTACTCCGGCACGGTTTTGAATCAGCGACGTCGGTTCATCTCTTCGAAGACTCGGGGGCGACGCTTGGGACATAGATTGCAACGACTGGTCAGTGGAGAATCGATTCGAGCCACACTGCGCCCGTCCAAAACGCGGACGCGTTCCTCCCTCAAATGAAGGCCACACGCAGAAGAGGCTCAACCCCTCCGCCCAAACAAATGCGTCGCCGTGCCAACCACCCCGCTGGAAACGCTTCCAAAACAGCGCAAAAACGTCGGGTTTCTCGTGTCCGGCAGGAATATTTCTCTTAACCATTCGCCCACTCTTCACGAAGGGATGCCGGCAAGGTTCGCACTTTGGGAAGATAACAGCATTTTCCTGGAAGATTAAGTTACCGATCAAAAAAAGCGCTTCCTACATTAGGTGTGGTCCTGAGAGAGTGAAATCGAAGGGCTTCTCCCCCCTCAGTCTCCGTGTTTCCCCACACCTCCCTGCGTGCAGCAGCGGATGGATCCGATTCGTTGTCTTTGGATTGAGGGGTGATTCTTCCAAACTGCATACGTTTTCCATTCCCTATGAGCTTTGTACTCGCCCTTGATCAAGGCACGACGAGTTCCCGTTCCATCCTTTTCGACAAGCAAGGGCAGATTCACTCGGTCGCCCAGAAAGAATTCGAGCAAATTTACCCAAATCCAGGCTGGGTCGAACACGACCCCGACGAGATTTGGTCCACCCAGATGGGGACCGCCTCCGAAGCGTTAAGTCGGGCCGGCGTGTCTGCGACGGACGTGGCCGCCGTGGGCATTACGAACCAGCGCGAGACGACGATCGTGTGGGATCGTTCGACCGGCGAGCCGATCCACAACGCCATCGTTTGGCAGGATCGCCGCACATCGGGGCTTTGTGACCGCCTGAAAGACCAGGGCCATCTGGATACGTTCAAGGAAAAGACCGGGCTCATTCTCGACGCCTACTTTTCCGGCACGAAGATTAAGTGGATTCTCGACAACGTAGACGGGGCCCGGGAGCGAGCGGAGAATGGCGACCTCGCCTTCGGTACCGTTGACAGTTGGCTCGTCTGGCGCATGACGGGGGGAAACGCCCACATTACCGACGCCACCAATGCGTCTCGCACCCTTCTCTATAACATTCACGAGGGGAAGTGGGACGAGGAGCTGCTTTCGATTCTCGACGTACCGGTCGCCATGCTGCCGAGCGTGGAGGACAGCAGCAGCGTCTACGGCGAGACGCAGGTAGATGCCTTCGGCTCGCCCATTCCCATCAGCGGCATTGCCGGCGACCAGCAGGCGGCCCTCTTCGGTCAGATGTGCACCAGCCCCGGCCTCGGCAAGAATACGTACGGGACCGGCGCGTTCATGGTGCAGAACACCGGCGACGAGGCAGTCACCTCAGAGAACAACCTCCTGACCACGATCGGGTACCAGCTGGACGGCTCGCCGACGTACGCCCTGGAGGGATCGATTTTTGTGGCCGGGGCCGTGGTCCAGTGGCTTCGCGATGAGCTGCAAATCATTCGCGACTCTTCCGAGGTCGAGCAACTTGCCCGTGAGGTCGACGACAATGGAGGCGCCTACTTCGTCCCCGCCTTTACCGGTCTGGGGGCCCCCCACTGGGATCAGTACGCCCGGGGAACCATCACCGGCCTCACACGGGGGACCAGTCAGGCCCACATTGCCCGCGCGGCCCTGGAGAGCATGGCGTATCAGGTTGCCGACGTGATTGATGCGATGGAGGCGGACTCCGGCATCGAGACGCGTGAGCTTCGCGCCGACGGGGGCGCCGCCGCCAACAATCTCCTCCTCCAGTTCCAGTCCGACATTCTGGACGTTCCGGTCATCCGCCCCGAAACCCTGGAGACGACGGCACTGGGCGCGGCCTACCTGGCCGGGCTTGCCGTTGGCTTCTGGGACAGCCAGGAAGAAATCCAAAACCAGTGGGAGCTGGATCGGAAGTTTACGCCCTCCATGTCGACGGATCGCGTTGAACGCCTTCGGACCGGCTGGTCGAAAGCCGTGGATCGGGCTCGTGCCTGGGAAGATCCCGATACGTCCGAATCCAACTAGACGGACTCATAGAATTGCACCAGCAATGAAGACGGATGCGCTTCATGAGTTGCGCTTGGGCCTCGGCCCAAGCGTTGCAGTCCCTACCTTCCCTCCCTCACACGCGGTGCCATAGCACGGTGCGCTTCTCACTATCAACGACGTAGGAGCGTTCTGCACGTGTTTTTCAGCCGCGGGATCAGCTTACAGAACCTCGAACTTTATTCCTTATGGGTATTCGCGTCGAAAATCTCAGCAAGTCCTATGGAACCGAACAGGTTCTCGACGAGCTGACCTTGGACATTCCAGATCGGAGTTTCTTCAGCATCGTTGCCCCCACAGGGGCCGGCAAAACCACCTTCCTCCGAATTCTGGCCGGCATTGAGCCGCTCGATTCGGGCACGGTCTATTACGACGGCGAAGACGTCGCGGATCGGTCGGTCCAGGAACGAAGCGTGGGGATGGTGTATCAGGAGTTTATTAACTACCCCTCCCTGACCGTCCGGGAAAACCTCGCCTCGCCCCTCCGGGCAAGCACCAACCTGAGCGAGGACGAGATCCAACGGCAGGTGGAGGAAACCGCCGAGATGCTGAGTATCGATCACCGACTTGAAAACCTTCCGGAAGAGGTCAGTGGTGGTGAGGCCCAGCGCACCGCGATTTCGCGGGCGCTGATCAACGAGCCCGACTACCTGTTCATGGACGAACCGCTCGCCAACCTCGACTACAAGCTCCGCGAGCAGCTGCGGAGTGAGTTCGAGCGGCTCTTCCAGGAGCTCGAAACGACGGTGGTCTACGCCACCCCCATCTCGGGCGACGCCCTCTCGATGTCCACCAATATCGGCTACCTCTACGAGGGGAAGATCCTTCAGCACGCCCCGACCGACGAAATCTATTACCGGCCGCGCCACCTCCCGGTGGCTCAGTACCTCGGGGAACCGGCCATGAACGTGCTTCCCGCAACGCTCATCGAGGAGCAAAACAGCCGCTTCTTCGAGTTTGAGAGCGGAGAGCGCGTCGAGGCCGAGGAGTTCTCGGACCTTCCCGCCGGCCGGGAATACCGGCTCGGCTTCCGCCCCCAGGACATGGTCATGACGGAAGGCGCGGACGAGACGACGATCCATCCCGAGCTGAAGTTCGTCGAAACCGTCGGCTCCACCAGCACCCTGCACATGACGTTCCAGGGGGAGGACATCTACGCACTGAGCTCCGACCCGGTGGACCTGGAGATGAACACCTCCCTCTCCTACTCCCTGGACGCGGGCAAACTGTACGTCTACGACCCCGACTCCGAGGAACTCCTGTCGGCCGGTCACAAAATTCCTTCTTTCTCATAAAGCGACATCTTTAGATGGCTGTAATCGAGGCTCGTGACATACGGCACGTCTACGAACAGGGCACCCCAAATGAAACGGTTGCCATCGACCATATCGATATGACGTTGGAGGACGGAACGGCCAACGCGCTGCTCGGCCCCTCCGGATGTGGGAAAACGACCCTCCTCAAGATCGTATCGGGACTGCTCACGCCCACTGAGGGCCAGATTCTTATTGACGGCGAAGACGTCACCAGCAAGTCCCCCGCCGAGCGCGACGTGGCGCAGGTCTTCCAGTTCCCCATTATCTACGACTCGATGTCGGTATACGACAACCTGGCGTTCCCTCTTCGCAACGGGGGCGTTGGGGAGTCCGAAATTAAAGATCGGGTGCATGAAATTGCCGATCTTTTGGACCTTGAAGACATCCTGCAGGAGAGCCCGACGAAATTCGGGCCGGAGATGCGACAGCTGATGGCCCTGGGCCGCGGCATTATCCGCGCGGACACCTCCGCCATCCTCTTCGACGAGCCGATGACGGACGTGGAGCCGTACCGCAAGCTCACGATTCGCCGGCGCGTCAAGGAGGCCCAGCAGGCGTTCAACCTTACGGCCCTCTACGTCACGCACGACCAGCACGAAGCGCTCACCTTCGCCGAGAAGGTGGCCATTATGAAGGACGGGGAGCTCGTCCAGTACGACACGGGGAAAAACCTGTACCAGAACCCCACCAATACCTTTATCGGCCACTTTATCGGCAGTCCGGGAATGAACCTCTTCGACTGCGAGATCGGCGGCGACGAGGAGGAGCCCAAAGCGGTACTCGGCGGACACTCCATTGCCCTCCCGGAATCCGTCCACCCCAAGGTCGACCTGAGCTGGACGGACTGCCAGATCGGCATCCGACCCAGCTCGATTGATGCTCAGATGGAGGAGCCGGAAGACGACGTGGAGTACATTCCGTCCGTGGTCGATCAGGTCGAAATCCACGGGGGATTCCGGATCATTACCTCTACCCTCGAGGGCAGCGACGTTGAGATCCTGACGCGCGTGGCCCACGACTTTCAGGTCGAAGAGGGAGACGAGGTGTGGTTGTACCTTCCGCGGGAAGACGTGCGCCTCTTTCACCACGAACAGGCCGTCGAACCTGCGTTTTAACCCGCCGCGCCTGTTCCTCCTCTGCTCGTTTTTCCTCAGGAGACTAACTTGAGATTAAGATGAAACAACGTCCCTGGCTATTTTTGCTACCGGCGCTGCTGCTTGTCTCGATCAGCGCCTTTGTACCGTTGATTACGGTGATGAACTACTCGCAACTCTCCCTGCTCCCCGGCTCGGCCCCGTACTTCGTCGGGCTGGACAACTTCATGGAGATCCTGCGAGACCCTGCCTTTACCGGGTCGCTCTGGCGGCAGGTCATGTTTAGCTTCCTCGTCCTCGTCACGCAGATTCCGCTGGGCATTGGACTGGCGGTTTGTATGCCGAAGGAAGGCCCCTGGGTGGGCGTCAACCTCGTTCTGCTCGGCATTCCCCTCCTCATTCCCTGGAACGTCGTCGGGATTATCTGGCGCGTCTTCACGCGGTCGGACATCGGCGTGCTGCCCCAGGTGTTTGAATGGGTTGGATACACCTACAACCTCAGCAACTCCACCGCCGACGCCTGGTGGACCGTGCTGGTCATGGACATCTGGCACTGGACGCCGCTGGTGGTGCTCGTCTGCTTCGCCGGCATGCAGGCCATCCCCAAGGAGTACTACATGGCGGCCCAGATCGACCGGGCCTCTCCCTGGAAGACGTTCCGCTACGTCACGCTTCCCAACATCCGCGGCGTGCTCATCATCGCCGTGCTGCTGCGGCTGATGGACTCCTTTAAAATCTACGCCGAGCCGTTCGTCCTGACCGGCGGCGGACCGGGAAGCTCAACCACGTTCCTGAGCACATACACGTCCCGAATGGCGATTGGAGGATTCGAAATGGGTCGAGGCGCCGCTACGTCTCTGATCTACATGTTTATTGTGATCCTCCTCTCCTTTGTGCTCTACATAATTATGCTGAATCTCGGACAAGGCGCAGGTGAAAGCTAATGAACAAGAAGTATATATACCTCATCCTGTACATGGTATTCCTCGGAATACCAATCTTCTGGATGTTGAACATGTCGTTCAAGCCGAACTCCGAAATCCTGGGGCGGCTTACGTTCTACCCGCACAACTTCACGTTCGAAAACTACGTGGAGATTTTGACCTCCGAATTCTGGAGAAGTGGGTACATTAACTCGATCTCCATGTCGCTGATGAACGTGGTGATGGTTACCATCGCGGCGGTGCCGGCCTCCTACGCCTTCTCGCGGTGGCAATTCCGCGGGGATAAGCACCTGTTCTTCTGGTTCCTCACGAACCGGATGGCGCCGCCCGCCGCCTTCATGGTGCCGTTCTTCATCCTGTACTCCAACCTGAACCTCATTGACACCTACTGGGCCGTGGCGCTTGCCCACTGCCTCTTCAATCTCCCGCTCGCCATCTGGATTCTGGAGGGCTTTATGTCCGGCATCCCGAAGGAGATTGACGAAATGGCCTTCATCGACGGCCATAACTTCGTGAACTTCTTCTGGAAGATTTTCCTCCCGCTCGTCACCCCGGGAATCGCCGTCGCGGCGTTCTTCAGCTTCATGTTCTCCTGGGTGGAGCTGCTGCTGGCCCGGACCCTCACCAATGAGGCCGCCCAGCCCATTACGGTGACGCTCACCCGTAGCCTGGGCGCCGGCGGTTGGGACTGGGGCGTGCTTGCGGCCGCTGGGGTCCTCTGTATGGTCCCCGGGGCCATCATTGTGTACCTCGTACGCGACCTTCTCGCTACGGGCTTCTCGATGGGTCGAGTGTAGTTCTCACGACGCTCCTCCCCTGCGCCGATCTTGCCGACGGCCCCCTTCCCCTCTCCCACACGGGAATCGGGAAGGGGGCCTCCGGCATCGGCTTTGCTCTGCACGCTCCCTCACTCAATGACTTCCTTTTGTTATGACTGGTCTTCCTCCCGAATGGCTCCGGTGGACGGTGCCGACGCTGCTTTTTCTCGGGACGATTATCTCGCTGCTCACCTTCTTCACCGTCTGGGACATGAAGGATCCCGGCTGGGCCCGCGAGGGCACCATCCTGCCCATTGAAACGACGCGGGGCGACCGCTTCTTCATGGGCCTGCTTCTTACCGGCATTACGTTCTGTCTCTGGCTGTACTTCCTCGGGACGACTGCTGCCTGGGCCATTATCCTGATCGGAATTCTGAACCTGATCATTACGATCAGATACTTTTAGCCCCCCCGCCACAGTGCCCTTCTGCACTGTGTATATCCCGCCTGGGAAGGACGGAGACGCCCCTATCGGCGTCACTGACCTCCGTCCTTCCCTCTTGGGCATTGATGTGCTGAAGATGCCGACCGGACGGGTCCTCGGGGACCATCTTCAAGCAGTACGATCCTGCGGGCTACGGTCTTGAGAGGCATTTCCATTCTCCCTAACGCCCTCACCCGTGGAGATACCGCCAACGGAGTGCCCTTCTTCCCCGCAGTTCCGGGTCCCCCCGCCGGGAATCCGTCGACCGGCCCACCCGTAACCTTCCGGGATCGTTCTTCGATTCTCCACGACATGCGCGTTAGAGACGGATTTCTTTAAGACCCATACGGGGGCACGGCAACTTTCCTCCTCTTGGCCGTTAAACGTTCTCGTCTTCTTCACGGATAGCGGCCATCGGGCGTACGAACGCGTTGAATGTGTCGTGGTGGTCCACTGAGAGCGCCTACGCGCAACATCGGTGCTGCCGATTGTCGTCCATCGGACCGTCTTTTTCGCCTCCGAGGGCCGGCTCTCTCATTCCGCTTTGCATTTGAAGAACGATTCTTGCTTTTAAGATTTAGAGAACGATTTTTGCATTCAGAAATCGGTGTAATTTGCGGTCGAAGAAGGTTCCAGATTCGTTCAGTCGACACGGGACGAACACGCTTGCGAACCGTCCCCGCCGACCTGCCGCCTTCCACACATTGCGACGGGAGACGTGGAGCCAAAACGCGCTCCTCCTCGCCTAGCGTCGCTCCGGTGTGAGGGACGGGTCGTTCGGGAGATTGCCCCTTGCGACGTGTCGCTGATCGGATTGTCCGCGATTTTTGAGTTCTTTCCCTAACGATACTTCCTTTTGCCATGAGATTCCTGTCACATTATGCGTGGTCGTTGGGCCTCGCAACTGCGCTCGCTTTCGGAATGATGGGACTCCCTGCCCACGCGCAGAACTCCCCGGCGCCCGAAAACGGGACCTCCCTCATTCACGCGGCCGACTTTAACTCGGACGACGCCCCGGACGTGCTCGTTGCGTCGCCGAAGAACAACGAGATCACCTGGTACCGAAATGAGAAGCCCCGCGGCACCTTTTCCGAGCAGGAAGTGGTTTCGTCCGAGGTGCGCCTGACGAAGTCGGTGTTTGCTATGGACGTGGACGGCGACGGAAGCCGAGACGCTCTCTCCGCGTCCAGTTTCGACGACAAACTGTCCTGGTACAAAAACACCGACGGCTACGGAAGCTTCGGCGATCAGGAGGTCTTTGAAGATAAGGCCGGAAGTCCCTACTCCCTCTACGGCGAGGACTTCAGCGGCGACGGGAAGCCGGACGTGGCCTTCGCATCGAACGAAAACGGAAAGATCGCCTGGTGCGAAAACGAAGACGGGGGCCTGAGCGGCCAGAGCGTCATTTCAACCTCTGCGGACGGCGCCCGAGCCGTGCACGCCGGTGACATCGGCTCGAACGGCGACCCCGACATCCTTATGGTCGCCAGCTCGTTTGCCGGCACCAACAAGGTCTCGTGGTACCGCAACACGCCCGGCGGCTTTGCCAGCGAGAACATCATCTCGGAGAAGCACCAGGGCCTCCGCTCGGTCCTCGGGGTGGACCTGGGCCAGGATGATAACATTGACGTGGTGGCGGCCTCCGCCGGCGACGGCAAGATCGCCTGGTACGAAAACACCGACGGCTACGGCACTTTCTCCAACCAGAAGGTCATTACGACCAAAGCCCCCGGCGTCCAGACCGTGTCCGTGGCCGACGTGGACGGCGACGGCGATTACGACGTGCTCTCGGCGTCGAACCGGAAGGGCCGGATCGCCTGGTACGAAAACCTTGACAACAAGGATGGCTTCTCCGACCAGAAGGTCATCACGTCGCAGAGCAACTACTCGGCCCTCCACGTCGCCGACATCAAGCAGGACGACGATCCGGACGTGGTCTTTATTTCCGAAGACAAAAGCCAGGTCCTCTGGTCCGAAAATCAGGTCGACGAGGGCAACGGCTTCGGCGACCCGAAGGTGATCGGGCCGAAATAGCACCGCCCGGTTCTCCGAAAAATCGGACGTCGACCCTCAACCGGTTTCACGTTCCGTTTCTCTCAACGCCCCCTGCCTTCCTTCGAGGCAGGGGGCGTTTTCTATTCTTCCCGGTCTCCCACCTCCGCAAGCTTCGTTGACGGCGTACGAGTACGGCTGCGGAGTTGGTATGAGACACCGGTGTGTTGGATTTCAGCATGGGCGTACAGTATGGGCGTACAATGTCTTCGACATCATGCGCACATCCGGCTACAAACGTCCAATGGGACGCAGGACCCGCCCCGAAAAGTCCCCCTGGGAAAACAGCAGGCAGGGGAGCGATCGTCCATTCCGCGATCGAGCATGCGATCGCCCGGAAATCCGCCGTGTACGCGCCCGACGACAGATGCATACGGGTTGCCGGTGCATCGGTCACGGGCCTCCGAGCAGGACGGTGTCGACCTGAGTGGAGAGAGGGCTTCGGGAGCTCCCCGATTGCTCCATTCGGCCGGATGCGCTCCCTTTCAACGCCGATCATGGACGGTGCCCGTGCATCCGACCGTTAGGGAGCATATTTTCGTTCGAACCTGCACTCCATCCCCCAGAAATACTTAACAGAACGTGAAATGACCGTCCCCAATCGTCGCTCCCGCGCCGGACGTCTCCACGCTCTCAGCAGATTCTATTTCGGGTTCTACCGGCTGTTTTGAACCGTGTTCATGCAAGAGCCTCTATTCCGGTAATAATACCTTAAAGGGTATAAACTTCTGATTTTTTCCAAGAAGCGCGCACCGTCGTCTAACGTCTTTTGTCTCTTTTTCCCGACCAACATGAAGACAACCAGCAATTTGGGAAGAAAACAGCATTTTCCTGGAAGAAACCGTTATTGAATGGAGAAAAGCGCTTTCTATACTACGACCGGTTTGATTGGAGGAGGGTACTGCGGAGCGCCGTCTTCGGGTCGACGGGAGCCGCCTGCGGGAAGATTCCGAGGCGCGGGTTCCTTCGACGCCCGACGGTCCGGAAGGCACGGATCATTGATTGCGCTCCGCCTTGATCGAGCACTGTCCCACGGGGTTTTGATACGGACTTTTTCCCACGAGTGCGAGGAGAGAAATGAGCTTTCGCCCACCGGAAAATAGTCTCGGAGAGAGGGAGATTTTGCGTCTATAGCTCTTCCTGACGGACATGAAGGAAAGGAACCCTCCCCCCTCTCTTCCAGCGCCCCCGGGCAATGTGGCCGGTGGTTGGCCGACAATGCATCTCTCGATCAAAATCGACAATCTCTCTCATTACCCTACAGAGGTTAATTATGGATACAGACAATACGCGCACAACGTCTCGCTCTATGCTAGCCGTTGTGGTGTTGTGTGTTGCGGCAATCGGCCTTGCGCCGTTTGCCGACGTCGCGGCCCAGGACTGGCCGGACGAACCGAACTATCCGGATATGTCGAAGGATGAGATCCGGAATTACGCTCAAGAGGAGTACGGCCCCCTGAACGACCGCCAGAAGGCGGCCGTGAAGTGGGTTTTTGAATTTCAGCCCTCCGTCCTCACTGCGAAGGAGCAGGTGGACGAGCTGATGTGGTTCGAGAAGAACGCGGACGGTCTCCGCGGCACTTCGGTCTCGTCGGTTGCTGAGACCATTAAGACCCACAAGTTTGAGTCCGACGTGATCGCCGAGGCCTTTAACGAGATCACCGGCATCAACGTCACGCACAACATCATCGGTGAGGGAAGTCTGGTGGAGAAGCTCCAGACGCAGCTCGCTTCCGGTCGTCGCGTCTACGACATCTACGTCAACGACGCCGACCTGATCGGCATGCACACCCGCCTGAAGAGCGCGGTGAACCTTTCCGACTACATGGACGGCGCCGGCAGCCAGTACACGAATCCGACGCTGGACATGGACGACTGGATGAACGCTGAGTTCGGCCAGAACTACGAGGGCGACCAGCTCCAGCTCCCCGACCAGCAGTTC
>CAYOWD010000079.1:0-16038 GCA_964407535.1 uncultured Salinivenus sp. | reverse complement strand
CGCAGAGCACGGCCTGCTCGCCGAAGAGGTCGGTTTCGGTCTCGTCCTTGAAGGTCGTTTCGATGACGCCGGCGTGGGTGCCGCCGATGGCGTCGGCGTAGCTGATCGCCAGGTTCATCGCGCCGCCGGACGCATCCTGGGCGACGGCCGCCAGGCACGGCACGCCGCTCCCCTGCGTGTACATGCGGCGCACGAGGTGCCCGGGCGACTTCGGTGCCACCATAAAGACGTCCACCACCTCGGGCGGCTCAATGCGGTCGTAGTGGATGTTGAAGCCGTGCCCGAAGCCCAGCGCCGTCCCCGGCGTCATGTGTTCTTCCAGGTGCTCCTCGTATACGTCCTTCTGGTGCTGGTCGGGGATGAGAAGCATCACCACGTCCCCCCACTCGGCGGCCTCCGAAATGCCCATCACGGGAAGGCCCTGCTCCTCGGCCTTCGACCGAGACGACGAGCCCGAGCGCAGGCCCACGGCCACGTCCACCCCGCTGTCGTGGAGGTTGAGGGCATGGGCATGTCCCTGACTGCCGTATCCAATCACGGCCACCTTTTTGTCGTGAATGAGCGAGGAGTCGGCGTCGTAGTGAACTTTCATAGAGAGAAATTGTCGTTGCGGAAAGGGTGAAGGGCAGATCGGCGGGCAGAATCCGCCTCGCTTACCTATCAGGTGTGGGACCGATTGGTTAGCCGTCTGTTCGGGGAGCGCCGTCGCCGGCGGCTTCCGAGTCGGAGGAGGCCAATGGGTTCGGGGCCTCGTACTGCAGGGCGCGGTGCATCGCGACTTGGCCGCTGCGGGCCACCTCCTCAATGCCGTGCTCCTGCATCATCCCGATCAAGGCGCTGATCTTTTTGGTCGGTCCCGTCACCTCAAGGATCATGGTCTCGGGCGTCACATTCACCACGCGGCCGCGGAAGATATCTTTAATGTCGAGGATTTCCGACCGCGTTTCGGAGGTATACTGCACCTTGATCAGGCAGAGCTCCCGCTCCACGTGCGCAGCGTCGGTGAGGTCGGTGACGTCGTAGGTGTTGACGAGTCCGTCGAGCTGGCGCGTGATTTGGGCGACGATCCGGTCGTTGCCCACGGTCACGAGCGTGAGCCGGGCAATAGAGGAGTCTTCCGTCTCCCCGACCGCAACGCTCGACAGGTTGAAGCCACGGGCCGAGAACAGATTCGTCACGCGGTTGAGGGCCCCGATGGTGTTTTCGAGCTCAACGGCAATGATGTGCCGGTTTTCCTGGTCGGTCTCGTCTTCCTCCTCCGGCAGGATGGGCTCCCCGAACTTTCGCTTTCGGCGGATCTGTTGGCGAGTAAGCGCTTGTTCTTCGTCGTCGGGCATAGCAGGCAGGGGCGATCCAATGAAGGCAGTACAGGGGGGAAGGAGGCGTGAAGCATGATGCGTGAACGGCACGTCTCCTCCTTTCACGCATCACGACGCACGCATCACGAAGCACTCGTCACTCCGATGCGATCTCGTCTTTATCGAACATCTCCGTGATCATTTCGTCGCTTGCGGCGCCGGACGGCACCATCGGGAAGACCATCTCCTCCTTCGGAACCGGAAACTCCATGAGCACGGGCCGATCATTGATCGACCATGCTTCATCAATCACATCTTCCACCTCGTCGGGCGACGTGGCGCGCAGACCGGCGCAGTGGTGCGCCTCCGCAAGCTTCACGAAGTCGGGATTGGTCGACTTGAGATCGGTGTGGCTGAAGCGGTCGTCGTGGAAGAGCGACTGCCATTGCCGCACCATACCGAGGAAGTCGTTGTTGAGCACGGCGATTTTGAGCGGCAGGCCGTGGGCCGCCGCCACGCTCAGCTCCTGCGCGTTCATCACGAAGCCCCCGTCGCCGCTCACGCAGACCACCGGCAGGTCGCGCCCCTCGCGCATGCCAAAGGCCGCGCCCATGGCCGACGGCAGGCCGAAGCCCATCGTGCCGAGGCCGCCGGACGTGATGTGCGATCGCGTCTGGCCGAACTTGTAGTACTGGGCGAGCCACATCTGGTGCTGGCCCACGTCCGATACCATTACCGCGTCGCCCTGGGTCTTCTCGTACAGCTTCTCGATGACGTACTCCGGGGCAATGAGGCCCTCCTCCGGCTCCTCGTAGGAATACGGCGGACAGTCTTGACGCCACTGGTCGATCTGATCGAGCCAGTCGGACGTATCCTTTGGCTGCACCTTCGGCAACAACTGCTTGAGCACCTTCTGCGCATCTCCAATGAGTGCACAGTCGGCATACACGTTCTTGGAGATGCAGGCCGGATCAATGTCGATGTGAATGATCTCTGCTTTCGGCGCCCAGGCATCGACCTTCCCCGTAACGCGATCATCAAACCGGGCCCCACAGGCCATGATGAGGTCGGCGTTCTGCACGGCCTGGTTGGCGTGGTAAAAGCCGTGCATCCCGAGCCAGCCCAGCGCCAGGTCGTCGGTCTCCGGAAAGGCCCCGAGGCCGTGCAGCGTCGTGGTCACCGGAATGTTGGTCTTGCGGGCCAGCTTGGTGAGGTACTCCGGCGCATTTGCATTAATCGTCCCCCCGCCGACGTAGAAGAGAGGCCGTTCGGCTTCCTGAATCATACGGACCGCACGGTCAACCTGCTTCGGAGGCGCCTTGCCCGGAACGCTGTACCCAGGCAGATCCGGCTCCTCCGGATACCGAAACGGGGCCTCATTCATCTGCACGTCCTTCGGAATGTCGACGACGACCGGTCCCGGGCGTCCGGTACGGGCAATATGGTAGGCCTTCTTGATCGTCGGAGCCAACTCGTGGACATCCCGCACCAAAAAGTTGTGCTTTGTAATGCTGCGGGTAATGCCCGTCGTGTCGGTTTCCTGAAAGCTGTCGTTCCCAATCAGGTGCGTAGGGACCTGACCGGTGAACACAACGATGGGGACGGAGTCCAAGTAGGCATCCGCAATACCGGTGACGGTATTGGTGGCCCCCGGCCCGCTGGTGACGAGAACGGTGCCGACGCGCCCAGTGGCCTTCGCATATCCTTCCGCGGCGTGCGTGCCGCCCTGTTCGTGCCGGACGAGCACATGCTCGAAGGAGGGCTGGAGCCGCTCCATGGCGTCGTAGATCTTAATCACCGCACCTCCGGGATGGCCGAAGACGCGTTCGACGCCCTCTTCTTCAAGCGAGCGAACAAAGATCTCGGAGCCTTTCAAGGTAGGGCCATCCGTTTTGCCGTTGGCGGTCGCGGCGGCATCTTTGGATTGCAGGGTGTCGGTAGGCATCGGTAACAGGAGCCTGTTGTACGGAGGACGGCGCAAGCATGAATCCCGTTAGGGTATACACACATGGCGACTCTCCGGTCCAACCGAGCTCCGTCCGTGCTGACGCCTGCTGACGGCAAGCGCAGTCCTCCAAGCCCATCGGCCACAACGGACCAGACTAGAGGAACACACGATGACGTAGGCAAGCGCATCAGGCATCGGTCGAGGCAAACACCTCTTCGGAGGGGCCAATCCCCTCAGCAACGCACGATACCTGAAGTCATCGAGGTGAAGGGATTGGCCGTCGGTTGTTAGCCCGGAAGAATCGCAATAATAAGAAGAAGGACAAGCTCCGATCTCCGGAGCACCCGTCCAGTGACGGCAACCCCTTCAATAACGACTGTCCCCACACTCCTCACGCACCTCCCCGGACACTCCTCCTCCGGGACTACATCCGACCTTAACACGTCTACGGTGCGCATCACAAGCAATGGGGGTCCTTTCATGAAGGATTGACTACGTAAGAAACCGTAGGTCCTCCTGTCAAATGAAGAGGCTGGAAAGTATATGGAAATCAGACGCGGAAGATCCTTCGGAGGCGAACTGCCTCTTCCCCAAATGTTGTCGAGGTGTGATTCTTTTCCGTTCCGAAAAATTTTGTTGTGCGGAGGCAACACCGAAAAGGTTAGCGACACTATTCCTCACGCATCTCCTCACCAAAAATCAATTCACAGAATACACACTTTTACGTCTCCCCCGTCGACAGGCGCGTGCGCAGCCTCTGGAGAAGCGCATCGACCTCGCGCTCGTTATAGCGTCGCACGACAGGCCCAATCAGCGACTGTATCATGGACGGCCCCGGCAGAGCGTAGGTCGCCGCGTACGTAAAGCGCGTGCGATCGGTCGCGTCAAGGGCAGCAAAGTACCATCGAATGGTGCCGCGCAGATCGCCTCGCATGCCCCAGACAATGCGCTCGTTCGGCACGTAGTCGGTGGCCCGAATCGTTCCGGACAAGGAGATTCCGAAGATCCGGTAGGTGTACTCGACGTGCGCCCCGCCGTTGGGCAATCGCTCGATGAGCTGCGAACGCATCAGGCTGGGGGTAATGTCGAGCTGATGCGCGGGCTCGTCCATGTACGCAAACACCGCCTCGACGGAGGCGAGAAGGTCAATATGTTTGCGGACCGTAAGCATGAAGGCCCCCGTGTGTCGTGTGCGCTATCGGCGAAACCGAATGTCCTGGACGCGACGTCCGATTGCCACGATGAACCCGAACGTCATCACGATAATGCCGATCCACAAGAGACTAATGAGGGGCTTGGTGTACGCCTGCACGACGACCCAGTTGTCCGGCATCACGTCTACGCCCTCCACCGCAAACGTGGCGTTGCCGTTGTTTGCATTCATTTCCGTAAAGGACATCTGCAGGTCCCAGTCGGCAATCTGGCGGTCCAGGTACCGCTGGCTGTTGTCGTCCATAATCACGTAGATGGGCATGATCGACCGCGTGTCCCCGGTTTCAAAGTTCGTTACCCGAAGGTTGGCCCCAATGGCCATTCGGGCTCCCTCCGGGACCCGGTCGGGCATGGAGGTCGTTTCACGGTCTTGCATGGCCGGGGGGCCCTTCAGGACCGTAAAGTCGTCGAAGGCGACGGCAAACTGACGGTTGCCCAGCATGGTGGAATCGCCGCGCGACAACTGAAACTCGCCGCCAGCCGGTCCCTCCTTGGCCGCCATGCCCGTCGCTTCTTTGGGGGTCACGGACAGAAACAGGTCTTTTTCGATGAAGGCCTTCACGTCGGGGTGCTTAAACCACTGATCGCCGCTGCCCTGGTAGGCCACCGGTTTCAGGGTGAAGGACCGGCCCTTCGGGTCGGTGACCTCCATGATGTACTTGTTGCGTCCACGCTCCGTGGTGGTCTTTCCGGCGTAGGTCACCTGATAGCCGTTGACCGATCGGGTTTGGTTTTTCGCAACGACAAAGTTTTCGCGAGGCATCTGGCTTTCGTCCGCAGAGGGGGAGGTGCCGATGCGGGGCAGGGCCTTGTCGAAGCCGCTGGAGGCAATGACCCCGAGAATCATGATGGCAAACCCGACGTGGGCGATGGCCCCTCCGGCCATTCGCGGATTGCCGCGCAGAATGCGCCACAGGACCATGCCGTTGCCAAAGAGCGAGAAGAAGCCCACAAACAACAGCAGCACAAGCTGCAGGGCCTGCCCGTACATGGCCCAAAATTCGGAGAGGCCGCTCAGCAGCCCCGCGGAGGCCGTCCGGGCCGGTCCCGTCGGGTCGGCCGGCAACAAGATGGTCTGTTCGGCGAAGGGCGTCAGGAGAAGAATGGCAATCGTACTCGCCGTGGCCAGGGTGAGCGGCTTCAGGAGCACGCGATTGAGGTTCTCCACGTCCATCTTATTCCACCAGAAGAGCTGCCCGAGCCCAGCTAGAAAGACGAATCCGATGGCAAGTGGGAGGGTCCACTCGTTGTAGAACTCCGTGGGTACGGCGGAGGGATTGTCCCGAAAGATGCGGCCGAAAATGGGCGCACTCGTGCCGAGAATAATAACGGCGGCGGTGGTCGTCAGGAGAACCGATCCGGACAAAATCATAAACTCCCGCGAAAGGACCGGTGGCTCCTTGTCCGGGGTGGGCAATTCGGAATAGCGGTACACGAACAGGCCGATGCCCACGGCCCCAATGGTCGCAATCCAGAGGAGCAGCTGGTTGTAGAGGCCGAGGTCGACGAACGAATGCACCGATACGTCGCCGAGAATGCCACTCCGGGTGAGAAACGTTGAGTAGATAACCAGAATGTACGCCGCGATGGAGAGGAGGAGCGAGGCTTTCTGGCTGGCCCCGCTGTTTTTCTGCACCAGCATGGTGTGGAAGGCGGCGATCCCCACAAGCCAGGGCACGAGCGACGAATTTTCGACGGGATCCCAGGCCCAGTATCCGCCGAACGAGAGCGTGACGTACGCCCAGTATCCCCCCATGGAGATCGCCACGCCGAGGATGCTCACGGCAAAAAGCGTCCACGGCAACGCCGGTCGCACCCACTGCGTGTATTTTCGTCGCCAGAGGGCGGCAATGGCGAAGGCAAACGGCACCACCATCGACGAGAACCCCATGAAGAGGAAGGGGGGATGGATGGTCATCCACGGATTCTGGAGCAGGTCATTCAGCCCCTGTCCATCCGGGGGAACGAAGTCGGGATTCTGCTGAAAAATGGGGGCCTCCGGAAACGCCTCGGCCAGCCGATTGAACGGCGAGGCCCCGATTTCGAGGGGACCGAATTGCAGTCCGACGATCATCGAAATCAGGAAGAACTGGCAAAGGCCCACCACGGCCATGACGTGCCGCTCATAGGACCGCTGTACGTACCCGATGAGGGCAAGGCCGACCAGACACATCATCAGGACCCAGAACAGAAACGAGCCTTCCTGTCCCGCCCAGAACGTGGAAAAGAGGTAGTGACTGGGGAGGTCGTTGGAGGACTGCTGGTAGACGTAGGCGTACTGGTACTGATGGGTGAGAATCAGGTACCAGAGCACCCCGGACGCGCCCCCAACCGCGGCCGTCATGGCGCCCCAGGCCCAGCGTCCTCCTTGTTTCCAGGCCGCAGCGACAGCATCATCCGCCTGGGCCGATCGGAAAAACGCAAAGGCCGACAGGCCGCACGCAACGAACGCGATGAGAATTAGAACGTGTCCGAGGGTTCCCAGCATGAAGGCCGACGCTTATTTCAATCCGATGAGGGGGTGAGTAGATCGTAATCAGAATGGAACGCCCGGTTCCCGATGACGAGGGATCCGGCCTCCTGGATTCACTGGGAATTGCGCCTCCGTTTCATTCTGTCCCAAGGAGCCGGAACAGCCCGAACAGCACGCGTGACCGTTCTCCAGCAGGCCGGTTGCGCGTTGGAGCGCTTCCGGCGACACAACGACCGATCTGCCCAGGATGAGCGGAGGCAGGAATCACCTGGAGGCAGTGACGCCTTCTGTGCGCCGCAGCAAACAGGAGGCTGTTGCCGCGCTTTCTCCAAAATGGAATTGGTTTTCTGGGCGTCTCGTTCTACCTTTGCTTCTACATTTGAAACGCATTCCTTCGTACACGCCGCGGGTTCTTGTCCCGGCCACGCCGGACAAGATGAAAAGGGAACGCCAGTGGTGTCAGTGGCGAATTTCGAGTTCCGAATTTCGAGTTCCGAGTTTTGAGATCGACTCGACAATCGACATTCGAAACTCGCCAGTGACCAGTCTGGGGCTGTCCCCGCAACTGTGAATCGGAGGGGCTCGTGCATGTTGGCGCGACGCTCCACTGTCCCGACGGGTTGTCTTGCTCACAGCCCGTCGGCATGGGAAGGAGCCCCGCGCCTTGTACGTCCCCGTCGGCCCCATCGAGCCGGCGCCCTTCGATCAGCCAGGAGACCTGCCTGCGTGCGTGACGCGGCTTCCTCATTACGCTCGGGAGCCGCTCACTGCCAACAACCTCCGGGACCTGAGGTGTGTGGCGTGCTCGACTCTGAAGGGCCTCGTTCGCCGGGACCGTCGTTTGCATGGCGGCCCCGTCCGTACCCGTCCCGTTCCGGAGCAGCCGCCCGTCCCTCATGACTGAGGTGAGGGCTTTTTGTATGGCTGCTTTCCGTCTTCTATACGTCCTGATGCTCGGGCTTTTCCTCGCAGGAGGATTCGGCCCCGCTCCCGCCGCTGCGCAGCCCGCCGCCGACTCGATCCGTCTCGACTCGACCGGAGCCCAATGGGCGCGGACGCTTCCGACCCTCACCGTGACGGCCAGTCGCCTGCCGACCTCGCCGAGCGACGCGCCTGCCCGCATTACGGTACTGGACTCCTCTGCCCTGCACGCCCTCGGGGTCTCCTCCCTCGCGGATGCGCTGGAGACCCACACCGGACTGTTTGTGAAGCGCTACGGCACAAGCGGCCTGGCCACCCCTTCCCTCCGCGGCGCCGGCGCCTCCCAGACGACCGTGCTGCTCGACGGACAGCCCATCACCGACCCGCAGATTGGCCACCTCGACCTGTCGCTGCTCCCCACCGTCCTGCTCCAATCGGTGGAGGTCATGCACGGTCCCGCTTCGCCGGTCCACGGCTCCGCTGGGCTCGGCGGGGCCATCCAGCTCCACACGCTCCGTCCCACGTCCTCACTCCAACTGCGTGGAACCGTCACGGCCGGCGCCTTCCGGGAACGTGGAGGCAGCCTGTTCGTCAGCGGGCCGATTTCGGATCAAACCTCCGTCGTAGCCGCCGCTCAATACGAGAAAACCGACGGCGACTTTCCCTACACCGACGAGGCCCGCCTCCCGTCCCAAACCGTGCGCCGCCGCAACGCCGACCGGCAACAGGGCTCGTTCTTTGGGCGCGTGAACTCGGAGGCCGGCGCCCACGAGCTTCAATTCTCCGGATGGGTCACCCGTGCCGACCGCGGTCTCCCGCCGACCAGCTCTACGGGACCGGCCACGGAGCGCCAGGAAGACACGCAGGTGCGCCTGTGGGCCCAGGATCGACTCCCTCTCGGCGACGGCCGGCTCACCGTACAGGGACTCGCCCAACACACCCAAAATCGCTACATCAACGGGGCGCTCGAACTCGACCAGACGGGCCGCACCTGGATCACGTCGCTCGACGCAACCATCCAACAGCCGGTAAGCGACCGCTGGACGACCGCCGGGGGCCTCTCCGGCAGTCGGGCATGGGCGCGTCACCCCCGCCTCGACGCCGATGCCCACCAGGAGCACGGGGCCGCGTTTGTGGAAGGAACGGGACGCTACGGCCCGCTCCGGCTCTATCCTGCTGCCCGAACCGACGTCTACTGGACGCCGGACGGAGACACGCGCCTCGCCGTGAGTCCGCGACTCGGCCTCAACGCTACGCCGCTCCCGCAATGGCCCGCCCTGCACGTCAAGGCCCAGGTGGGGCGCGCCTTCCGCATGCCCACGTTCAACGACCGCTACTGGCAGCCCGGCGGCAATCCCGACCTGCGGCCCGAGCGGAGCTGGGGCGGGGACGTGGGCCTCCGCCTCGACCGCCCCTACGGCCACGCCGAAGTCACGGCCTTCGGCCACTGGCGTCGCAATCAAATCGTGTGGAAGCCCACCGGAAACGGCTACTGGGCCCCGCGCAACGTCGATCGGGTACGCGCACTGGGCTTGGAGGCCGCCATCGAACGTTCGTGGTCGCTTCCCGGAACGACGACGCTCCAGACCGACCTCACCTACACCTTTACCGACGCCCGCAACCGGACCGACCCCGCAGCCTCTTCCTACAACGAGCCGCTCCGCTACGTCCCCCGCGTCCAGATGAAGCCCCGGATGGCGCTGGCGTGGGGCCCGGCCGCCCTTGCCGTGCAGGCACGCTATACGAGCCGCCGCTACACGACCAGCGACGGCAGCCGGTCTCTGGATCCCTTCGTCGTCACGAACACGACCCTCCGCCTCGACCAATCGCTCGGCGGTGTCCACACCGAACTTGCCCTGCAAATTGACAACCTCTTCGACACTGACTACAAAAGCGTCGGCGGCCGACCCATGCCGCCCCGCCACGCCCGCGTCCGTCTCCTCGTAGCCCCTTGAGACGGATGTCCTCTGCTCTCTATCGTTCGCTTTTTTGCTTTCTACCTTTCCCACCCATGACGTTTCGACGCCTTTCCCTCTTCATTCTCACCGCTGCACTCGGCGTTTCCCTGGTCGGTTGCGACCTCACCGGCTCTGAAGAAAGCCTTTCGCCCGGCGATGTGACCACGGGGTTGTACGTTACCAACGGCGGCGCCTTCGGCAACAGCAATAGCAGCTACACGGTATATAACCCCATCTCCAACAACAAGGTCGAAATTCCCACCGACCGAAACGGATTCGCTTCTTACATACAAAGCACCACGCTTCACAACGATAAAAACTATCTCCTTTTCGGAGAGACCAATACGATCGGTGTCTTCAGTCAGGAAAACAAAGAGATTGCCACAGTCTCCGGCTTAGAAAATCCGAGATACATGGACGTGACGGGCAATACAGGCTACGCAACCGGTCAAGATTACACCTCCTCGCCCGCCCAATTGTACGAGGTCAACCTGTCCCAGAACACCCTTGTGGACTCTGTTGATGTCGGCGGGTCCCCCGAAGGCGTCCTCGCCACGCCTACAACCATTTTTGTGGCCCTCGGCGGGCAGGACGGATCCGTAGCGGCCGTTTCCGCTTCTGACCTAACCCTCGAAAAGAAGATCGCTGTGAACTGTGACGCCCCCCGCTCCTTGGCGCTCGACCAAAACAACGAGCTCCTCGTATTTTGCGCAGGGTCCACCATTCGCGATAGTGACTTCAATGTGGTCGAACGCACAGACGGGGCCATTCGCATTGTCAATCCGGACACGAAGTCATTAAAAGACGGGGCAGGCGTGTCTCTGGACACCATGCTCACGTCTGCGACGCAGGGCAAGAGGGTCTCGTACTCCTCCGAGCGGGACGAAGCCTTTGCCGTACTCGCAGGCCAATCCGTGCTCCGCTTCGACGCGTCCACCAACACCATCACCGGTCGGATCAACGTGCCCGGCGCGCCAATTGGCACGCTTCTATATGCGGACCGTCGAGAGCGACTGTACATTGGCCGAGGGGACTCCGACATCTTCGGCGCCCCTGGAACCGTGACGGTGCATCGGCTTGATGGGGAAAAGGTCAGTATGATCGACGTAGGCATCGCCCCCATCGATCTCGATATCCGCTGAGGAGTCCCTTGGCACACGCAAACTGCCGACTAGCCCCAGCTTCCCACCCACGTAATTCATCCGGGTATGAACATCGACCGCTGCTACTGCTACGAGAAAACCTTCGAGACGCTGAAGGCCGTCGCCGAGGAAACGGGCGCGGACTCGGTGGAGGCCCTCCAGCAACACGCGACGTTCGGCAAAAACTGCGAGCTCTGCCACCCGTACGTCCGCCGCATGTTGGAAACGGGCGAAACAACCTTCCACGAGATTCTGGAAGAGAACGCCGACTCCTCATAGCTCCCACCGGCAGGGTCGTTCTGACATCAGACCTCCGCGCCGGAGATCGTGTACGTTATTGAGACCTGTGCAGCCGCCCGGTCGGCCATCGAGCCGCCGGGCGGCTGTCGATCTTTCCGGCCTCCTGTCCGTATCTCGTTCTCCATATTCTTTTTCTCCGTCCCCTCTCCGCAATGGCGTCCATTCTCTACGTTTTCCCCCACCCCGACGACGAATGCTTCGGCCCCGCTCCCACCCTCGCGCGTCAGCGGCGCGAAGGGCACGACGTGCATCTCCTCACCCTCACCCGAGGGGAGGCGACCTCGCAGCGGGACCGACTGGGCTACTCGAAGGAAGAAATGGGCGAGACGCGCTACCGGGAAATGCAGGACGTCGCAGAGGCCCTCGACCTCACCTCCCTCACCGTCCAGGAATACCCCGACGGCGAGCTCGCGGAGCTGAATCCGCTGGTGCTGGAAGACGAGATCGGCCGCCACATTCACCGGACGGCGCCCGACGTGGTGGTGACCTATCCGGTGCACGGCATCAGCGGCCATCCGGACCACCTGGTTACGCACGCCGTCGTGAAACGTGTGGTCTGCACCCTCTGGCGCGACGGCGCTGACCACCCCAACCGGTTGGCGTTCTTTACCCTCCCCCCGGCTCCCGACGACGCGGACCGCCCCGAGCATCTCCAGCACTCCCCCAAACCGCTCATCGACTGTGCGATCCCCATTGCCGACCGGGACCTCGACACCGGCCGCACCGCCCTCGATTGTTACGTGACCTACCGGTCCGTCATCGAAGAACACAAACCCCTTCGCTCCCTCGGAGACAGCACGTCGTTTGAGGTGTTTGCGGAAACGCACGACCCGCCGCTCTCCGACCTATTCGAGGAGCTGGACTCTCCGGACGAGGCCTCCTCTCCCCTCCCCGGCCCGTCGCTTTCCCAGTGACCACAGCGATGATGATCCAAACATAATCGGCCTTCCCCCCAAAATCGGGAACGGCGATCTGGGTTTTCTTCGTACGAGACGCGCTCCCTTTGTCTCGTCGTGCCGGCTCACCGTTTCCATGCTTCGCTCTCCTCCTTCCGGCCTCCGGATTCCGTACTTCGTGAACCGTCTCTCTCTCAAAATTGCCGGTCCCGTCGCACTCCTCACTGCGCTCGGCGGCGGACTTCTGCCTTCCCTGTCCGTCTGGATGAGCCTCCTCCTCGGAGGCGGCGTGGGCCTCGTTACGTACGCCGCAGCCCACTACTGGCTGCACCGTCCCCTGTATCGGATGCGCACCGCCCTCCGCAGCATCCGACAACACGACTTCGACGATCTGTCCCCCCCAGATACCCTGTACGACGACGAACTCGGTACCCTCTTCCAGGATATCCTCCGGACGGGCCAAAAGCTCGAAAACGAAATTCAGGACCTCAAGGAACGGGAAAGCTACCGACGCGAGTTTATCGGCAACGTCTCTCACGAACTCAAAACCCCCATCTTTTCGGCCCAGGGCTTTGCCGAAACCCTTCTCGACGGGGCGCTCGACGACGAAGACGTCAACCGCACGTTTCTCCGCAAAATTCTAAACAACGTCAGCCGCCTCGAACAGCTTGCTCGGGACCTCTCCGCAATCACGAAGATCGAGACCGGCGAAATGGAAATGTCAAAGGAGACGTTCGACCTCAGTGAGGTGTTCAAAGAGGTGCAGGAATCCCTCGAGCTGAAAGCCCAGGAAAAAGAAGTCGCTCTTCAAACCGATCTCCCCGACGACCTTCCCTCCGCTCACGGCGACCGCGATCGGATTCGCCGCGTGATCGTGAATCTGGCCGACAACGCCATCAAGTACAATGAACCCGGCGGCACCGTCACCCTCCAGGCCCGTGCCCGCTCCGCAGACGAAGTCGACATCCGCGTCGTGGACGACGGCCTCGGAATCCCATCGGAGCATATTCCCCGCCTCACGGAACGATTTTACCGGGTCGACAAGAGCCGATCGCGCAATCAGGGCGGCACCGGACTCGGACTTGCCATCGTCAAGCATATCCTGGCTGCCCACGACCGCGATCTACAAATCGAAAGCACACCGGGCGAAGGCTCGACCTTTCACTTCTCTCTGCCCTCCACCGCCCTCCCCTCCCTCCAGTCGGCGTAGTCAAAAACGGTTCCCCCCCAAACACGGCGACAGCATCATGCCTCTGGACCAAGACCTACTCGCATCGCACAGCACATTGGCCCGCTCACCTACGGGACACGTGTGCATCCTTGTAAGTAGGTCTGTACATTTGTATTCAAGTACTGTGGCATCGACCATCAATATGCGGTCGATTCGACACTGGTGAGAGCGAAATGAGAACCACGAGCTCGCCAGCGCCGCCCCATCGATACTACGCAATACGCCCCCTGACTACGGAGATCCGAGATCTTTAAGATCCAAGATCTCCAAGCAGGACGTACTCCGGCAACCGTTGTGAATGCGGATGTGTGCCCTAACTGAAAAGAAGAAGGCTCCTCAGGCATCCCGCAACACGAACCGCCCGTCGATCAGTACATGCCGGGGGGCCTTCTGCGTCCCGTTCGTCCCAGATTCGGTACCGATCCGGCCGACCCCGACGGACGGGCCGTTATCGCCCGATCTGGGATTTAACATGTGATCGCTCTGTCCGGCATGCCCCTTGCTGTTCCATATGATCCATGCAAGACGATTATTATCTTCTCAACCATCAAGAACGCGAACACTGTACGCGGGATCTTCCCCTTCCTATTCCTTAATGGTGAAGACAAAAACCTTAACTCTTTTTATTTAAAAATTTTACTTTCGTCGCGACTGATTTGCTCATGTACCGAACGTGGTACCTTGTGCTTTAAATCACGTTGACGACTCTATATACTATTGGTTTGAAATCCCTTTCGCCCTATCCTACTGATCTTATTGCCCCATGGAAAACCAAGTGGATCGTATCATTCGACTAACTGCCCTCGCGGCCGGGGTTGTAGGCTTTCTCGTCCTCGTGGTCTTTCAGATCATCGGCTAACCTGTCCCCGTTGCCCTCCCTTCTCTCGGGGACCGTTTCCCATGATGGAGGCAATATGTACGTTCTGTGGAAACTTTTCCTCAGTCGGGACCCTGCCTTTACCGGTCTCGTAAAGCTCGCCTGTTGCAAATCGTCCCAAAACGCTTTCCGAAGAGTCGTCTCTCCGTTATGGCGGACCTTATTGTCGTCGGTGATCGTGTGCTTATTGATCCTGAGACCGGTGAGGAAAAGACCGACACGGGCCTCGTCGTACCGGCCTCCGTTTCCGACCAGGAAAACGTGAAAAGTGGACGCGTCGTCAAGACCGGTCCGGGCTACCTGACGCAAAACCCGGAGTACACCGAGACGGAGTCGTGGAAGGAATCCACCACGCCGGTCCGGTATCTTCCCTTGCAGGCCAACCCGGGCGATCACGCCTTCTTTCTGCACAACGAGGCCATCGACCTGCGCTACGACAACACGCACTACTTGATCGTCCCGCACAAGGCCATCCTCGCCCTCGTCCGCGACGACGGGTCCGACCGCCCTCGTGAAGAGCCGTCGGACACGACGGTCGAAGACATCGAGGATCTCTGGGACGAAGACGACGAGTAGGCGGTGGGCCTCGTCTGTCTCAGGGTTGCATCTCTTTTTCCGACGGTTCGCCCTCTCCGGACGCTGTCCCCGACCACGATCGGGACTGATCGGCGTATTGCAGGTCGTAGAGCCGACGGTAGAGTCCATCCTGCGCCAGCAGTTCCTGATGGGTCCCGCGCTCGCGCAGTTCGCCTTTGTGCATCACCAGAATCTTGTCTGCGTCCTGAATGGTGGACAAGCGGTGCGCAATGGCAAGCGTGGTGCGCCCCTCCGTCAGTCGGTCCAGCGCCTGCTGGATGAGGCCTTCCGTCTCCGTATCGACGCTGGATGTTGCCTCGTCGAGCACCATGACATCGGGATCGTAAAGCAGGGCTCGCACGAAGGCGAGAAGCTGCCGCTGCCCGTGCGAGAGCGACGAGCCCCGCTCTTTCACGTCCTGCTGGTACCCGTCGGGCAGGCGCTCAATGAACTGATCGGCCTGCACCACCTCCGCGGCCCGCTTCATCGCGTCCCGGTCGATGGCGGCATCATTCAGCGTGAGGTTGCGCTCTACGGAGCCGGAAAAGAGGAAGACGTCCTGTAACACGAGCCCAATGTGGCGCCGCAGGTCGCGGAGGCGGAGGTCGCGGATGTTGACGCCGTCGACCAGGATGTCGCCCCGCTGCGCCTCGTAGAACCGAAGCAACAGGTTCATGACGGTGGACTTGCCGGCGCCGGTCGCCCCCACGATGGCCGCCGTCTCCCCCGGCTCGACCGTAAACGACACGTCCTTGAGTACCCAGTCGGGATTCCCGTCGTTGTCGTCCTCGTAGGCAAACCACACGTTGCGGAACTCGATCTTTCCCTGCACACCATCGAATTCTACAGGCTCATCGGCCTCGGGCAGGCTGTGATCCTCATCAAGCAGACTGAAGATGCGCTCGGCCCCGGCCATCGCTCGCTGCAGGGTGTCGTACTGGTTCGAGAGGTCGCGGATCGGCTCGAAGAACTGCCGCGCGTACTGGATGAAGGCAACGAGCACCCCCAGCGTCAGGGCCGATCCCGCCATGGCCCGCAGGCCGCCGAACCAGAGCACCGCGGCCAGCGCCACGTTCGCGATGATTTCGATCGAGGGCCAGAAGATGGCGTAGTAGAAAATGGTCTTCAGGTGAGCGGCCCGGTGGTCGTCGTTGATGCCCTCGAACCGGCTCATTTCCTCCTCCTCCCGGTTGAAGAGCTGCACGA
>CAYOWD010000078.1:0-16090 GCA_964407535.1 uncultured Salinivenus sp. | reverse complement strand
GGAATCGCACTCCAGAGGTCCGGGGTTCGAATCCCCGTAGCTCCACGGTTCCGCCTGACAAGGCGTTGCCTCGCTTCAACACCCGGCAGGGTGAATGAGCGGGGCTTTTTTTGTGGATGAGAGTGGTTTTGTGGAGGAGAGCGGGAGCGGTCTCTCGCGGCGTTCACTCATCAGGATACTCTTCATTGATCTGGTTTGCGTCGTCCGATCAATGAGCGGAATTGACGATACGCAGCCCATTTGCGATTGGCTTCAATCATGCTCACCGATCCTCCGCCCTGGCTCCACGAGATCGACCACACCGGCGACGTGGGCCTGCAGGTGACGGCCGATACGATGGAGCAACTCTTCGAGCGAGCGGCTGCGGGGATGTTTCACGTTATTACCGATCCCGCCGACGTACGGGTGGATACGGAAATGACCATCACGGTACAGGGTCGGGACCGCGAAGCCCTGCTGGTGCACTGGCTCACGGAGCTCAACTACCGCCATACGGTCGACCGACAGCTGTACTCGACGTTCGTCGTAAAAGACATTACGACCTCTGAAGAGGAGCTGCTCCTCACAGCTACGGTTGGGGGCGAACCGACTGATCCAGCGCGCCACACGGTACACACCGAGATTAAGGCCGTTACCTTCCACGGCCTCGACGTAGATCAGACGAGTGACGGCTGGACCGCACAGGTGATTTTCGACATGTGAGCGTTTTCTCCATTACGTTCCGGGGGGATGCCGCGGTACGGCTTTGACCTGCTCGCCGTCGAAGTAAATGCGGAATCGATGGGACGTGCTTCCGTATTCCATCCACCGAACGGTATCGTCCGATTGGATGGTCTGTCTTGGCGGTCCCAGCACACCGCGCACCTCATCGGGCGTCATTCCCTTCTCGATGTGCTGGAGCTGAACGGACGAAGTAGACTCGACTCCCGGCTGTGTTGTCTGACAGGCCGAGACGCCGCAGGCGAGAAGTGCGATGAGGCCGAGGTGTATCCGAGAAATGGACATGGCATTGCG
The DNA here is from genome assembly GCA_964407535.1 of uncultured Salinivenus sp. GTDB lineage: Bacteria > Bacteroidota > Rhodothermia > Rhodothermales > Salinibacteraceae > Salinibacter. The sequence continues at coordinate 15,076 of CAYOWD010000078.1, read as the reverse complement.
GGAGAGCTGGAAAGAAGTGGAGACTCGAAAGGTGCCGATCAGACTGCTCAATCTGCAGGTTAGGCCGACTGCCGCAACGGGTTGTTAACGGCAGATGACCAAAGCAAAAGCAAATCGTTAATGAACTGATTGTCGTCTGCCGGTCGTCATCTGGTTGAAATCCGTCAGGAACTGGTGCTCAGAACGAGCAGTTGAGAATTGCTTTTCATCCTCGCGAACTACCAGAATATACCCTTGTTTTGTGTTTACATTTATTTTTACTACTTCATGGCGAAATAAAAAAGCAGGTTTGCCGTTGCGGAAGTGTGAAGTAGGCAACGTGGATGTGGTGAAGCCGCACACTTATGCCGTTTCCGTATCATGATGGCGGGTTGGATTGGAGCCCGGCTTTCTCCCTTATCGCCCCTTCCCGCCGTAACCTTCTAACAGATTTGCCCCCTTCGGTCGATTAGAAAGAGAAATTTGGGGAATGAAGATCGTTCGGTCCGGAAACCCGACATCGTATTATGCCCAACGACGGGCGGGAGTGCCTCATAATCGGCAGCGCGTTGCCTGTATCCCCGTAAGCTTCGCTGTGTGGCTTGTTTGACCGTCTCCAGGAAGTGCTCCGATAGGGCGTTAGGCCTTTTCGAGTCCGATCTATTGTCCCTTTTTCATGGAGTCCTGCTCGTGCAGAACTGGGCATCGCGGCGGCTCCGAGGCCTGTCCCGATACAACGTCTGCGGACATGTTTTCTCCGAACGAGTGCATGCGAGAACGGGGACATCGTACCGGAACGTTGCTCCAACAGGGGGCGCGTCGCATTCTAGATGGCGATGTCGGGGGGCGCGAGGAGTGGCGTCCGTTGTCCTGAACGGCCGTTCCAGGGCGCAAAGGCCAGCGGAGGAGAGGCAAGCGGGGGAGATTGAGACGAAGCCGTTGGGGAACCGACGCACCAGGCGGGGAGGAGGAACGATGGTCGTCGGTAGTGTTGCGATGTGGGAGCAGTTCTACTACAACCACGTGCTGACGCACAGTTCCTACAGGCCGCATCGCCCCCCTTCGGCAACTCACCGCACGCTGAACGTCCGTTCGGCATGCCTGCAGCACAGTCCGTGACGGATCTCCCACACGTCCCGCCGGGGTGTACCTCTCCTCCGGCACAGATGCGAGAACCCGTCAGTTGAGCCCGTTCCCCGTGCGGGATCGCCTCCCGCACGGGGGGACAGGGCCTTCTAATACCCACTCCGGGAGCTTCGTTGGGGCACGGAGGAGTAATGTCCCGATGGCATTCCAACGGCTGTTGGGATTGCCTCTATCGAGATATAGGTCTGTAAGTACATGATACACACGTAGATGCATTCACATCTTCGTACCTACATCCCCAAATCCTTTAGCCGGCTTCGGTATAGACCCGTTGGCTGGGAATGCGAATGACGGTCGGGAGACGATCCAGGTTTGGTGCCCAGCAGTCCCGCCGAGCGCAACGGCATACCGACACCCCGGCGCGGTCGCCGGTTTAACCAGGACGTGCGCAGACGCTCCCGGGCGCTTACGAAACCGTATTCCTGCGCATGCGGAGGGCCCGCACATTGGGCATCATCTCGCGTTGCAGGACGACCCGGGCCATCTCCACGATGCTTTTCGCGCCGAGCTTTCGTTTTATATTCTCCCGGTGCTTGTCGACAGTACGAGGGCTAATGTCGAGATGCGCACCGATCTCCTGGCTGGTGTACCCCTCCGTTGTGAGCTGCAGGATTTGGCGCTCCCGCAGCGTGAGGGACGCATCCGTTCCCAGAAAGCAATCCTGTTCCGGCACTTCCGGAACCATCCAGTCCGCCGGGAGATCATCGCTGATGTACCGCTGGTCCCGTCTTACCGTCCGGATGGCCCGGCGCAGCTCCTCCAGCGTTCCCCGTTTGAGGAGGTAGGCCGACGCTCCTCTTCGGAACGCCGCCCGGACGCACTCCTCTTTCTCACACACCGTGAGCACGAGACTGCTCATCTCCGGTGCTTGTCGCTGAAGATGACACAATACGTCGGTGCCGCTCAGGTGCGGCAACCGGAGGCTCAGCACGAGGAGGTCGAAGTCCTGTTCGTCGACCATTGAGACTGCCTCCAGTCCCGTTTCGGCCGTCGATACGACCTCCCCGTCGAGAGATTCAACGACTGAGCCGATGCCCAGCCGGGTTGATTTATGATGGTCGGCAATAGCAGCGGTAAACGACATCGGTGAACGCGGATCCCAATTTAAAAGTGGGGCGATGAGGAACCGGGGGCACCAATCGAGGGCCTACTCGAACTGCCGGTACTGGAAATTGGGTTTGTCACGGATGCCTTCGAATAGAATGCCGTTGACTGCAAAGGAGGAATCCACGTCCTCCAGCTTAAAGGAAACGTGCGTGCATTCCATCGGCTCATCCGCGTTGGGGAAGTCGACGATGGTGCCCGGGTTTTTTCCTCCGTAGTCGACCGAGTAAAAGGTGAATTCATTGGTGCTGTAATAGTGAAACGACGAGGGCCAGTCCCTCGTGCTCGCGACCGATGAGGAATCTCCCCTTGACTTCAACTCGCCAGGTGTAAGCTGTGCCATTTTCTGGGTGCTCCCTGTATTCTCGTTTCGACATTCGACCGAAACGGACGTCGGGTCAACGGAATTGAAACGGGCGCTCAGGTCGTGTTTGCCGTCCTCCACCTTCTCATGGACAATTCGGGTTTCGCCCTGATCGGCGCTCTCCCCCGGCAGCACGATGGAGAAGGTATTTTTCGGCGAAATCGATGCCGGTTTAAACTGCAGATGCGCCTCCGTAAAGGACTCCGACTTGATCACAACCTTATCGGGCTGCTGGGCTTCAGGGGTTGAGTTGGTTGCTGCAGAATCTCCCGTCGCGTCGCAGCCGATCAGAAGTCCGAGTCCAACAGCAGTGATGAGCAGGAAAGGAACTCGCTTGGTCATAGTGTTGCGGAAAGAAGTGAAGTGAAGCATATTTTTCTTTATTTTGTGCCTTCATTCTACCTTCTATACACATGATACGCTCCCTTAGACTTTTTTTCGTCACCTAAAAAGATAGTTTTCAATATCGGATTGTGGTAGTCAGGGGGGAGCAATATGACGTTGGCGTCCCGCCCCCTCTCTCTTTATCCTTAGTCCATCGGCACTTCTTCAGTTGGCCCTTGTCTCCATGACCCGCAGAATGAGGTCGTTTCCCGGATTCATATTTAGCGACGTCCTGGCAGGGCTCCCATTCGGGCTTGTGTCTGCGCTCCTGGCCAGTGTGTTCGTTGCCGTCCCATTGGGGACACATGCTCAAACAGACGCTATTGAAGAAGGGCGGGTCCGGGATGGCGACTCAGGAAGTCTGTATCACTTCTGGGTCTCGGACGACAGCACCATTCACATTCGCCGTGAGGGCCCCCCGTCAAATGATTCCTCGCTCGCCATTCCGCCAGAATTACTGAAGTCAATACATGATCTCGTGGGGCAGCGATTTCTTCGCCCTAAACAACAATTTCCTTCCTCAGAACAGGAAAGCGAATACTTCTCCTTCAGTTATCAGGACGAATCGCTGATGCTGGGTTTTGCAAAGCGCTTCAATCTCTATGTGCTGGTCAGTTTGATTGTCATCGTGGTTGTTGGGAGCATTGTGCTGGTGCGTCTTCGGCGCCGTCTGGCGCGGGAACGACGTCGGCGCGAGGCGCTGGCGCAGTCGCAACGCTACCTCACCAAGGGACGCGAGAAGGAGCGGGCCCGTCTCGCCCAGGAAATTCACGATGGCCCGGTGCAGGATCTCCACGGACTTCACATGAAGATCAGTGCGTTGTCTCACTCTCCCGATCCGGATACCATCAGCGACGAGCTGATGCGCATCACAAGTGAGCTTCGTGCTATGAGTGCCGACCTGCACCCCCCGGCCCTTCAGCGCTTCGGGCTTCCGGCTGCCCTCCGGTCGCACGCCGATCGTCTCTCTGAACGTCATACGGAGATCGAATTCAGCATGGATCTTCCGGGCGAGTGTATGGCAATGCCGGATGAATATGCGCTTTCACTCTTCCGGATTGCCCAGGAGGCCATGAACAATGCCGTCCAGCACGGAGAGACCGATCGGGTAGATCTCCGTCTCGACTGTACCGACGAGACAATTACGCTAACGGTCAAAGACGACGGCACAGGATTTTCCCTGCCGGATGACTGGTATGCCCTTGCTGAGGAGGAGCATTACGGTCTAATTGGTATGCGCGAACGGGCGGATGCCATCAACGCCACTCTCGATATTGAGTCGGATCCCAACGTGGGAACGTGCATTCGACTGTACGGCTCAGTTAAGGAATTTGAGGCCCGAACGTCACTTACGGCGGAAACCGCTTCCGTTGCCGCCTGATCATTTTCCCCACGTCGCCCTTCCTCTCCCATGCCTGCTGTTCGCGTCGTCATTGCAGACGACCACCCCGTCGTACGTTCTGGAATCCGCGACCTCATTGACGCCGCGGAGGGCTTGCAGGTCGTCGGAGAAGCAGAAACAGGAACCGAGGCCCTCGAACAGGTGCAAGAAAAACAGCCCGAGGTGCTTTTGCTGGATGTAGAGATGCCGGAGCAGTCCGGCATCGAGGTTGCGAAGAAACTGCAATCCCAAGCAAGTCCCGTCCGTTTGCTCGCCCTCTCCTCCTACGACAACCAGGAATACGTGCAGGGCCTTCTCAAAAATGGGGCATCGGGCTACCTGACCAAGGAGAACGCCCCCGAACTCATTATTGAGGCGATCCGGGCTGTGGCCCGCGGCGAGGTGCGCTGGTTTGTCCAGCCCTCCTCGTCGGACGACCAAGCTCCCGACCTTACATCGCGGGAGAAGGAGATCCTCCAATACATGGCGCAGGGATTGTCGAATACTGAACTCGCCGAAGAGCTTCACCTTGCGGAAAGCACTGTGCGCAAGCATGCCACGCACATTTACCGCAAGCTCGATGTCGATTCGGCACGGGAAGCCATTGCGTGGGCGTGGCAAAATGGCATCATGTCCTCCGAGCAAGATAACTTCCGTGCGTAGAGCCGGGTCGGTCCGTTTGGCAGTCCCATCTATCGGAGATCGTTGCCGGGACCCGGCATGACGCAGTTGAAGCCCGTGTCCGGCTTCCCTACCTCCTACCAGGAGCCGTCCCGATACACGTGGGGCTGCGTCTCCGTCTGCGTTCTCGAGCATCGGGGGCGTTCTGAGTGCTCGGCGATTCATGCCTCCGGCGTCGTTCGCTGCCTTCGCAGAAGCTGCCCGCCCATGGACGGGTTGTTCGACATGGCGCTTCGGAAAATAAAAAATGAATATGTTTGTTACTTCATTTTAAGCAAAAAGACGTACAGGTGCAAAGGCCCGATTTCCTCGGTCAGGGCTATCGCATCTGTAGTTGGAAGCATTTAGATTGTTGAGGCTCGTCTGGAATGGGTGCGTGGGCTGTTGTCGTTTGAGAAAGGAATTTCCTCTCATGACGTGCTGAGTGGGGGTTTTGGGCGAATCGACCCGGATCAATTTGAGGATTGTTTTCGGAGATGGCTCAAAAGCATTCGAAGGAAAGTCAACGGGGAAGTGGTCGCCATCGACGGAACGACCTTGTGCGGAAGCGGGGACCAAGCTACCGGAAAGGACCCTCGGCATCTGGTAGAGGCCGGCCATCTTGTAGAATTATGAGATTAAGCGCCGGACAGTCCTACGTATTGAAGAAGCTCCGGGGAGGTCTCGGTAAATTGGTTCAAGAAGTTCCGGACGCCTCGTTTTAGCTTCTTCCAGTCTGCGACGTAGGGGTGTAGATGAAGGACATCCTGCTTCAACCAGCGCCAGAGCCGCTCGATTGCGGCCATCTAGATGGCCATCAACCAAGAAGCGTACGTCGGAAGAGGCACAACCTGCACCGGAAGGGCTCCATCTGAGAGCGATGCCTCAGTCGGATCCGGCCACTGCGAAGGACGTGGATATTCGAAGGCCGGATGGGATCGAGGCCATACCTGTGTCTCCAGTCCTTCAAGCACATCGGAATGGAAGTGAAACGGAGCGTTGTCTTGAACTACCCACAAGCGCTCATCCTCACAGGCGGAGGCCAGTTCTTGATAGAGGGAGATCAGATCCGCTCGCCCGACGCTTCGCTTCTGCCGGTAGAACAGCTGTCCGGTTTCTGCATCTATCGCTGCGAGCAATCGCCCTTCTTTCTGTCCGCATGTGCCGCGCGGGGTCGTCGGTTGCTCGCCGGTCGGTGACCAGTCCTTGTCCACGGTTGGATGGAGCTCATAAGTGAGTTCATCAAGGTAGAAAACCCGGTCTGTTGCCTCAGAATCGGACTCTCTTTCCCCATTTCGCTCACAAACTCCATCGATAAAGGCCAGCCCAGCAAAGCTGTGCAGCTTCGCTTCAAACTGCTCGTCAGGGCTCAGTGCATAACCTTGCCCTCGCGTATGGCTCACACCTAACCGATTCAACATTTGCCACGTCCCAGCCTCGGTCTGTGGAGCCCTCCCCCCAAGTTCGTCTTGCAGTAGACCAAGCGTCCAGCGGCTCCTCTCGTGGCCGAGGGCTCGGGGGGAGCGACTTGTAAGCTCACGAATCTCTTCAAGCATCTTCTTCTCCCCGATCGGGGGAAAAAGCGGGCTTTTGCCCGCGGCCTTCTTCGACAACAAATCCATCGATGCCCTCTTCCCTCCAAGCATGTATCCAGTCACGAACTGTGTTCGGGCTGGCAATCTAGATTGCCTCGCTCCCGCAAAAGACCGTGAAGGGCAACTTGACGGGCCGACTGGCCTTTTTCTCCTGGCGGTCCGGCCACCTTCAGGACCGCTGCCGCTCGCTCCCGCATGTACGGCTTCTCGTGATGATCACGAACGTCGAGAAGATCTTCGCGCTGCTGCTCAGACAGGGTCACCTCTATCGGTTGGGCCATCGGTCGAGACATCTTTTTTACAGGTCACGCTTTACAATACGGCACAGCCTCAAGCTGAAGTCGTTCTCCTGCGGACAATCTCATAATCGCACATAGCCGGGGGAGAAGTCAATAAACAGGACGTGGTGCAACTCATGTGCAAGCGTGTAGCCGTCGAGCGGCACGTTCGCCTTCATCAGTATGATGTTTCGATTGCCCATCTCCGCCTGAACGCCGTTCGGCAACGTAACGCGGGAAGGCAGGGACCGAATGCAAGGCCGCGAGCCCCTTTCATGGGAATGAAGGCCACGGTGACCGTATTTTCGTCCGTAATCGGAATCAAATGCCCCATTAGGCTCTCCAGCGCATCGAGAAAATCATACCGGCCGGCGACTGTGCGACTGTCATAGGGAAACCGTCCATCGCGTTCGTCCACCCCTCCGAGAGGAATGGTCCGCTCCTCGTAGTGGGCCTGCTCAATCTTCAGTCCGGTCTGTCGCCATCGGTCGTTCGCCCGTTCCAACTCCTTGGTTATGTAGGCCTGGGTGACACACGGTCGGCCGGCGTGCCAGCCGACCCGATTCTGGTAGTTGACAATGTGGAGCGGGAGTCGCCGCAGCTCATCGGGGTTAAACGTCGGCACCTGGACCGAGAGGGTTGTGCCGCCGCATGCCGGGACGTACGTGCCTTTGACGAACCCGCCCAGTTCCGTCACTTTGCGCATGCGGTGATTGCTTTGCCCGGCGCTTTTCGGCCCCGGATCAGCCGCCGAATGGGAATGCCCGCTATGCGTCGGGTGGTTCTGGTCGACATCGTCGCTGGTGAGCATGACGGCCCGGGACACAAAATGGCGGGACCGCGGACCGGTCCGCTCAAGCGTGAGGCGCTGGGACGGGGGCGCATGGTCGTCGCTCCCGTCGTTTTTGAGCGTCTTCCAGTCGATGTGGATGTACCGTTTCGTCCGCGGAACCGACGGATCGTACACGACAACGTAAAACCGTCGCGTGTCGGCGCCGACGAAGTGTTCGTCTTCTCCTTCTTCGTCTCGGACATATCGTCGTCCCTCGGAGTCTTCCTCGTACGCCCGGTCCCAGAGTCCAATGCGGACGAACTGGGCAGGGGCCAGAGTCTCCCCCCGTTCGTCCTGGTTGAGGAGCGCCCGCACCACTTTGATCGACGCCTCCGACCGCAGCTCGATCGCCATCTCATTGACCGCGTCCGGTTGCACCGTGAGGGTCCGAACGGGCGGCGGATCGACGGCCTGAAACCCGTCGCGACAGGCCTGCACCTCGTATGTGCCGGGAGGAAGGCGCTCAAATACCACCTCTCCCTCTGCATCTGTATGCCCGCTCTGAACGGGGAGGCATTTTGCATGCGCGCTCGGGGCGGAGGGACGCACGTGCACGCGAGCCCCCTCGACCGGGGTGCCGTTGCGCTCCTCTGTGCCCTGTACCATCAGGGTGGCCTGCGTCCGCGACTGCCCGGCAGCAGGCGCCTGTACGTACACATTGGCTGCTTGCCCCGACGTGCCCCCCAGCTGCTTCGTGTACCGCGGCACGAGAATCTGCTCGCCGGGGGAAAGCACAAGCGGACTGCCGCTCTCTATACGCTTCTTGTTTGGAATAAGCGTATCGCCTTTGTAGTAGTAGAGGTCGATCCAGCGCATTCCATACCGATGCGCAATTCCTGAGAGCGTGTCTCCTGTCTGGATTGTATATGTGCTGTGTCTCACGGTCCCGTGTCCACTTTGGGTCTGGGCAACGACTGCCCGGCACGTTTGTCGTCCCCGCGCTGGTCGTAGCTGTGGACCTGCCCCGCTATGGTGGGAAAAGGGGACGAGGACGTCCAGTGTGCCAACGGTTGATATCGTTTCGGAGGACCGTTTGATCGCGTTCACCTGCTCTCGCCCCGAGGGCAGGTGGTCACGGTCTGCCCCAAACAGCGCAGGACACTGTTTTCAAAGCCTCGCGCTCGCCATCGACGGCTGAGTCGTATCATACTGATACGTGAATGGGGTCCCACCGATGTTGGAAATCTCTGTGCAATTGCGAGATTACCGATCCGTGAACAAGTTTCTAAAGTTCAGTTTCGCTCATAACTGAACACGGTTCACACCAGACCGAAGAAGATCGTTTACGTACTTTCTCACGGATTGGTATTCAGGGGACAACATCGCCGGTGAGTGCTCGTGAAAGCAAGCTGGTAATCACCGTAGCACTTTCCTTTCAGTATGATCGACGTTGGGAGACTCGTTTCTATGCCCGTCGACGACCGTCCCTCCGTTCCTGCTCAATCTGGCGGACGTAGTTCCAATAATCGACCTCCAGACTGTGACGCGGCGAGTGCGTGTACCGGTCGGCCCGGCGCGTCTGCTCCTCTTCAATCCACTTCCGCATCGTCGAGGGAGGCGGAAGCGCCCCCCGTCCCTCCAGCAGGTCGGCTACCCAACGGGCCTGCCGCTCCGACAGCGGGGGCAGGGGACCGGCCGGCTGCACCAGCCCCAAGAAGTAGAGCCCCGGCCAGTCCGGAGGCACGACGTAGCGATAAAGCCCCACCTCGTCGTGATCGTCCTGCACCACCTCGTCCGGTAGGAACGGAAACGAGACCCGATAGCCGGTCGCATAGAGCACGACGTCGAAGGGGACCACCGATCCGTCGTCGAAGTGCACCTCGTTCCCGTCTATGCGCGCCAGCCCCGGACGCACCGCAATGCGATCGGCTCCCACGTGAGCAAGAAAGTCGTCGTTCAGGGTGGGATGCTCCTCCAGCAGTTTGTGATCGGGCGTCGGCACGCCGTAACGCTCCTGCGACCCCATCGAGAGCGCACGCAGTCCGCGGAGGAGCCCTCGACGCACCCAGAGCGGCAGCCGCTCCATGTAGCGATTCCCCCATTGGTCCAGCGGAATGCCGAGAAGGCGTCTGGGAAGAATCCAGGCGCTCGACCGCGCCGCGACCACCGTCTTGCGGGCCTCCCGACACAGATCGGCAGCGATGCCGGTCCCGCTGTTGCCAATGCCCACCACGAGGACCCGTTGGTCCGCAAACGGATCGGGCCGCCGGTAGTCGCGGGCATGGAGTTCGGTGCCTGCGAAGGCCCCGGCGACGTCCGGAAGACGAGGGGCCCAGTGGTGGCCCGTGGCCACGACCACAGCGCCATACGTGTTTGTATTCCCATTCGACAGCGTCACCCGCCACGACGCCCCCTCGGAAGAGGGCGTATCGTCGAGGGGCTGAACGCGCTCAACCTTCGTATCGAAGGCAATATGGGACCGGAGGGCAAACCGGTCGGCGTACGACTCAATGTAGTGGAGGACGTCCTCGCGGCTGGGAAAGGTGGGCACCTCGTCGAGAAACGAGTGGCCGCTCAGCTCCATGCTCGAAGCGCTGGTGATGGCATGGAGATTTTCGTAGGCAGCCGAGCGCCCGTTGTCGTGGTCCATGCGCCAGAGGCCGCCGACGTCGTTGCCCATTTCGTAGTGGTCGTACGAAATCCCTCGATCCTGCAGGATCTTGGCGGCTACGAGGCCCGAGAACCCGGCCCCAATGATGCAGACCGGTTCGTCCTGCGAACGAGCCTGTGCGTCGGTCTGTGTTCGCTGCCTGATGGGAGCCATCTATTGATGCAGTCGTCTTGCAATGACAAACGAGGATCCGCCGGTCCACGCTCGCCGCCGCCACAGAGGCCGTAACTGGGAGACGCCGCCTCAGGCATCCGAGTCGGTTTCGAACACGGGCTCGAAGTCGCGCAGCGGCATGCCCTGCTCGGTTGCGCCGTGTTGGGACGGGTCGCGGGCCAGCTCCAGCTCGTAGGCCACCCGGTCGCTGCGGTAGTAGCGCCGTTGGAAGTAGACCCGCTTTTCGCCCTCTGTCAAGGACAGCCGTTCGATGAGCAGGAGCGCCTCGCCGTCGTCGAGGCCGAGCGGGTCCGCCACCGCCGGCTCGGCGTTGGCCGCCGTAATCCGATACTGGCCGCGCAGGACGGGGATGTCGTACTCGGTCTCCAGGATGTGGTAGATGGTCTCGTGCTCCAGGTCGTGCCCCTCCAGCAGCTGGGCGTAGAACATGGGCAGCCACGTCCGGTCGAACGCGATGGGCTCGCCGTCGCCCAGCCGCACGCGGTCGAGCCGCATCACCTTCGAGTCGTCGGTCGCCAGATGCACGGCCACGTCCGGCGGCGCCGTTTCGGGGGCGTGGTGCACCACCGTGGAGGACGCCTCCAGCCCGGCCTGGGCCATGTCCTGCGCAAAGTCGGTGAGGCGCACGAGGCCCTGGGCGGCCCGGCGTTCCTTGACAAACGATCCCAGCCCCTGCTGCCGATAGATGTAGTCCTCGCTTTCGAGGGTTTGCAGGGCGCGGCGCACCGTTACCCGACTCACATCGAACTGCTCGCCGAGTTCTTTCTCGGAAGGCAGCTTCTCGTCGATGTCGTAGGTGCCCTGTTCGATGTGCTCGCGCAGCCAGTCGCTGATTTGCTCGTGGCGCGGCCGTCCAGACTCAAGATCCATGAACACGACAGCTCGTCAGCCAAAGGGAATGCGTACACCGCCGCCGATTTCGGAAGACACATCCCCGGTCCGATATCGGCGCGGAAAAATCACAGGCGCGTAAATGAACGCCGCGTCCGCGTGTGCCGGGTTCCCATGGGAAGGACGGCGTGCTTGGGGCAATATCACAGAGAAGTATAGAACCGGGCCGGGCGTCCGCGCCTCGGGGCGGCAGGAGGACGCAGAAAGCGGACGGCACCCGTCGGCCCCGGTCTCCTCGAATGCTCAAGCAGCGTCGATTCGGGGGCGGAGCTCATCGATGCGCTCGATGAGTCGGGGGAGGGTCGAGATGTCCGGCTTCCGGCGCGCCACAAACTCGACGGCCTCGCCGAATGAGTGGTCGCGATAACAACAGAGGTAGGAGACGGCGACGGAGGCCGACCGGCCCACCCCGGCGTTGCAGAAGAGATAGATGTTGTGGTCGGCAATGTGGGCGTCGAGCCAGCGAACGGCCTCCTCCAGTTGGTCGGTGGGAATCGGGTGCATGTCCCGCATGCCCACCTTGTAGGTGAGCAGGTCGGTATCGGGCAGGTCGTGCTCCTCGGCCACGTTGAGCAGCGCATCAATGTCGTCGGGCGGGGACAGTGCATTCTCATGCGGTCCCACCGTCAGATGATCGAGAATGGAGGCAACAGGCATAAGGGCAACACAAAATCGGAAACAGAGCGCGTCCAGTCGGTGTGGGCATCGGGGGCTCTCGTTCCCGATCACGGATTGGTCGTTCCGAGAACGGAGGTTCCGGCCCACTACACCGAAGTCAAACCGCCCGCGACCGTTCCGTCGGTAGATCGAAAAAGGCCGCCGAGGCCACGTTGTGTTTCCGTCAAACACAGGGACTCGGGCATGGGGCGACGGGACATGCGTTGCGACGTGCTACATGCGAGCCAATTCGAGGCGGCAAAGGCGGGTGCTTCCGTCCATACTGATCCGTGCACAGGTAGGTACACGTTCTCCTTTGTTTGGTGGGGACCGTGGTATGCGAATCGTCGGAGTTGTCTGTACCGATCTAGGAAATCTGAGATTTCCAACATCGGTGGAAACCCATTCACGTATCAGTAATCCCCGTCAAAAAAGTCCGTCCGGAAGATCGTCGTTGACCCGTACGGACCGGACCTCCACGACAAACGTGTCGACCGTGCGAAGCTGCTCCTCGTAGCGCGCCTTCATGTTGTCGACCACAGCCTCTACGGTCTGGGCGGAACCGGCAACGGGACCAGCGAGCAGCACCGTCAGGAGGACGGTTGCAAAACGAACGGATGGACAGACCGAATGGACTCGGTCGAGGCGGAAGGAAGTGGTCATTGGGGCCAATGCGATAGGGAAATGGGAACGAAACTCGGCGGGCGGGTTCTGCTACAGGCGAACCAGCTCCACCCGCCGATTTGTCTGCCGGCCCTCCTCCGTGTCGTTTGAGGCGGCAGGGGCGGTCTGGCCCATGCCGACGGCCTCCAGTCGGTCGGCGGCCACGCCGTACTCCGCCATTAGGAAGGCCCGGACCGACTCGGCCCGCCGTTGGCTCAGTGCCCGGTTGCCCTCGGCCGTGCCGGTGTTGTCGGTGTGGCCCTCCACCTTCAGGCGCAGGTCGGCGTGCTGCTGCAGGGTGCGGCCAATATCCGCGAGCGTCGGGGTCGACTCCGGACGCAGCGTGGCACTGCCGGGGTCGAACAGGATGCCGCGCGTCACGATGCGGCCCTCGGCACTCAGCGTTTCGTAGATGCGGGTGCGTCCGCCGGCCGCGACTCGCAGGTTGCCCAGGTAGATGGGCCGGTGCACCTTGCTGGCCATCGCGAACGCCAATCCGGTGGTCCCGTCCGGAAACTGCACCTGCGGCACGTTTGCGATGCGCTGCTCGCGGGCGTAGATCTTGACGTAGCCGTCGTCGACGGCAATTCGGATCGGAATCACCGTCTCTTCCAGCGCCCCCACGTCGTTCGTCGACACAGGGGTTCTCCCCTGCCAGATGCCAGAGCCCCGCCAGTTTCCAATGTTGATGTAGTGCCCGTCGTGCGACCCGAGGTCATACGTAGCGGGGTCACCGTGCGTGACCGGAATGATGGTGGTGCCGTCCTCCGTCGTGGGGTCGTGGAGGTCAAACTCGATGGTGTACTGGGCGGGAAGGCCGTCCGGCAGCGGAATGACAAACTGATCGCCTCCGGTGCCCCGAAGCAGGCGGCGGCCCGTCCGCTTCACGACCGCAGTGCCACGAGCGTAGTCCTGAGAGTTCGGGCTGCTCTCCCACTCCACGACCTCCATGTTGCCGCGGACGTAGGTGAGGCGGCGCGGGAAGTCGCCCACGTACTCGGCGCCGAAGTCGTCGGCAAACAAGACGCGATCGCCGGGCACGAAATCATAGTTGGCCCACACGCCCTCCCCGGGCTTCGGAGGGGTCGGCTCCGTGGCGACTTGATCCCGGGCGGCCGTCGGATTGGCGACGGGTTTTCCCGCGTCGTCGTGGATCACCTCGCCGCTGGGGTCGGTCATCACGACGGTCTCGCCCTTCTCCTGGGCCGCCCGGACGCAGGCGTCGTCGCCGATCACGCACTCGACGGCCCCGTCAATGGCGCTTTCGACGGCGTCCTCGGTCTTCTCTTCGGCCTTTCGCTCGACGGTCTGCTTCGCCTTTTGCTTCATCTTTTTCCAGACCTGAGCCTCGGCGGGAAGAGAGGCGAAAAGGGGCATCGCGAAGACGGCAACGAGAAGCAGAGAGAGGATGCGGGAGAGGGTCATTGTCGAAAAGAGAATCGGGAAAGTAGGCTGGACGAAGCCCAGCGGGGACGAGGGGGATCCCGGAAGAACGTCCAGAATTACACTCCCGGTGAGACCCCTCCGGGGGGCATTGGTTCCGTCTTCGGCGTCTCCATAGTGTCGTCTCCGTTCGGGTCCCCGCCGTCGCAGCCAATCAGCGCGAATGGCACGAGGCCCGATAACGCGAGCAGCACGAGGAAGTGTGGAAATTTTGCTTTTCTCATTGTTCTCGTTGGATTTGTGTTAGAAAAAGAGTTTGGGTCGGCCTCGCCCCGAGTTGAGGAGCCCCGACGCTGGTCGGTCCAGACTTCCTCTCGCCGGCGTCGGGCGAGGGGGCTACCGTACGACCGTGAGCCGCTGGGTCTGCACCTGGCCGCCGGCCATCAAGCGCACGAAGTACGTGCCACTGGCAAGCCGGCTTGTGTCCAGCCGCTGTTCGGCACGCCCGGCAGACTGTGGCCCGCCGGCGAGCGTGGCAACTCGCTGGCCGAGCACGTTGTAGACCTCGATCCGCACGTCGGTCGCCGTCGGCAGGGTGTAGCGGAGCGTGGCCGCGCCGCGGGCCGGGTTCGGGTACGGAGCAAACAGTGTCAACCGGTCGGGGCCGCCGAGCCGCACGACGATCTCTTTCGAGAGGGTCGCCGTGCCGTTGAGATCCACCTGACGGAGGCGGTAGTGCAGCGAGTCGGCCGTAAAGGGAAGCGCCGGGTCGTCGAAGCGGTAGGTCCGGGGCGACTCGGTGGTGCCGCGGCCCTCGACGAAGCCGAGGTCGATCCAGGCGCCACTTGCGGCACGCCGTTCGACGTGGAAGCCGGCGTTGTTCGTCTCCGAGGCGGTCTGCCAGGCGAGGCGCACCGTCTCGGCGTCCCGCCGGGCGTCGAAGCCGGACAGTTCGACCGGGAGGGCACTCGGGT
>CAYOWD010000077.1:0-16164 GCA_964407535.1 uncultured Salinivenus sp. | reverse complement strand
TACGCCGACCGCATCGACGCCATGTACGAAGAATTCGGGCAGTGACGAATTGCGAATGGCGAATGGCGAATTTCGAAGTGCTCGGCCATTGATATTGAGGGGGCTGTCCAGTCATTCGGCATTTGCAACTCGCAACTCGAAAGCGTCGTGTGGATAAGCGTTGAACTCTCCGCCCATCCCCATTGAGATCGTCAAAAATTGCTTCGGCGATGGATCCCACGACCAAACCACCGCTATAATACGTCCTGAATTTTGATCTCGGGGCATGGCGCAGCCCGGTAGCGCGCTTCGTTCGGGACGAAGAGGTCGCCGGTTCAAATCCGGCTGCCCCGACATCATTTGAGCATCCGGCGGCTCTCCCTTCGTGGTGAGGGCCGTCTTTTTGTTTGTCCGCATCTGGTTCTTCAGTACCGAGGAGGCCGGCCTCGCCGCTGCCAGTCCTGAGATGACGCCCCTCTCCTGAGTTGAAGGGGTGAAACACCTTCGCACGTTTTCGCTTCACGACTGCGTGGGGGCGAAAAAATGCCGATCATGCGGAATCCACCGGCATCATCCAGGAGGGACGACCGACCGTTCGGAGCACGGCTGGACGTTGGGGGAACGTCCAGGGAGGCGGCCCCGAACCGCAGGGTCCGACACGGATTGTGCGTGTATGCTCACGGGCCACGGTCCGTCGGACGTTCCCCTCGAACCCAGCACCGATCTTGCGCGGTCGACACACGGAAGATCGCAAACAGGATTACCACCAATTGCATGGCATGCCAATGAGACCGTCTCTCTCGCTTCTATACACCGGACTTGTCTCCGTCTTCCTCGCTGCGCTTGCACCCGGGGCCGTGGCTCAACCCCTTCCGGAAACCGTGGAGGAGGGGCGGGCTCCGTTGTCGTCCTCAGAGGTTTCGGACCAGGAAATTTCCTCTGCTGCCGTTATCCTCGTGGCGTTGGAGCAACATCGGAAGGAGGTCCAGAAGAAATACGGCAATCCAGAGGGGCTGGAGGAGAGCAAGCGCCGTCAGGTTCAGCAGAAGGTGGTAAAGGAGCGGCAGGAAATCATGCAGCGGAAGATGGTTGAGGAAGACCTGGATGCCGGGCGGATGGAGCTCATTATGATCTCGGCCCGGAGGGATTCTGTGCTCAATGATCGCGTGCACGCGGCCCTCGACAAACGACGCCAAAATGTGAAGAATCTCCACACTTCCGAAAGCAACCGGGCCGGCGAATAATAATGCACGAATTGTCTCGTTTGCTCTTTTACCCGTAATGGAAGCAACGCATCCTCGGAGCGCGACCACATCCGAATGCGGACGGGACTGAACGAATTCGCTCCGTCCTCCTAGAACGCACACGGGGATTTGCTGGGAGGAACCTCCTGTCCGAGGGAAGACCCATACTTCGATACAGCAAAACGCTTCGACGACGACCGCTTCGTCGTCGAGACGAGACTTGGTTTCGTATTTTGCTTCGTTAGACCGACTACGTTTTATGATTGCTCGCTTTCTGACGTCCGTTCGTTTCGGTGTGCTTGCACTGGCGCTGGCTCTGATTGCCCCGGCCGCCCTCGGTCAGGGACAGATGCCTCAGCCGCAAGGAAAAACGCTCTCTTCCTCGGACGTCTCCGACGAACAAATCAATAAGATTGCCCGGGTTGCCGTCACGACCCAGATGGCCACCCGCGAGGATCGGATGAAAATGCGGAAGGACATGAAGAAGAAATATGGCAATCCGCAGGAGATGGACTCTACGGAGAAAAAGAAGGCCCGGAAGGAGATCCGGAAGCAGCAAATGAAGATGCAGAAGAAGACGCAGAAGATTATGAAGAAGGAGGCGGAAAAGGAAGGCATCGAGGCGAAGATGGTGCAGCAGGTCCTTCAGTCCGCCCGCCAGGATGAGGAGCTCAAACAACGGCTTCAGAAGGCGATGAAGAAGGAAGCGAAGGCGCAGCGTCCCGATGGGATGCAGGGGGGACCGCAGGGCGGTCAGGGCGGTGGGGGACAGTAACTCCTTGCTCTCTATTCCATTAGAGGCATAACGAAAAGCGGCCTTTGCCCCTGTGGCAATGGTCGCTTTTCTTATGGACCCGGCGGAGACCGCGGTCGGTACATATGGGTGCGGCTCGGTCCGCCTTTCTGCACCTCCGTGCAAGCGGGGATGTCCGTATTCAAGCCTGTACAACGTACTCCCGTACCGGTCGTGGGAGTCATCGCCGTTCGATGCTGCGACCCCTTCAACCGGCGCTTTTGCACTTCATCCGTCCAGCTCTGTACACGATGCAATACGTAAGCACTCGGGACGATCATCACAATGTCTCCCTCTCAACCGCCCTCCAGGACGGACTTGCGCCCGACGGGGGACTCTACGTCCCTGAGCACTTTCCGGACCTGGGTCCAACCGCCTTCGACGGCTGCGAGACCGTAGAGGCCATCGCTGAGCGGCTGCTGCAGCCCTTCTTTGAGGGGGATCGGCTTTCCGACGACCTGCCCGGCATCTGCGAGGCCATGTATGGGTTCCCAGTGCCCCTTCGGGAGCTGGGACGCGATACCAGTGTTCTGGAGCTCTTCCACGGTCCTACCGCCGCGTTCAAGGATGTCGGCGCCCGCTTTTTGGCCGACAGCCTCGCCCGCCTCAACGAGGACGCCGACCAGCCGCTCACCATCCTCGTAGCCACCTCGGGCGACACCGGCGCCGCCGTTGCCGCGGCGTTCTGGCGCAAGCCGAACGTGGAGGTCGTTGTGCTCTACCCAAAGGGAAAGGTGTCCGACCGCCAGGAGAAGCAACTCACGGGCTGGGACGACAACGTGCAGACCGTGGCCGTCAACGGCGTCTTTGACGACTGCCAGGCCCTCGTCAAACAAGCCTTCCAGGATGAGACGTGGAATGAGCGCAAGCGACTCTCCTCCGCCAACAGCATCAACATTGGGCGGCTGCTGCCGCAAATGACCTACTACGCCGTGGCGAGTCTCCGCCACTGGCGCACCCACGGCACGCGTCCGAATATCATCGTGCCCTCCGGCAACCTCGGCAACGGCCTCGCTTGTCTTTACGCCCGCGAGTGCGGTCTGCCGATCGGGGAGGTCGTCTTTGCCACCAATGAGAACCGTCCCGTCACCCACTTCCTGGAGTCTGGCACCTACGAGGCGTTCGAGACGCAGCAAACCCTGGCGACGGCCATGGACGTGGGCGACCCCAGCAACATGGAGCGCCTGCGTTACCACTGGCCTTCGGCCGAAGCCCTGCGCGAGACCATCCACGCCGAGCGTGTAACGGACGAGGAGATCGACACACAGATCGAACGCGGCCCCGAGGCCTGGGACGAAATCTGGTGCCCCCACACGGCCACCGCCGCCGAGGTGCGCGACCGGCTCGAACCTGACGACGACCACGACTGGATCCTCGTCGCCACGGCCCACCCGGCGAAGTTTCCGGAGGTCGTGGAGCCGCGCATCGGGCACGCGGTCGACATTCCCGAGCACCTGGCTGAGGTAATGGCCCGATCGAAGGAGGTGCCCTTAATTGAGCCGACGATGGACGGACTGGGGGAGATCGTCTTTGCCACCGAACCGTCGGCCTCTGCCTAACACCGTTGACATGGGGCTCGAACGTGTAGTCGGCGCTTCTCGCCGTGCCCGATCCAATCGTTTCCCTCGGAGATACTGATACGTGAATGGGTTCTCACCGATGTTGGAAATCTGAGATTTCCTTCCTCGTACGGAGAATATTGTTTAACGACCCGTATACGGATCAGTAAATCCCTCTTCGTAGCACGCTTCCCGCAACTCCATTGCCGTAAATCGAGGATCCACCCATGCGGTAGTTGCTCTCGGTGCGAGGATCCCCTGCCGCCGTTTCTCCCTGCCCCGTCGTTCCCCCATCTATTTTCAAGACACCGGCCCCGGCCATTGCATCTTGCAGGAAATACCGATTCTACGTTGCTTCAGGGTAGCCCGCAAACACGCCCGCACGCATACATTTACGGCACAGAGTAGCGAACACCGACAACTGAGCGATCCCGCTCGATTGCATTGCGTGTCCAGTTCTTCTCGACTGCTGCACGACGCTAAGAGACTGTTCTGATTTTTTGGAACGTGATTTTCGTTCTCTCCGATGTTCGTCCCAATTGCAGAGCACCGAGTCGCTGGAGCCTGAAGAACCGGAGGCGTTGACCGCTTCGCACTCGTCACGTTGCGCTCAAGCCCCCAACGGGTGAAATCAAAATACCAGTCTTTAAGATCCACCGAGGAGGTTGCAATCAACCAGTGCGAGTAACGCGATACCATCGTTCGGGACGAATTTCTAACATGCGATCGCCCTGACACCGACGGCCGAGTTGACATCGCCCCTCCTGTATCGTGAGATTGGCAGATGAAATTAAGCTTTTCTCCTGCAACCGTTTTCTGCTCACATGACCGATGCCACCTATGACTATGTCGTCGTCGGAGCGGGCTCCGCCGGCTGTGTGATGGCCCGTCGGCTCTCCGATGCCCCGAATACCAACGTCCTTCTGCTTGAAGCGGGACGACCCGACGATAAGCACGGAATCGGCATTCCGGCCTTTTGGGCCGAACTGTTCCAGACCGAAATCGACTGGGCGTATACCACCGAGCCTCAGCCGGAAATGAATGACCGCGAAATGTTTTGGCCTCGCGGCAAGACCCTCGGCGGGTCCAGTGCCATCAATGCAATGATTTATACGCGCGGCCATCCGTTCGACTACGATCGATGGGCGGATCTTGGCAATGCGGGGTGGTCGTATTCGGACGTCCTTCCCTTCTTCCGGAAGATCGAAAACCGCACCGGGAATGACGTCGACTCGGGAGTCCCCGAAACCGACGGACCGCTTCACGTCACTGATCCCCACTCCCCCCATTCCCTCTCGCAAACGTTCGTCGAGGCCGCAGTAGAAGCAGGATACCAGCACAACGCCGACTTCAACGGTCAACGCCAGGAAGGATTCGGGATCTTTCATCGTACCCAAAAACAGGGCCGGCGCCACAGCGTGGCCGATGCCTACCTCGCTCCTGTGCTCAACCAGTCGACGCTCACCGTCGAAACGGGGGCGCTCGCTACACAGATTCTGTTCGAGCGGGATCGGGCCGTCGGCGTTCGATACGAACAAGACGGGAAGCACCGTCGCGCAAACGCAGCCGAGGAGGTCATTCTCTGTGGGGGAACCATAAACTCTCCCCAGTTGCTCATGCTCTCGGGTATCGGTCCGGCCGAACACCTCCACGAATACGACATCGACGTCAAGCAAAACCTTCCCGGCGTTGGCCGTAATCTCCAAGATCACCTGACGGCCCTCGTCGCGTATGATGTCACGAAGGGACGCACCCTCGACGACATCGATGGGGTTCTCCAGTTCCCCCTGAATCTCGCGCGGTTCTTCCTCTTCAATCAGGGGCCGCTTACCTCCAACATCGCTGAGGCAGGCGGATTCATCCGGGTGCAAGCGGACCGACCAGCCCCCGACCTTGAGATCCTCTCGGCTGCTGCTCATCCGAGAATGCACCGCTTCGACAATCCGGAACGGACCCGCGGATTCAGCTTCGGCCCAGTACAACTGCGACCGAAAAGCCGGGGACGCATTACCCTTCGTTCTGCCGACCCGCACGCCGATCCGGCCATCGATCCCCAATATCTAACGGAACCAGCGGACCGCGAGATGCTCCTCGAGGGCATTAGACGAAGTAGGGAACTCGCTCGCACCCCTCCTCTCGACGAATACCTCGGCGAAGAGATCCGACCCGGGACAGACGTACAGGATGACGAGGCACTTCTCGAATATATCCGCGAGCAAGGACACTCGGTCTATCACCCGGTCGGTACCTGCAAGATGGGAACCGATGAACAGGCCGTCGTCGATGATCGCCTTCACGTGCATGGGGTGGAGGGACTTCGCGTTGTCGACGCGTCCATTATGCCGACGATCATTGGGGGACACACGAATGCGCCGACGATTATGATTGGGGAGAAGGCGGCTGATATGCTCACAAACACGGTCGGACGTTCGACCTAGATCTCCACATTTCTCCCCTGTACCCTTGACCCCAAATCCGCCTACAAAGTTCGGGGTTGCAAAAATATCGACATAGGCGCAAACGAATGGGCCTTACGTACATACCTTCTCACTTACGTACTTCCAAACCCGAATCCTTAACCGGGCATCATTGAAAGAAAAGGACGCCTGTGGTGGCTACGTTGGGAACAGCCAAGCTCCTACAAACCACCACAACCGTCCTTATGACTACAGCATACCTCGGGCTCGACGTACACGCAAGCTCTTCGACGCTGGGGCGTGCTCGACATCAGTGGCGATCGGATTTACACAAGATGCGGTCGGGAGGACTATCTCGACCAGCTCTCGAACCCGGAGACCCAGCGGCAGCTCCGCGGCCTGTACCAGATGATGGAGGCTGCCCTATGATGGAGGCTGCCCTATGATGGAGGCTGCCCTATGATGGAGGCTGCTCTTCAGGCCCGGTCCGATGCCAAAGAACAGATGCTCGACTTAGGAGATCAATACGCGGAGATTGAAGAATTTCAGGAGGTTCCCGGCGTCGGACCGATCGGGACCCACGTTTTTGACGCCCTGATTCAGATGCCTCACCGATTCGGATCCAAACGGAAGCTTTGGCGCTATTGCCAGCTTGGCCTTCGAAGCCAAACTTCTGATGGCAAGCCCCTCGGGCATGAAGAACTTGACCAAGGCCATCTAGATGGCCTGCTTCACTCTGGAAACATCAAAGCAGCTACCAACCACAGCGATTTCTCGGTTCCGCTTCGGCACGCGTCGACGAAGTCCTCCGGCTTGAAGGCGCTTTTCTGCTGAAGACTTGTTCTGCGGAAAATGGCCGCAAGGTTCCGGCGCGATCGAGCGGATCGAGGGGCCGGGGAAGCCTCCTATACCGAATTAGTCGCCTGGCGAAAGCCCGGCCGACTCTGCAACCGGGACAATGTACTCGACCACTGTGGGTATAGGCTCCCCGGTCTTCAAACCCGATGTGACATTACCGATCCGTGAGAAAGTACGTAAACGATCTTCTTCGGCCTGGTGTGAACCGTGCTCAGTTATGAGCGAGACCGAACTTTAGAAACTTATTCACGGATCGGTAGACCGTGCCGATGGTCTTCATCCAAAACGGACGTCCTCTCAGCGAGGGGGACCTCCCAGGGAAGACAGGCCTCCCAGAGAGGACATCCCCGGACGAGGATGAAGCTGTCGGCACGAGTCTCCCATACAGGAATGGTTGACAAGACCCTCCGGTCACAAACGATTCTTGCCCGACACGCAAACGACCTTGAGACGTCCGTTTCCCGCACTCAACCAACGCGCTGCCCAACAGGCCTCCTGAAAAATCAGGATTTCAGGCGCACAGGGGATCTGTGTGCTTGACCTTTTCTTTCATACAGGTATCATAGCTCCCCCAATCAGCACGACGGGGATACGGGTCCGCACGAACGTCCGTATTTTCCCCAATGGGAACCGCGGGGGCAGCCGCAGACGAAAGCGAAACGTACTAATCACAGATCGGTGGCCTCTCATTGATATGCCGGAGGACCTTCCCTGGAGCTACCATTACGCCCTCGGCTACGACGAACACGATGTCGACCTGGCGAGGGCACGTGAGATTGTCTCGATCGTCGGCGTGCATGCATGCAACGATTTGGGGGATACGCCGCTGTCCGTAGCGGCCTCCCTGGGCCGCCTCGACATAGTGGAATGGCTCCTAGACGCCGATGCTGACGTCAACTACGTGCCCGACGCTGGGTACGGCGACACGGTCCTGCACAAGGCGGCGGACCAGAACCGTCCCCAGGTGGCGGCCCGACTGCTGGACGTGGGGGCCGACGTGGCGGCCCGAAACGACAACGATTTAACACCGCTGGCAATGGCGTTTGCAAACGCCTTCGACGACCCGCGTCCCGTGGCCCAGGTGCTGCTCGATCACGGAGCGCCCCTGACGGACACGGCCCGCCATAACGGACACATATGGGATCCCGTCGCCTTCCGCGAGTTTTTGGGCGAGCCGGTGCCCCCGGCCGTCCGAGCCGCGACCACACTGGAGCCAGAGCCGACAACCGGGCTTGCCGCCGGATACGATCGGGTCGACCTGGAGGCCGACATTTACGAGTGGCTCTGGGAGCACCTGGTGCCCGACCACGGGCGGGCCGACACGGTGCAGGGCGAGTTGCGGCGGGCGGTGGGCAACTTGAAAGATGAAGCCCACCGCAACGGCAATGCCAACTGGTCCGACCTCCACGAGACACAGCGGGCCTTCCTGGAGCGTCACCTCTGCTCGGCCGAGTGCCTGTCGCAGCAGCAGCGCCGGGACGCCCGGTCGGCCATGCGTCGCCTGGCCGACCATGAGGCCCCGTACCTGCAGGATGATCTCTTCGACTTTCTGAAGGAGTGTGTCGTTGCCTACTGCCGGGCCCGTCCGGAGCTGATTCCCCGAGACGAATCGACCGTGTAGGCGACCGACGATGTTCACGGAGCCGATTGGACGGGCGGCGCTGCAAAGCCGACTCACATTCCGAAATGCACATCAGGCCGAGACCCGTGCCGGGGGGGCGGTCTGCTCCCGCCCCATAATGTGAAGCAGGGCCGCGAGCATGCCCACCAGAAGCAGGGCGAGGCCACAGAACGCCACGTCCCACCCCAGAAGATCGGCCACGAAGCCCGTGACGACGCTGCCGGCCGCGCCGAGCATCATGTACACGGTGCGGACGAGCCCGAAGCCGGAGCTGCGCTCATGGTCGTCGAGGTGGTCCATAAACTTCGGCATGAGAGCCGCGCCCCAGCCCATCGACAGCCCGGCCAGACTCACCGACAAGACCGCCAGGATCAGTCCACCGCCGAACACCAGCAGGCTGTACCCGACGATGCCGATCCCGACGGCCAGGCTTGCGGCGGCGTTCCGCCCAATACGGTCGGAAAGCGCCCCGATGCCCGGCTGTGTGAGGCCCTGCACGAGGAAATACCCCGAGAACAGCGCTCCCGCTGTGGCCGCCGAGAAGCCATGGTGAGCCACCAGGAAGGCGGGCAGGAACGAGGCGGTGGCCTGCCATACGAACATGCCGGTGGCGGACAGGCCGACCGTCCGGGCGATGGGCGGGCGGCGGAGCAGGTTCATGAGGGGACCGAGCCGAAAGCGGCTCCATACCGACTCGTCCGGGCGCACCGGCGGCCGCGGCCGAACGACGTAGATCACCAGCACGATGACGGGAAGGGAAACGACCGCTCCGAGTGCAAGAGCCCATCGCCAGCCCAGCCATGCGCCGACGGCCCCAGCAGCCATGGGCACGAGCACACCCGCTATGGGGGCGCCGGCCGTATGGATGCCAATGGCCGTTCCAATCTGATCGGTCGTGCGTGTGAGAAGGGACGTAGCGACGCTGTAGTGCAGGCCCGCGACGGTGCCCATTACGACCGTCCCGAGCAGGAAGACAGGATAGGTGGGAGCAAGGGCAAGCAGGGCACTCGCAACGGCCGTGCCGCCCACCGCCATGAGAATGATCCGCCGTTCCCCGTAGCGATCGGCCAGCAGGCCGCTCGGAAACTGCGCGGCGGCGTAGCCCATCCACATCCCGGTAAGGGCAAGCCCCAGCGCGCCGTTGGGCACGCCGAAGGCACTGCCGATGGACGGCACCACCGGACTAATCACAAGCCGTGCGGCCATGGTGGCAAAAAAGGCGAGGGTGCACGCTCCGAGCACGGCACCCTGTCGGGACCAAAGTGTCATGGAGCAGAAGAAGGTTATGAGCGAAAACCGACTCCGTTAATGAACGGGCAGTCGCTACATCGAGGGCCAATCCGTCTTCATTTCGACCATTCCGTTCGGGATTGTCGATTGGGCAGGATGGGACGCATACAGGCAACTCAACCGGGTTACAGGTGTGTAAACCTATGGGTTCTCCCCACCAGCAGGCCCGCGATAGGTGGTAACGGTCCCCCTCGATGCCGTTTCATGGAGTTTTTCGCTCACCTTGATCGATTGCATCGATCGACCATACAAGCCTGATACATTCGAAGCGCTTTTCCGGTTGTGGAAGCGGATTCAGTCGGCCCCTCTTGCATTAATCTCACCCTCCCCATGGAATTGCGACACCTCCGCTACTTCACAGCCCTTGCCGAAGAGTTACATTTTGGCCGCGCCGCGGACGCCGTCTTCGTGGCTCAGTCCACGCTCAGCCAGCAGATCCGGGCGTTCGAGGACGAGATGGACGTCCAGTTCTTTGAGCGGTCCACCGGCGGGGTCGAGCTGACGGAAGCGGGGCGCACGTTTTTGCCGTACGCGAAGCGGGTGTTGCGGGAAGCACGGCGCGCAGAGTCGGTGGCGCAGGCGGCGCGGGACGGGTTGGCGGGACTGCTGACGATCACCTACGAGGGCACGGCGATGCGGAGCGGGCTGCCCACGATCATAAAAGCCTTTCAGGCACAACGGCCCTATGGGGAACTCGACCTCGTGGAGCAGACGACCCGCGAGCAGGTCACGGCGTTGCGCGAAGAGGAAAGCGACGCCGGCTTCCTGTTTCTGCCCATCAACGAGCGCGGTCTGCGGGTTCGGCCCTTGTTCACCGCGCCGATGGTTGCGGTGCTGCCAACGGGGCACCGGCTGGCCGATCGGGACACCGTGCCGCTCCGCGAGCTGGAGGGCGAGCCGCACGTCATCTGGGCGCGGGGTGGGGCGCCGCGCCTCCACGATGCCTACGTACGGGCCTGTCACGACGCCGGCTTCACGCCGCGGATTATTCAGGAGATTGAGCGGGGGGAGAGTTACCTCGGCCTCGTCGAAGCGGGGCTGGGCGTCTCCGTCGCGCACGCCTCCAACGTGCAAATCGAACGGCCGGGCGTGACGTACGCGAAAATCGCGGAGCCGACGGTGCCTCTCACGCTCGGAGTGGCGTATCGGCGCGATGAGGAGTCGCCGCTGCTGGAGCGATTTCTGGAGACGGTCGAGGCGGAGGAAGAAGCGTTCGAGCAGACGCTTTTGTAGCCGCCCTCTCGCGTTTATCGCACGAACGGTTCGATGAACTGCGCTAGGCTCCTGGGCCCATCAGGCGTTCGGTGAACTGGACCGGACCCACAGATCGATGTCACCCGGCGCGCGTGGATGTCGGGGGAGAGGGGGCAATCATCGCATAGGCTCCGATGACCAGATACTCACCCTCCGCGTCGGCGAAGGCGAACAGCATGTCTCTGTAATGGCCTTGTTGAATGAAGGACTGGTCAGGATCCGATTGTAGGGCAAACCTCGCGGATTCCAGTTGGTGCGGAGGCTACCCGTCTGGTCGATGCACTTTTTCTTCCGACTTTTCCCCAACAATGAACAGCTCTGAAGAGGCTCCCACAGTCGAAAACTGGGGAGAATACAGCGATCCCCTTGTCAATCGAGGCCGCCGTACGATCTGGATCGCTGAACAAACGATTCAGGAGTGGAGGGCCGACCGTGAGCCTCAACAGGGAGCACAATGGATCTTTGCCGACAGTCCCATCGAAACGTGTCTTCAGTTAAGATGGTCTACGGTTTGACCCTGCGCGAAACGGAGGGATTCGTGGCGTCGCTTTTCGAGCTCATGGGATTGGAGGACCTGCTGGTTCCCGATAGGGAAATCTCAGATTTCCAACGACTCTTTCGAAACGGAAAAGAGATCTGGATATCGATCTTTCGGCCTCCTCGAAGAGCTCCCCGATGCATCTGGTACCGGACTCAAGGTCTACGGAGAAGGAGGATGGAAACAGCGCATCCACGGAAAGCAAAAGCGGCGCACGTGGCAAAAGCTCCACCTTGCGGTCGACAGCGACACGAGGGAAATTACTGCGGTAACGCTCACGGACAACACCTCCGGAAACGGGTCGCAGGTCGAGCCGCTGCTGGACGGGGCACTTTTTGAAGGTTCGGAAACAGAAGGCTCGGAGACGACGCTCGACAAGGTCGGTGCGGACGGAGCCTACGACCCCTTCGACGTTTACGAGGCGATCAGTGACTATGAGGCCACCCCGGTGATTCCGCCGCAGAAAAACGCTAAGATCAAGAAGCACGGGAACTCAGCGGGCCTGCCGCTTCCACGCGATGAGGCAATCCGATACATTCGCGGGCATGGGCGAAACAAGTGGAAACGAACGCAGGGGGATCATCGGCGGAGCCTGGCTGAGACGGCCGTCTATCGGTTCAAAGGACTGATGGGACGGTTTGTTGAGGCACGCACTTGGGAAAACGAGCGGACCGAAGTTCGACTGAACGCGAAGACGCTGAATCAGATGACCCAGCTGGGGATGCCGAAAACGAGTACGACAGCTTCCTGAACGGGTGATCTCAGGGGACATTCTCCGTATGCGCCAGCAATCTTCGTTTAACAAAGCCATCTGAGATAAGGGAAACCTTATTTACAGATCGGTACCATCGAAATTCCCCCCGAACCCGACTCCCCGGAGGCCGCTCCCGATGCCGAACAACGACAGTGACCCATCGTCCGAAGAGTCGCCGGACGACCAAAAGCGTGAGGACCGCGTGCGAATCCAGGAAGGCACGCGGCGGAGGGGCGGCGTCAACGATGCGCCGAAGCCGACGAATAAAAACGATCCATTCGTTCGGGGCAGCGTCGGGAGGCCTACATTCCGCACTCCGAATTTCCAATTCCGCACTTGACGTTGCTCAATCCGCCGGGGCAATCTCCACCAGCAGGTCGTTCTTGTCAACCGCATCCTCCTCGGCCACGTGAATCGCGTCCACGACGCCGCCGGACGAGGCCTTGAGTTCGTTCTCCATCTTCATCGCCTCCAGCACGAGGAGGCCCTGCTCGGCGGTCACCGAGTCGCCCTCTTCCACCATGACATCAATGACGAGTCCCGGCATCGGCGCCCGCACCTCGCCGCCACTCCCCTCGTCGGCGCCCAGCCCAAACTTGTCCACCAGCAGGTCGCGCTCATCCTTCACCTCGACCATCGTCCGCCGGCCCGCAAGGGTGACCTCCAGCCGGCCGTCCCCCAACGGCTCGACGGATACCGGCACGCTGCGCCCCTCTACGATGAGCGACGCGTATCCCTCGCGCAGCACCTCGAACGAATACGGCTTCTCCTCGCCGTCGATGCGGACGTGCCCCTCCGCCGCGTCCGAAAAGGAAAAATCAAACGACCGGTCGCCGACCACGGCCCGGTAAGAAGGCGTATCCATAGCGGAAACGGGCATTGATGCAGAAAACCACGGGGCCGACACAAACTCTCGCCGGGGACAATGGTTTGAATGCTGCATTCCGTTGGGAATCAAGTCCGTTCCGACCGTGCCCGAAGACGTTCCCCTTACCCCGTCTCTGCTCGTTCGTGCCTACACCCACGGCATGTTTCCGATGGGCGACGATCGTACCGGCACCGTTCGGTGGTACTCGCCCGATCCCCGAGCGCATCTGCCCCTCGACGACTTCCACATTCCCCACAACCTCCGCAAGCGGGTGCAAGACCGCGAGTTTGCGGTCACCTCCGACCACGACTTCGAAGCCGTCATTCGGGCCTGTGCAGACCGCGACCGCACGTGGATCACCCCACGCATCATTCGGGCCTATACCCAGCTACACGAGCAGGGCGCTGCCCACAGCGTGGAGTGCTGGCAGGGCGATACCCTCGCCGGCGGCCTCTACGGCGTGGCCCTCGGCGGCGCGTTTTTCGGAGAATCCATGTTTTTCGAGGTCAGCAACGCCTCCAAGGTGGCACTCGTCCATCTCGTGCGCCAGCTCCGGGCCGGCGACTTTACACTGCTCGACACCCAGTATTCGACCGAGCACCTAGAGCGCTTCGGGGTCGTCGAGATTCCCCGGCCCGACTATATGGAGCGGCTCGACCACGCATTGTCCGTGGAGACGACCTGGTGGCCCCTGTCGGACGCCGCGGCCGCCGCGCTGGATCAGCCTGTCTCGACAACTGACCCGTCCACGTCCGCCCCTGGAACGGAGGACGGCCTCAGTGGGTGAGAACGCATCCAGTCTCGGTGATAGTGGCTTCTGTTCATGCATGTCTCGCTTCGACATTTCCTCGGGCTGCTCGTCGCATTCCTGCCGGTTATGCTGTTGGGAACGCCGGGATGCCAACCCGCCTCGGATGCAGCGTCGGAGCCGGACACGACGACAGCGGCGCCCGCGCTTCCCGATCGTGCACTCACGCCGCCCGACTCCGCCACCGCCGCCCGATTTGCAGCCGTCATGAACGCCGATGCGGTGCAGCAGAATCCCAAGCGCTCTCTGGGACGCCTCATCCAGACCCTCGGGCGTCAGTTTCGCGGGCGTCCCTACCTCGAAGGCACCCTCGATGCCGGCGACACCGAACGCCTCGTCGTCCGGCTCGACGGCTTCGACTGTGTGACGTTCGTGGAGACGGTGCTCGCCATGGCGCGGGGGATACAGGCCAGCGACACGACGTATGCGGGCTTTGCCCGTCGCCTGGCCGAGCAACGCTACCGCGACGGCACCATTCAGGGCTACTGCAGTCGTCTCCACTACTTTACCGAGTGGATGGCCGACAATGAGGAACGCGGCATCGTGGAGCGGCTCGACGACGACCTCGGTGGCCCCCACCTGACCGATTCGCTGAACTTCATGAGCACCCACCGGTCCAGCTACGACCGCTTTGCGACCAACGACAGTCTCTACGCCTGTGTGCAGGCCATGGAGGAGCGCCTACAGGCGCAGCAGCAGGCCCGCCCCGTCCGGTACGTTCCGCAGGACTCCATCCGGGCCGTCTACGACCAGTTGCGGGCGGGCGACATTGTGGGCATTGCGACCTCGGTTGAAGGCCTCGACATTTCCCACACGGGGTTCGTGTACGCCCACGAAGACGGGAAGAAAGGCTTCCTGCACGCGTCCCTGTCCGACGGCGTAATGGTTTCGCCTGATCTTCAACAGTACATTCAGAAGATCGATCACCAGATCGGTATTGTGATAGCCAGACCCCACTCTCCGAGCGGAGACGGCTAGCCCCAATGGAAGACGCCCTTTTCAGAAAAATGCCGATCCGTGAGAACGCGTACCGATGGGCTCCGCCCAAAGCGCGTGCGTGCCTAATACGGATCTGAATCGAGCGTGGGGCAGTGAACGGTTCCTACGCCGATCCGTACCGCCGCGGGGTGCGCTCATCTACACTCCCCCTCGTCCTCGCCCGCTCACAGAAACGCTCATCGACCTGCCTTTTGCACTATGAAGGACATTCAGCGTCTCGGCGTGTATACGAGTGGGGGCGATGCCCCCGGAATGAATGCGTGCCTGCGCGCCGTTGTGCGTGCCGCTCTCAATAACGACATCGGCGTGACCGGCATTCGGCGCGGCTATGAGGGCATGATCGACGGCGATTTCGTGGAGCTGGATCACCGGTCGGTGTCCAACATCATGCAAACGGGCGGCACGGTGTTGAAAAGTGCCCGCTCCGATGAATTTCGGACTGAGGAGGGTCGGGCCGAGGCCGCGGCCCAGCTGCGCAAGCAGCAAATCGATGCCCTCGTGGCCATCGGCGGCGACGGCACGTTTCGCGGGGCCTCGCAACTGCATCAGGAGCATGAGTTTCCGGTCGTGGGAGCCCCCGGCACGATCGACAACGATCTCTACGGCACGGACGCCACGATCGGCTACGACACGGCCCTCAACACGGCCCTCGACAACATCGACCGGATCCGCGACACCGCCGACGCGCACAACCGGCTCTTTCTCGTGGAGGTCATGGGCCGCGATGCCGGATTCATTGCCCTCAACAGTGGCATCAGCGGGGGCGCAGAGCTGATTCTGATTCCGGAGACGATCACCGAGATGGACATGGTGAAGGAGCGCATCCTGTCGCTCATGTCCGCCCAGCGGCGCTCGACGCTCGTGGTGGTGGCCGAGGGCGACGAGCTCGGCGGCGCCCGCGGCATCGAACGGGCCCTCCGCGACGACCCGGACTTTGAAGACATCGACCTCCGCTCCACCATCCTCGGCCACACCCAGCGCGGCGGGACCCCCACCGTGAGCGACCGGGTGCTGGCCAGTCGGCTCGGCGTAGCGGCCGTGGAGTCGCTGCTCGACGGCCACTCGGACGTGATGGTGGGCCTCGTGAACGGCGAGATCAAGCTGACGCCCCTCCAGAACGTCTACAACCGCCGCAAGTCCATCGACTACGACCTGCTGAAGCTGACGCAGATTCTGAGCTGA
>CAYOWD010000076.1:0-16215 GCA_964407535.1 uncultured Salinivenus sp. | reverse complement strand
CGGCCAGCCGGTTCCCGCGGTCGGCCTCCCGAAAATGCTCCCCGTACTCGTACCGGGTGCCCGGCCCCTCCCCCTCGGACTGAACCGTCGTCGTATTCGGCGTGCGGTCGTTGTAGTCCGCCAGTTGGACCGACCCGGACACCATCTGCTCCTCGCAGACAAACTGCCTCATCGTTTCCTCCTTCTTGCCGACCATGCCCCCGGCGCCGTCGTGGTAGGAAAGCGTCGCCGGCGCCGGCATCGGCTCATGGGCGTCGCGCTGATCCGTCACGACGAGAGTGTCCCGGCCGTCGCTGTGGTCGAAGTAGTAGTACATCCCCTCAAACTCCGTCAGGCGCTGGAAGAAGGCCAAATCCGTCTCCTGATACTGCACGCAGTACTCGCGCGGGCTGTACGAGGCCCCCAGCGAAAACCGGACATCCGAGGACGACAGTCCGTTCTCCTCCAGCACCGTCGTGAGAATCTCCTCCACCGTCATCTCCTGAAAGATGCGGCTCGCGTGGTTGAGCGACAGCCGATAGAGACGAGGCCGAAGGGTGGCCTCGTAGGCAACGTAGTCGGCCGTCCGCCCGTGCTGGGAGAGGTCGGTCACAATCCCGGAAATCGGAACAGCCTCCTCCCCCCGCATCATCGTGAAGGTGGCCGGCTGGTTCACCACATCCTCAAACGCGATGTCCGGCGTCTCCGAGACGAGTTGCAGATCGAAGCGGAAGGACTGAGAGAGGCCCTCCTCGCCTTCAAAGCGAACGACCTGAAACGTGTCCGCGTCCAGGGCGGAGGGGGCGAAGGAATAGAGGGAAACGTTGGCGGCGCGTTCAGAAAGCGTCGACATATCTGGTGGAACGTAGGTAAGACGCGGAAAATCATGCGAGATGGGTCGTATAGACTAGAGGGGGCGGACGCGACCGGCGCGCTCCTCACCGACGGTCGAAGCTCCCTTCATCGGTCTCGGTCCGAGACGGTGGCACCCGCCTCTGTCTGCTCCGAGGTGGCCGATGACTCCGATGCCCGAGACGGAGACGACACGAGTCGTGTGCTTCAATCAGCCGGGCGCGAGCAATTGTCCTTCCCACGACCTCCCTGACCGAGTCGAATTTCGTCGCCTACACGACGGGAAAAGTTTCTTCGGAGGAGATTCCGCTCTCTATGAGAACGGAAACGGTGGAAAAGCGAAACAGAAACGACGGGCCACCCCAAATATGCATCGCCGCCGAGAACCGGCGGGGGAATTTCTGATGCGGCTAAAAATAGAGTTTTCCAGCAGATTTGCTCATTTTCAGCCTAAAACCAAATACATGCCTCCAACAATGTCAAACTACCGTAACGACCACGGGGTCGTTTTATACGGATTTGAATTGTCGATGCCGAAATTCCGCAGAAGCCTGTTTCTGTCAAGTCGGATAGCCCCCCGACCGGATAAACGTTAGGTAGCATGTCAACACGGCGAGACAATCGGCTCTTCGCCCGGTCTCTTTCGATCGCCCCAGGCGTCCCACTGATCGCAGCTGGCGATCACCACCCACCGTGATCCGAAAACGGTATTATATTATCTGAGGCAATTCATGGTGGGTCCACTGCGTCTGGAGCGCAGCGGGAGGTCGTTTCCGCGATGCGATTGCCGTGTGATACTACATCCGCCTACAAAGTTCGGGGTTGCAGAGGTATTGGGATGGACGCAAGCTTATGGATCTCACGCACATACTGCGGCGTCAATGCTCATTCTGCATGCGCCGACTCCTGCAGCACGGTCCCTGCCGATTGATCATGAATGCGTGAGAAGCTGGTTGGCAAGCGTTCTGTGGCCACTCCAGGAGTGCTTCTTCGCTCCGCTCAGGGCGCTGCGACTTCGTGGATCTCGTTGCAAATGGCTTCTGCGTTCGCCCAGTAGCTCCGCTCTGGGACACTGGTGTGCTTGGTTCTGGGGCACCATTTGCAACGTCGCCCCCTGTCTCGGCTACAGATCAACATACCAGCTTCCGGCGGTACTCTCATGCGTTTCCCTGTTCTCTCTGGTCGTTCCACGGAAATGGAATATACCGCCTCACTTTTCGCCGCAACATGCCGTTTTTTCGTCTCCAGACGTATTGAGCTATCCCCGTAAATGCCCCAAGAAGCACCTGCTGCACCTCTGCGGACGGCGAGTCGTTCTGGGGCTCGTCCATATTCCGTGCGATACCGCCCCCGTACCAGGATTGCCGATTCTGTCCATTCCGCGTGTATCGATATCGCATATAGGCCTCGAACTTGTTGAACCCAACCCTACTGTCGTACGTGCCGTACAATCGGTTCGCGACGACCGGTCTATCGACGAGTGCATATTCCCCCTCTCCCTCTCCACGGGGTGCGCAATGAGAATCGCAGATAATCGCTTCTCCGGGCCGATTGCAATCGGCGGTGACATACTTTACTTCAATCGTCCCGGGAAGCCCGACCTGCATGACCACCCCGCGGATGAAGAATATGATGGCCTGACACTCCCCCCGAAAGCGCTCCAAATCGGCCAGGGGCCACGCTCCCCCCTGCTCCTTCAACGTCGCTGCCCGCTCCGGCGACCCGTACTTTGCGGAGTGCAAAAACCGCGGCCAGTCCACGGCCCTCATGTACTCTTCCAACTGCGGATTCTGCTGAATCTCCGCCCTCTCTTCCTGAGAGAGACTCGTCCCTTCCAGCGCGTACCCCGAAAACGTCTTGAACAGCTTGTGGAGGAGCTTCGGGTAGTTACAGGGACCGATGCCGCGAATTCTCCTCGTCGCCTCCTGCATGCGCTGGACCGACGCTCCATCCTCCACTTCTCCCTCTTTCCGGGGCGGACCAAACGTGACGAAGACGGTATGTCTCCCCGACGTACCAAGCGAAATTTCGTCTGCGTCGTCGGGCACGAACGTCCACTGGAGGGTGCGCGTCCGTCGACCCGGCCACTCTCCGAGCGCCCCACTTCCCGCCACCGAAATGAGGTTCTGCCCCTTCGTAAGCTCGTACATGTCCTGTTCGTCGGACGAAAACATGAACGCCGGATCCTCGCACTCTACAGGCTCCCCGTACAGCACCCCGCGCACAGGCGACTCGTGTACCGGATTATACGTTAGGCAGACCTGGAGCCGAATCTTTTCGCCTCCGCTGTGACTCACGGGGTCGGGATCCGTCCCCCCCCTTTTCCACCGTCGTGTTGTAAGCGGCGCGCTTTTGCAGCTCCAGTCCCTCCCAATCCCGGTCGGAGGATCCGCACTCTTGTACATCGGGAAATGGGCACTTTCAACGCGAACACGTTCAAGGGTAAGCGGCGAGGACACTTGATGGGCGTAGCGGGCCCCACTCCGCACCGTTACGGTCTGAGAAGCCCTCTCTTCGTCCATACTTGTGTTCTGGTCATCGTACCGTGGCACGAGACCCAATCGCCGGCGGCCCTATCGATCCATGACCCCGTTTCTATAGTCCGTTTGCGCCCATTGCTGAACACGGCTCTTGACAATTTGAGACTGCCTCAATCTAGGATTCCCAGAACTGAGATCTCCGGATCAAGCCAAGGAAAATTGTTTACGTACGCTCTCACGGGTCGGGAACGTCACGCCTCCCTGGGGTTTCGTTCCTTCTCAAGACGGCGTCTCGCCTCCGTCGTTCTTCACAACGGACTGCAATTCTTCCAGAAGTTCCTCTCGGGCCTCCTCGTCGCTAATGATCTGTTCCAGCTCTTCTCGAAACTCCCTCATGCTGATTAGACGGTTTTTCAGGTCTTCCAACAGATTGCGGGCGGCGAGAAGCCGACTCAATTCCGGAATCTGCTGCGCAACGGCTTCCGGGCCAAACGAGTCCAGGGTATCGAACTCGATCGACACCTCCATTTCGCCGTCTTCTGTAAGCTTGTCCGGAACGGTGTAGTCAAGACTCAGGTCATAGGACCCCATCACCTCTTCGAAGTTGTTTGACGTTATACTGACGACATCCCGTTCCTCAAGGGGAATGTCTTCTTTTTCCCCCGTCAGATCGCTTGTCACCAAAAGTCGGAGGGGCAATTCATCCTTATCGGGCGGCTCTCCGACGTCCACGTCAAGTGTCAGGTCAACCCGAGAAGGCGGCTTCTGGTGCTGATAACTCTTCGACATAACGATGTATCGTAGTACGTAAGAACAAGTGCAGTAGACGCAAAGCCGGGCTGGGTCTTATCCCTCTGTACGTCCCGGGACTGCGCGCAGCCTGGGGCTGGGGGCTTCGCTTCAGAGGCACCGATCAACCCGTGTCGCTATCGACTATGCCCTGCAACAATGCCTCCCCGCTAAACGACGGGTGGGGAAGCCGCTAAACGACGGGTGGGGAAGCCAGTACCTCGACACCGAGCATCTTTCTTGTAAATAAAATATACGTGGAAAGTCAAGCACAATTTTAAGGTTTTCGGTTGCCCGGTTCATACGTACCTCTGCGCACGGCAACTGCAGCGGGCTTCTCAGTCCAGCATCGGTCGTACGCCCCGATGCTCCGGTTCTCTGGAGACAACAAACAGACGGGCCTTCATCGGACAGCTCGGCGATGCCCATGCGGTTCTCCTCCATCAGTCCACAGTCTCTCCGGCCTCCACACCTGTCTCATTCTTACTGATCCGTGCACAGGTAGGTAAACTTTCTCTTTCTTTTGGTAAAGACCGTGGTATGCTAATAGTCGGAATCATCTTTAGGAGCCCATTCACGTATCAGTAACGCTGTACAACGGCGTACGTCCCCCAGACGCGCACGACGGGCCGGCCGGCCTGGATGCGCCGCCGGGGCCCTTGCGGGGCCCGAGAGTCTACAATCGACGGTGCGCTCTACTCGCCGAACGAAGCGACGCGTTCCAATTCCTCCCAGAAGTTGGGAAACGACACCTCTGCGCACTCTGCATCGTTGATCGTGGTGGAGCCGTGTGCAACGAGCCCGGCCACGCCCATGGACATCGCCACTCTGTGATCGTCGAAGCTGCGCACGGTGGTTCCCAACAGGTTGGGGCCGTTGCCTTCGATGATGAGGCCATCGTCCCGCTCCTTGACGTCGGCGCCGAGCGCGTTCAGGTTGTCCGCCATCGCGTGGAGGCGATCGGTTTCCTTGACGCGCAGTTCCTCGGCGTCCCGAATCTCCGTCGTGCCCTCCGCACAGGCCGCCGCCACGGCAATAACCGGGATTTCGTCGATCAGATTTGGGACGAGGCGCCCGGCGACCTCAGTGCCCGTAAGGGGGGCCGACCGGACGGTGATGTCGCCCACCGGTTCGGCGCCTTCCACGCGCTCATTCTCCACGGCAATGTTGGCGCCCATGTCGTCGAGCACCTCCAGCAGTGCGTTGCGGGAGGGGTTGAGACCGACGCCCTCCATCGTCAACTCGCTGTCCGGCACCAGCGTCCCCGCCACCAGAAAGAAGGCCGCCGCCGAGAAGTCGCCCGGCACCGTCCAGGTGGTGGAGGGAATGGTGTGCCCCTCCTCAACGGTGAGCCGCCGAACCCCGCCGACCTCGTCGACTTTGAGGCCCAGCATCCGCTCGGTGTGGTCGCGCGAGGGCGTCGGCTCGATAATGACGGTTTCGCCGTTCGCATAGAGCCCCGCAAGCAACACACACGACTTAACCTGGGCGGAGGCCACCGGGAGGCGATATTCGATGCCGTCCAGTCCCGATCGGATGGCCCGAATGCGAATGGGCGCGTGTCCTTCCACCAGCTTGATGCGCGCCCCCATGGCCTTGAGCGGATCGGCAATGCGCTCCATGGGGCGCTGCTGCAACGACTCGTCGCCGGTGAGCACCGAGCCGAACTCCTGCCCCGCCAGCACGCCGGACAGCAGACGCATCGTAGTGCCCGAGTTGCCGCAATCGAGGGGCTCGTCGGGCGGATGCAGGCCGTTTAGGCCACGCCCCTCCACTTCCAGCACCCCGTCGGCATTGCGATTGGCTGGGATGCCGAGCGTGCGGATGCAGTCAAGCGTGGACTGCGGATCGGCGGAGTTCGGAAAGTTGTGAATCGTCGACGTGCCGTTCCCAAGGGCCGACAGAATGGCCGACCGGTGGGCAATGGACTTGTCGGCGGGCAACGACACGGCCCCGCGGAGCGCGGCGGCCTGAGGAACAGTCTGAATCATGAGTCGCAAACGGGAGGCAGGAAGCGCAAACGGTGAACGGTTCCATGATAGCGAACAGCGTCCGCAGGATCGAACCGGTTTCGGCGGTCCGGGGCAATCATATGTTGAAATCTCCGGCAGGCCCGTGTCTCCCTCGTGACGCCGGCGGCCTACCCAACCAGGATTGTTCCTCGCCTCCCCGTTCCCGGCATCCGAACTGCGTCCTGTTCTGCGCCCTCGCAACAGCATGAGCCGGCACGCAAAAGCCGTCGCCAGAAGCACCACGCCGAGCTTGTTATGTCCTACGACGGAGTGGACAAACGCCCTCGTTCGCTCCATCGCTCAATTCTACATCTCGTCTCTCAGTGCCACGATCTCTCTATATACCGTCTTCGCGCATAACGAGATGCTGATCGCCCAAAATGGAAGTATCTTTAAATGAGGCAGTTTCTATTCCCGTACCTATTTTTAGAATGGGATGTAGAACTAAAACATATGCTCCCTTTTTCTTTTGATGGACGCATTTTTCGGTCTCTTTGCCTCTCATCGTCTTCTGTTTACGGTTCCCCTTCTCTTTTCCATGGTTCTGGGGAGTCTGTCCGTCATTGGCCTTCTTGATCTGGAGGCGCTGGATCTGGACGTGGATCTGGATGCGGATGCGGATCTGGATGCCGACGTGGACGCTGATGCCGGAACCGGAGGAGGAGATATCTTCTCTCTCCTCGGATTGGGCATGATTCCCTTCTCGTTGCTGCTCATCATCCTCTGCTTCAGTTTCGGCTGGTTCGGGCTTGCGTTCGAGTCGCTGCTCGGCGACTGGCTTGCCGCCTGGATCGGGGGCCCCGGATGGGGGCAAAGCCTGCTGTTCTCGCTGCCGGCCTTCGTTGCGGGCCTGCTCGTAACGGTGACGGCCCGCCTGCTACATCCCTTTTTCAAGGACCACGGAGAGGCCCGCAGCGCCCAGTCGCTGGTGGGGAAGCGAGCAACCCTTGAGACGGTGTCCGTCTCGTCGACCTTCGGAAAGGCCGTTGTGATGGCGTCCGGCTCTTCTTTTCACATCTCCGTCCGGACCCACGAGGACGACGACAACGACCTCGGCCGGGGCGACCCGGTCTTGATTTTCGACTACGACGACGAACACGACATCTACTACGTCTCTCCGCTTTCGGAGGACGATGTACTGAATGATTCCGCGTAGTCGCCGAGGCGACGGAGCGGAGTCTCTCTTCCCTCACTGCTTTTTGCTTACGACTCAGCTCAATGACGTCTACCGTTCTTGTTATCTTCGGCATCGGAGGGCTTATAAGCCTTCCTGCTGATTCTTTTCAGTATGATCAATCAGTTCTTTATCAAAGCGGAGCCGGGCGAGGCGCTCGTCAAGACGGGCTTCGGGATGGAGGGCCCACAGGCGTACCTCAGCTCGGCCTTTGTCCTGCCGCTCCTACATCAGGTGGATAAGCTCGACCTCACGGTCAAGACCGTGCGCATCGAGCGCCGCGGGAAGCAGAGCCTGTCCTGTGCCGACGGCATTCGCGCGGAGGTGGAGGTTGACTTCTACGTCAAGATCAACTCCGAGAAGGAGGCGATTGAAAAGGTGGCCCGCTCCATCGGCTGCGGGCGGGCCTCCGACAAACGCGTGCTCCGGGAGCTCTTTGAGGCCAAGTTTGCCGACGCCCTCAAGACAGCCGGGGCCAAGCTGGAGTTTGACCAGCTCTATCACAACCGCCAGGCCTTTCGGGACGAGATTATTAAGGCCATGGGCGGCACGGGCGAGGGACCCGACGACCTCGAAAAGGATGGCTATCACCTAGGCGACGTGGCGATTCAGTACCTCGAGCAGTTGGAGCTCGAGATGCACGACGAGGACAATGTCCTCGACGCGCGGGGCCGCAAGGAAATTGCGGAGCGGACCTCCGAGGAGGCCGAGTCGGCCAACGAGCGCCTGCGGCAGAAGGAGGTGACCATTGCCGAACAGGACCGCGAGGCGCGCCTGCGCCAGTTGTCGATTGAAGAAAACATCGCCGAGGAGGAGGCGGCTCAGGAACGCGAGATTAAAGAGACCGAGGCCCGCGAACAGGCCCAAACCGAGCAGACGATCGCCGAGCAGGAGCAGAAATCGGAGGAGGCCCGCATTCGGAAGGAGCAGAATATTCAGGTCTCGGAAGAGGAGCGCGAGCGGTCGGTCGAGGAGGCCGAGATTAAGCGACAGGAGTCCGTCGCCCTCGCCGAAGAACAGAAGCAGAAAGAGGTGGCTCTTGCCGAGGAAGAACGCCAGAAGGAGGTTGCGCTCGCCGAAGAGGAACGACAGCAGGAAATCGAAACCGCCGAGGTGGAGCGCGAACGGTCGGTGAACGTGGCCGAGGAAGAAAAGCGTCAGGATGTCGAAATTACGCGCATCGAGCGTGAGGCGGCCGAGGCGGAGGCCGAGAAGCAAAAGCTGGTCAAGCTCGAAGCGACCGCCGAGCAGGAGAAGGAGTACCTGCGGGCCGAGGAGGAGAAGAAAACGGTTGGGGCGGTTGAGGAAGCCAAGCGAAAGAAAAAGCTCGCTGCTCTCAACGCCGCTGCTTCTCAGGAAGAAGCGAAGGGGATCGAGGCCCTCGGCAAGGCCGAAGCCAGCGTGCGCAAGGCCGAGGTCGAAGCCGAGAACGCGATCGGTCACCGTCTCATCCTCGCCCGGACGCTCCAGGAAGTGGCGCCGCAACTGCCGCAGCTCGTGGAGCATCTCATGAAGCCGACCGAGGAGATCGACGACCTGCGCATTCTCAACGTCGACGGCCTCGACGGCGCGTCGCAGCTCTCCCAGAACGGAACCGGGGGCGACGGCGCCCCGGCCCAAAGCAGCTCCATTACGGGCTCCGTGCTCAATACGGTGCTCGACGTGGGCGCCCTACTGCCGGTGCTCCGCGAACTGATGAACGGGCTCAACAACCACTCTGAGTACAACGAGCTCGTGGACGCGCTGAAGCAGATGCCCGGGGGCGAATCCCTAATGCAGTCCCTGGACGACACCCAGAGTGAAAGCGTGCAGAGTGAAAGCGTGGAGGCGGAGGAAGTCCCGGTTCCGTCCCCCGACGATCCCTCGTCGTCGCCGGAGGCCCAGTCCCCCGACACGACATCTGGGGCGAGTGGACATCCCCCGTCCGCCCCGGCCGACTCGCCGGAGAACCTGGGCGACTAAGGGGGAATGGCACTGATGGACCGGTTTCCGTCTCATACCAACTCCGCAGCCGTACTCGTGTTAGGCAGCTTCGTTGTGGTATGAAAGTGCGTATGTCTGGAAGTAAGTACGTGGCACAAACGTAGATACTTTCACACCTCCACGCCTACAGACCCGAATCTTTCAACCGATTCGGTGTCATAGGACCGGCCGCACGGACGCGCCTGGACCGTTCCCTTACGGAAGGTCCAGGCGCCGCAGTGCCGTGTCAAAAATTTCGGCCAGATACGGCACGTACTCGCGGCCTTCGATTTCAGCGATAATCGCAAGCGTGTCGTTTGGCTTGAACGTGGGGAGCGGATTGATTTCCAGGAACCAGGGCCGTCCGTTGTCATCCACCCGAAAATCCGCCCGTGCAAAGTCCCGACAGTCGAGGGTCGTAAAGACCTCCAAGGCGAGCGTCTGTAGCCGCTGTTCGAGCCCGGCGTTGAGCGTGCCCGCAAGATCGTAGGTCCACTCCCGATCGGCCGTGGGCGCCCCGCGATGCTCCAGCGCATGCACCCCGATTCCCGTCGTGTCTTCGACGGCCCGCTGTAGGACGGGTAGTGCCCGAGGCGGATCGTGTCCCACAACGGCCACCGTAAACTCGCCGCCGCCCTCCACGAATCCTTCCACGAGGGCGTCTTGCTCGTAGGTCTCCACGACGCGGGCCACCTCGTCGCGGAGGGCCTCGATGCATTCGACCCGACTTTGCGGCGTGATGCCCTTCGATGTGCCCTCATACCGGGGCTTTACGAAAAGTGGAAACGGCGGCAAATCGTCCGGATCGATGGCATCGGAAGCCCCATAGACGCGATGAGGCGGCGTCGGCACGTCGGCCGCCGCCACCAGGTCTTTCGTCCACGCCTTGTCGAGCGTCACGGACAGGGTGAGCGCGTCCGATCCGAGGCACGGAATGCCGGCCATTTCCAGCAGGATGGGCGCATACGCCTCCCGGTTGCGGCTGCGCGCGCCCTCAGCGATATTGAGGACGGCGTCGAGATCCAGCCCTGCGTCGAGTCGCTCCCGCAGGTCGAATGCCGTACCGACCCGAACGGGCGTGTGCCCCATGTGCCGGACCGT
The DNA here is from genome assembly GCA_964407535.1 of uncultured Salinivenus sp. Taxonomy (GTDB): domain Bacteria; phylum Bacteroidota; class Rhodothermia; order Rhodothermales; family Salinibacteraceae; genus Salinibacter. The sequence goes on along the minus strand of CAYOWD010000076.1, from coordinate 5,866 downwards.
TTCGGCCAGTACGTCGACCGTCTCTTCCGGCTCGTACTCCGCATCGGCATCGGGCGGATCGCCCTCGCGCCACGGATACGCGTCGAAGGTGTCGTAGATGAGACCAATTTGCATGTCGAATCCCGGAATAACGAGCCGAATAATCAGGATCTTCTGAGCGGACGCGTCAACAAATCCTCCCCCGTCTCGTTCATGATGTAAACCACTTGCTTCAACCCGGTCAGACAATCCGGGATTCTGGAGATCCAAGATCGGTGAAAACGTATTCACGGATCGGTAGAAGCACCGCACTGTTTCTCCCGCAACGCAAATGCGCCCATGACCCAAAAGGCTTTGATTGTGCGCACGGGGCCGGACGGCCATGACGGCCTGGAGGCCCTCAACGTGGAGCTCGACCGCGGGTGGCGGGTGGCAGAGGTATCTCCTATGGGCGGGGCCGACACGGCAGCGGCTGCCCCAACCCACGCCGCCCTCGTGATTCTGGAACGCCGCGAACGCCGCGATGAGACCCCGTCCGCGGCGGTCGCCGCCCTCGAAGAACTCGGGGCCGAGTCGACGGTCGTGGAGGAGGTCGTTGACGACTCCGGCGACCTCGACAATGGATCCAGCCCCCTGGAAAATTGAGGACGCGGCCTCAGCGTTCCCACACAGAAAAAGGCCCGTCCGGTCGGGACGAGCCTTTTGACGCTCCCAATTGTAGAATACGCCTTAGTTTGAATTGGGGTTCTCAACAAGCACTAATGCGCCCACCCCACTCTGTGTATTGGGGTTATCGATCGCAACACCGGTAATGTGCTGGCCCGGTGACACATCAAGGGAGCCTGAATCGCCCGTACCGATGTCGAGTTGGAGCGCCTCCGTAGTGCTATTGGCCGGCGTGACCCTCAGCTCTCTTCCACTATCGCTGAGGGACCGCGGATTAAATTGTCCGCGAAAGCCCCCCGGGAAGTCACTCGTAAACATGAAGTCTTCTGTTAAGAGGTATTGATCGCTCAGCGATTCTCCCGGCGGAGTTAGATAAACATCAACTGCACCGGCGTTGGCAGATCCGTGCACAAGTCGAAGTCCAATCTTGCCGGACTCCAGGTCACGAAATTGGTCTCGTAGCACGATGGCCTGGGGAGCATTCGAGGCACTTGCCGCTCCCGCAACAATAATCGTGTACTTATTCCCTTCTTCGAGATTCGCATCGGCTGCGTTGGTGGAAACCACCGAGTTCCCGTCAGTGTCCTGCACCTCAATGTCGGTGTCGGATCCAACCGACACATCGACGTACTCCGAAACGGTCGGATTCGTTATTTCTGAACTGAACGCCACGTCACTCGCCACTTCCTCTCCGCCGACAAGGATGTCTACCGGCCCCGCTCCCGCCGAGGCGTGCATAAATCGAACCTCGGCGGTCGAACTGCTATTGTCGCTGCTATCACATCCCACGAGGCCAATCGCAAGGAGGAAGACGGATAGTACGGTTAACAATTGTCGCATGGTGGGTACCTAATATTTTGGAGAATGGGAGGAGATTTTCGCCGTAAGCCAATTTAATTTTCAGGTTTACGGCGTTAACTGTCGATATTAACAAACTGTGCAGATGGAAGATCCATTCCGGCCGGCATTGGCCCATATAGGTGCCCGAGCAAATGGGTGGAGACCGCGTCCGCTCCGGACTTGGAGCAGAATGCGAGTGCCGCCGTCCGCCGCTATTGTGGTTGCCTGTTTTTTCTCATAAATTATAGATGTTCTTCCACCGATCCCTTCGCTAACGTGCCCAACACCCATGCAGTCCCTTCCACCACGGCCCTCACGCTCTTTGGGACGATGGGGGATCGCCCTTCTTTTCGGGGTCACGATCTTCACGCTCTTGTTTTCTACACAGCCGATCCGGGCTCAGGGATTTAGCGTGTACGAGCAGGGAACTTGTACGATGGCGGAGGCGGGAACGGCCGTCGCGGTCCCCTGCGGCGACGCCTCCTCGATCTTCTTCAATCCCGCGGGCCTTTTGGAAACCAGCGGCGTCACGATGAGCGGAGGGGCCACCACAGTCCTGGCGCAGGGCAGCTTTACAGCAGACTACACGGGTACGGAAACCGACCTGGACAACGATCCCATCGTTGTTCCTCACCTCTACGGGGCCTGGCGCTCTTCTCCAAAAGTCGCGGTGGGACTCGGCGTATACGTTCCCTACGGCCTAGAAACGAAGTGGCCCGAGAACTGGGACGGGGCCTTCGAAGGCTACGATAACGGCCTGCAATCCATTTACATCCAGCCGACCATTGCGTACCAACTTTCTGATCGTGTGCGTGTGGGGGGCGGCCCGGTGATGGGCATCAGTCGAGTCGAGCTGAACCAGCGGCTGGACGTGTCCCAGCAGGAGGTACCCTCAGAGCAGGTGCCGGAGGGCACTACGTTCGGAAACTTCGGCATTCCGTTCCACACCGCCTTTGCCGACGCCGGCCTGGAGGGCGATGCCATCGGCTTCGGCGGTCACATTGGGGTTCAGGTTGAGGTGACGGACCGCGTCCGGCTCGGCTCCCGCTTCCTCACACCCATAAAGTTCGAATATGAGGGAGAAGCAAGTTTCAGCCAGGTGCCCACGGGACTCACCCTTCCCCCCGGCAATCCGATCTCTTCGGGACAAAGCTTGTCGCTGGATTTTGTTCTGGAGTCGTCCTTTGTGAACGGGCCGCTTGTGGATCAGTCTCTCAAGACGGAAATCACGATGCCGGCACAGTTCGTGGCGGGGGTCGCTGTGGACGTAACGGACCGGCTGCTTGTCAAAGCCGACTACCAGTGGATGGGATGGTCGAGTTTCGACACCATTGTCCTGGACTTCGAAAACGATCAGCTGGACCAGAAGCGAGAGGAGAATTTTGATAATACGCACGCGATTCGAGTAGGCGGCTCCTACGAACTCACCGAGGCCTTCACCCTGCGAGGCGGATACTTGTTTAATCAGGCAGCTGCCCCAGATCGAGCCGTCACGCCGCTGCTTCCGGAAGCGAATCGAAACCACGTCACGGTGGGCCTCGGCTGGCGGGCCCTCGACAAACTGGCGGTCAATGTCGCGTACCAGTATCTCGGACAAAACGACCGTCGCGGTCGGGTCCGGGCCGCACGCGTAGGCGAGGCCAATCCGACCACCGAAGAATTGAACAGTGGCGTCTACTCGTTCAACGCCCACCTTATCGGGACGACTCTCACGATTCACCTGTAAGCCATTATGATACGCAACCGCTTTTTCCTACGTCCCGTTGTTCTCTGGGTGCTTCTGTTTTGTGGCACGCTCCCCCTTGTGATGGGCTGTTCGGACGAGTCGGTGCTGGAGCCGGACACGTCGAATGATACCTTTAACCGGTACGTGGCGCTGGGTAACAGCATCACGGCGGGATTTCAGTCGAACGGGATCGTTGATTCCACACAGGAGGAGTCGTATGCCGTTGTATTGGCTGAACAGATGAACACGCGGTTCGAGATTCCACGCCTGCGGCCTCCGGGCTGTCCGCCTCCGGTAGAAAATATTGTCCTGTCCTCCTTGAATGAATCGGGCGGCACTCCCCCTTGTAATTTTCGGTCTTCGCCTTCCCCGACCGTTATAAACAATGTCGCCGTTCCCAGTGCAAAGGTGATCGACGCACTCAACAACCTGGATGAGGATTCATCCCCGAATGAACTCACTACATTTCTTCTGGGCGGTCGCACACAGGTAGAGGCCGCGACCGAACTTCGTCCGACCTTCGCATCCGTCTGGCTCGGCAACAATAACGCCCTCGTGCCGGCCCTGCAGGGACTCCGATCCGGTTCCGATGCCGACGAATTAACCGATGCCGGGACTTTTGAGACGCGTATCGCGCGAGTCGTCGACAGCCTTACAGCAGCAGGTGCTGAGCGAGGCATTCTCATCAGCGTCGCGAAGCCCCAGTTCACTCCCAATTTTTCAACCGGTCAGGCCTACGCGGCTGCCGAATCAAAGATTAACGATATCGGCTCCGACGTATCCAGCAACTGGGGCGGATTCGCCGCGCAGTCGAACTGCACGGGCAGCGGTGCGGATACGCGCATCCCATTCCGATATGGGTTCGGCACCTTATTTCAGCGTGCATTGAGTGGCACTTCCGTTCAACTGAACTGCGCCCCCAGCACAGCATCGGACTCGGTACTCACTCCGTCGGAACAGGGTACGATTTCGAGCCGGATCGACCAGTATAACGCTGCGATCTCCAACCTGGCTAGTGAAAACGACTGGGCCTATCTGGACATCAATCCTGTTTTGCAGGCCCTTTACGTCGAGAACGCCATGGACGCCGATCCGGACAACGATCTCGTCCCAAAGTTTCCAAACGCACCGGACCTAGAGGATCCCTCGAATGGTCCTCCCACATTCGGAAAGTACTTCAGTGAGGATGGTATTCATCCGTCGTCGCGTACCCATCGCGGCGTCGCCTTTCTTGTCATCCAGACACTGAACGAGCGATACGAGGATGTGAATCTACCACAGGTCTCAATTCCGCAGGAGCTGCAGTCCATCATTGAGTCGGCCGAGTGAGGCGACTGGGAACCGACCCGGCAGGAGCACCTGTACGGGATCTCGGTTACTCCTCGCTTACCTGACTTGTGTCAGCCGCTGCAGTATCTGCTCTTGTAGCCGCTGCAGTATCTGCTCTTGTAGATGGCATTTCTGTTGTGTCGGGTCCCTCCTCCGGCGTGATGGTCGTGTCGGACGGCGGCACGGATAACCCCGGAACTCCTCCTCCCTCCGCCTCCTGCGCCGGCTCGTCGGCTGACGATTCCACCGGCCCTGTATCGGGAGCCGCAATGAGAATGTCGCCGTTCTTGGTCTGCAGGTCGACAGCCGCCTCCCCCTCTCCCAGCTGGGCATTGTATTTTCCACCTGCGTCCTGGGGCGCAAAATTCTGCTTGCTGAGGGACAGTCCCTGCGTCCGCACGGCCCCCACACTGGTTTCGGCGCCGATCTGGGCCGACGCCTCCGGCGGCAGCCGCAGCGTCACGTCGCCGTTCACGGTCCGGAGCATGATCTCGGCGTCCGGAGGAAGCGACGCACACTGCACGTCGATGTCGCCATTCTTGACCTCCACTGTTACGGGCGGCGCCGGCCCCCCGGATGGAGACCGGACCGTTCTCGTGTTGAACCGTGAGGGGACCCTCAATGCCCGCCACCGACACTGTCCCTGTCGTCCGGTCCAGGGCCACGGTGGTCTCGCGCGGGACGGTTCCCGTCACATCCACCGCCGCGTAGGCGCCCCCGTCTCGCTCCAGCGTATAGGTGTAGCCCTCTTCGCTGCCAGACTCGGTCAGATCAAGTTCGTCGAGCACCTGCCGCGCCGCCGCGCCGTCCGTCCCCCGTCCCCGCCGCACAAAGCGCAGCTGCGCCGTCGTCTCGTCGGTCCCGCGCAGCGTGACCGCCCCCCGCACGCCCTCGATGTTGAGGGGACGTCCACTCGGCGACACCGCCCGCGTCAAGGTATCAACTGCTTCGACCGAGCCGAGCCGGAGCACTCCCTCTTCGGTCCGGTTCACGTCCGTCGTGTTGGGCTGCTCGCAGGCAACGAGCCCCCCCATCAGAACAACGGCGAGGAGCAATCGGGCAGGAAAACGAATCGAAAGCATAACAGGAGCGTAGTCCAGGCCACAAGAACGACGGGGGTCTCCCGACCCCTCTTCCAACGTCCGGAGCACAACCGTCAGTGCAACTCAATATTTTGAATGAAGCGCCGTGCCGCAAAGTAGGAGCCGAGCCAGCCCAGCAGCACCCCGGCGCTAATGAGTCCCCCCACGAGGCTAACCTCCAGATAGAACGGGACCGGTCCCTGATCCATCTGTTGTAGAAAAAGCTGGTATCCCCCCCAGACAA
>CAYOWD010000075.1:5062-16279 GCA_964407535.1 uncultured Salinivenus sp. | reverse complement strand
GCACCTATACCGATTTTTCTGTCTCCCTGAACTTTGTAGGCGGATTTGGTATGACAGGAGAAAAGCTGTACGTACAATCCAACGTTCATTTTTGATTGGATTCACACGAGGTCCGCCACGATGAGTAAGGTCCAGCTGTCCGATCTTGCCGACATGACGCCGGAGGAGCGGAATGCGGTGTACGCGGACATTATGCGAACCTCGGCTCGACCAGAGCAACGCACGGCCTTGCAGCCGTCGTTCCAGTTGGCTCAGTACGAAAGAGTCTTTCATGCCTTCGAGATGCTTCAGGCTGACGGCATCTCCAACTGTATTACGACGATGGAGGGAAGCTCCAAGAGTCCGATTCCCGTTCATTGATCGCCCTGGTCGTGAAGGATCCGATTACGCCGTGTCGGTTTCGGCAATTTATGGAGCGTCGGTCATACCCAAACGGAATTGTTAGCCTGGAAACGTACGAATACCACGTGCTCACAGAGGACGGGACCAACATTTGCCGATTTGACGGTCCGCATCTTTACGGTGGAGCCAATGGATTTGCCGACGTCGACGAAGAGGATCACAGTCATCATGCACATACGCACGTGCATCTCTACGATCTCACCGTTTCGGACGGCCAGAAGATCTATCGGACGTGGCCCGGAGAGACACCGACCCTCTTTGGGCTACTGAAAAATGTTCATGACTGGCGGTATGGTCAGACGGAGCGGATCGCAGGACATAAGATGCGTGTGTGGCCGTTTTGACGCGATCCTGCGTCGTCGTTTTTGGTTGTTCGCCGTTCACGTTGAGGGTTCAAGTTTCTTTCGCAACAGGGCCCGGGCTTTTTCTTCGGCGAGGGCATTGCGAGTCTTTCGACAGCTTGGCTGGTCTCGACGCCGGGGTTGAGAAGCTGAAGTCTCAGGTGCCGACCGTCCCTCTCCCGAGTCTGCCGGCGAGGGCGTCAGCGAATTCGGGGTTCAGGAGATCCAGGTCGTTTCGTAGTCCTGGAAACGCCGCATTCGGGGATGAGTGCAGGCGGAACCAGCAGGTGGTTGAGAACGAATCGAGGCCGCTCGCGACGCCCCGAGCCGGTTGTTATCGGACATCGGTGGCCTGGCCGTTGTCGGAGGGAGAGAACTCGGAGCGGTTCGGGGCCACGTCCGCGGACACATCTCCCTGCAGGTGATTCATGAGCACCCGCGCCATGAGGCGGGACGTGGGGGCCAAGGGGGTCTCATCGATGTCGAAGCGGTGGTGGTGGAGCGGGAAGCTCGTCTCCGGCCCCGAGGCCGTGCCGACGCGAATGAAGGCGCCGGGCACGTGCTGGAGGTAGTGGGCAAAGTCCTCGCCCCCCATGCTGGACTGCTCCATGGTGTGGATGGCCTGCTCGCCGAAGGCGTCCTTGATCGTGCGCTCGATGTTGTCGATGGCGGCCTCGTCGTTGATGACCGGCGGCGAGCCGTCCTCGAAGTCGAGCTCGATGTGGGCGTCGTGCAGATCCGCCATCTGTTCGGTGGCCCTGCGCATGTGACTCCGAATGGTTTTCCGGTCCTCGGGGGAGACCGTGCGGAGCGTGCCGCCGAAGGAGGCCTCTTCCGGAATTACGTTGTGGGCCTCGCTGCCGGCCATTTTGGTAACCGTGAAGACGGCCGGCGTACGGGGATCCGTAATCCGGTCCGTCATCTGGTAGAACTGGTTCATGAGCTGGGAGGCCACCATGACGGTGTCTACGCCTTCGTGGGGCCGGGCGGAGTGGCCGGTGCCTTCCTGGCGCACGCGCACGTCGAAGCGATCGGAGGCGGCGGTGACCGGACCCGTCATGAGGCCGTAGCGGCCCACGTCGAGCGTCGGATCCACGTGGATGGCGTACACGGCGTCGAGGCCTTCGAGAACGCCGGACCGGATCATGAGGGGCGCGCCGCTCGGCAGGCCCTCCTCATTGGGCTGAAAGAACACCCGGGCGCGGCCTGCGAGCTCGTCACGATGGGCGTGTAGCACGAGCGCCACGCCGATGGCGACTGCCGTGTGGGCGTCGTGCCCGCAGAGGTGGGCCACATTGGGATTCTGGGACCGGTAGGACACCCGCTTCTGGTCCTGGGTCGGAAGCGCGTCGATGTCGGTGCGATAGCCGACGGCTCCGCCGGAGTGGTCCCCGTCGATGTCGACGTACAGACCGGTGCTGGCGATGGGGCCGTGAACGTCGAGCCCGAATCCCTCCAGCGTTTGCCGGATAAAGCGAGACGTCTCGTGCTCGTTCATCCCCACCTCCGGGTGCATGTGGAGATGCCGGCGAATCGTGACGAGCAATTGCGCCAGCGGCAGCTCGCCGTCGACGGCGTCGGCCACTGCGTCGGGAAGCCGGCTCGGATCGGTCGGGGTGACGGTGGACAACATGCTGGGACTGGTCTGTCTCATGGGCGGCCGGGCCTACCTGTCAAAGCAAAGAAGTCAATACGTAGTAGAACGAGACCTCAACGGAAGACGTCGGAACGAGATTCGCGCGGGGGTCAGCTTAACCCAAAACGCTTGCGCAGCGTCCACTCGGTAGCCAGCAGGCCCAGGATGAGGGCCAGGAACAGGGACGTGCGCCACAGCTCGGCCTCTGACGTGTTCGTTGACACGGTGGGGACAAAGGTCGAATCCTGTGCGAGATCGGCCGGAAGGGCCGCAGCATCGGCGCCGCTGTAGGCCCGGCCGCCGGAGCGGCTGGCGATGCGCTGCATCAGGACGGCGTCGGCTCGGTTCTGCTGGTATTCGAGACGGAGCGCGCCCACGGAGAATTCGCCGCGGTCCTGTCCCAGTTCCGCGTCGTCGAGACGGGCCGTGGCCTCGTACCGGTAGGTGCCTTCGGGGAGGGTCCCGATGTCGAGCGTGTACCGGCCTTTTCCAATTGGCTCCATGGTGTGGGCGTACGTGGTGCCCGTTGAGTCGATGACATCGAGCGACACGGTGGCGCGCGAGACCGGTGATTGGCTTTCATCGTACACCTGGCCCGTAAATTCGACGGCCTCGTCGCCCTCGAAGATGGGACGGACAGGGCGCACGCGCACTGGTTGGTCGTCGCTCTGGGTGGCAACCCAGCGCAGGAGATTCGTGGTGAGGCCGGGCCAGAGCGGAGCGGCGGCCTCCAGGTCCGACGGGAGGAGGGCCCATCGCCACGTGCCGGTGCCGAGCAGGAGCGCCGTCCGGCGGCCCGCGCGCCGGCGCACCACGAGGACGGGGTCTTCTCGCGAGAGGGAGGGACGGGAGGCGGTGGCGAGCACGGTGGCGTCGGCGGTGGGGGCCCACGCGGTGGTCGGTACCTGAAGGGGGGGCAGGCGACGGAAGAGGCTGACGTCGGCGTCCTCGATCTGAAAGATGGGATGCGACCGCTGGGCGTCTGCCGGCTCGAACGCGGCCTCTGTGAAGGACAGTGTGGGCCGGTCCGGCGTCGCGGGCAGGGCGCCCCCAAAGTGCTCCTGCCAGGCCGATAGGTCCGTTTGCCGGTCCAGGGTAAAGAGGACCGGGGTGTCATCGGTCACGACCGACGCAACACGATCCACGGCGTCATCGGGCACCACCGGACTGGGAAAGCCGGCGCAGACGATCACGTCGAACTGGGCCAGGCTGTCGGGGAGGGGACCGCCGTAAAACGTGCCGTCCTGTTTGGGGACGCGGGCCGTAAGGTCGGTATTGGCGTCGCGGGCAAGTGCGCGCCGGAGGGCCGTGTAGTTGGGCGACGGGGCCGCCCCGAGGAGGAGGGCCGTTCGCTTGTTGTCTAGCACCCGGAGCGTGATCGAGCGCACGTTGTTCTCAGTCGTCGCCTCGCCCGGCACGGGCGCGGCGCGCACAGTCAGTTGGGTGAGGCCGGGTTGGTCCGGGCGAAACGCAAGGTCGACCGACGTTTCGGCGGTGCCGGAGGGGAGTGTTGTGCGGGTGGAGTCGAGGACCGTGCCGTTGCGCAGGAGGGTGACGGTGGTTTCGACATTGCCGAGGTCGGTGGCCTGCAGCGTAGCGCGAATGGGCACCTCCGTGTCCACGTACGAGAGGTCGTTGGAGGCGAGGCGCTGGAGGCGCAGGTCGCGCTGCCGACTGGTGTCGCCGACGGTGATGGTGTGGACGGGTACCGAGAGGCGGTCGGCCACTCGGGCCGGCGCCCGGCCGCTATTGTGCCGGCCGTCCGAGATGAGGGCCACGGCCCGGAGGTTCTCGTCCCGCAGCTCCTCGGTGACGGTCTGGAGGGCGGCCCCGACATCGGAGCGGGCGCCGTCGAACGTGAGGGAGTCCACCGGGGCAGACGAGAGGGCCCGCACGGAGGCGTTGAAGCCGAAGAATCGGGCGGCGCCGGTCAGGTCCTCTTGAATCGGGGAGACCACATCGCGGAGTCGGGTGCGCACGCCCGCGGCGGTCGTGTCGTCGTTCCCCTGCACCACCCGCATGCTCCGGCTGTCGTCCACGAGGACGCCCAGCACAGGCGGCTGTTCGGTTTTGGACACGGTGCGCAGGAGGGGCTTCAGCAGCAGGAAGCAGATCAGCGCAAGGCTGAGGAAGCGGAGGGTCCCGAGCCCCCATTTCCACCGAGACGGGAGGGCGGGGATGGTGTGGCGGTAGCTCCAGTAGGTGAGCCCGCCCGCCAGCAGGAGGGCCCCTCCCAGCAGCCAGGGACTGTAGCCGAACGAAAAGGCCATTCCGAGCGCGGGCGATTGGACAAAGCGAGTGCGAAGAAGCGCTCCGGTCGGGGACGTCCTACCGGTCGATGGCGATTTTTCCGGTGTTGTAAGCGTGGGCCCCGTCGATGCGATAGCGATAGAGGCCGCGAGGGACCGAGCGGAGGTCGAGGGTCAGCCAGTTCGGGCCGGGATGGACCGGCATCGTTTTTTGCAAGACGACGCCGTTCACCGGCGACTCCAACGTGAGCTGGAGCGACGACGTTCGGGCGGGGACGCGGACCGGAATGGTGAGTTCGGTGACCACGGGCTGAGGGTAGGGGGCCTCGACGAGTAACGAGGAGGGGGACGAGGTGCGGGCCGCCCGTTTTGCTGCGTGAAGGGCCGCTTCGGCATTGACGATGCCCCATCCCATCCGATTGTCGGGACGTTGGGACTGAGACGCCGTCCGGCGCAACAGCTGCCGCACCTGAATGGGAGACAGGTCCGGATTGATCTGCAGCATCTGGGCCGCGATGCCGGTGACCTGTGGGCTGGCAAACGAGGTCCCTCCGATTGCTGCGTACTCGCCGTCATCCCAGGGGGCGACAACCTCCGTACCTTGAGCGACCACGTCCGGTTTGATGCGGCCGTCGGCCGTGGGGCCGCGCGAGCTGAAGTCGGCGAGGGCGGAGTCCGGCGTGATGCCGCCCACCGCGATGGCCGAGTCTGCGTCCGCCGGCGTGTTGACGTAGTACCAGCAGCTGTCGGGGGACGAGCAGCCGCTGTTGCCGGCGCTGACGACGACCGTAACGCCGCGCCGCGCGGCCTGGTCGACGGCGCGGGTGGTGATGCCGGTGTCGCCGTCGAGGTCGTCGGGCGTGTAGTCGTCCTGGCCCTCGTCGAAGGTGGTGTAGCCGATGGACACGTTGACCACGTCGACGCCGTGGCGGTACAGCCACTCGAGGCCCGCGACGAAGTAGTCCTCCTCCACGTTGCGTTCGGAGGGCGTGTACTCGGTTGTGGCCCCAAGGGCGTGGGCGCCGTGGGCAGGCCCGATGAGGCGCCCGGAGGCACGTCCCATTGCCACGGCGGCCACGGCGGCCCCGTGCTTGCCGTGCTGTGTGCCGTCGGGAAACGAGCGGAGGGCGACCAGGCGATTCTCGCGTCGGAGCGCCCCGAAGGCCGGATGCCGGAGGCCCCGAAAGTGCGCGTCGAGGAAGCCCACCCGGACCCCGCGGCCGTCGAAGCCCTCCTCGATCGGGGCGACGGCATTGATGCGGGACAGGTGACCCCGGGAGGTCCCAAACCGCAGTGGGGCGGCAGGGGGGGAGGGGGACGAGGCCGACGCGGGAGCGGGACGGTCGGGGACAGTCGTGGACGCGCCGGCGGCCAGGGGACGCACCCGTTCTACGAACGGCAGGTCGCGGACGGCGGTCCGCTGCTGCGGGGTGAGGACGGCGCTCACGGCGTGGAGCCACCGGCTCTTTACGATCGGTCGCACGCCGACCGCCTGCAACTGGGCAAGGTACGACGGGGCGATGGGCGGAGACTGGGCCGGGGCCGGCGCGGCCGGCGGTCGGTCCGCGAGCGCAATCCAGTACTTGGGGGCGGAGGTGGTCGTGTCGGGCGGCACGGCCCCACAGGGGACGGCCCCGATGGTCAGCACGAGGAGAAGGGGAAGAAGCGCACGCGGGGAACGACAGGGAAAAACCGACACGACCACCGGAACTGGTTCAGGGAGTACACGACGCCTGCATTCTACCGGGCGGAAGCGCAACCGATCCGCCAGGCGGGCCGCCCGCAGAGAACGTTTACGGACCGGTCAAAGGTAGGGCAGCATGAGGTACCCCATGTAGCCCAGGAAGCTGACGATCAGCACGGCCCCCCCTACCCGCGAGATCCGGTACTCCGACCAGGCGATGGGAAGCAGGAGGGCGCAGAAGCCAATCATGACGGGAAAGTCGATGCGGAGCGAGTGGGGCTCCACGTCGAGCGGCTCAAAGATGGAAAGAGTGCCGACGACGAACAACACGTTCAGCATATTGCTGCCCATGACGTTGCCGACCGACATTCCCGAGTCGCGCTTGGCAGTGCTGACCATTGCCGCCGCCAGTTCCGGCAGGCTCGTGCCGAGGGCCACGGCCGTGAGGCCGATGATGCCGGTTTCAATGCCGAGCCGATGGGCGATGGCCACAGCGCTGTCCACCATCAGGTGGGCGCCTACGGCCAGGCCCACCATGCCGCCGACGAGGTACGCGCCCTTCATAGACGCTGACATCTCCGAGTCGGCGGCGTCGAGCTCGTCTTCCATTTCCGCAATGACGGACGCGGAATCGGCCTGATGGGTTTCGTAGAAGAGGTACCCCCCGAGGCCAATGAGGATGACCACCATCAGGAGGCCGTCGAGGGGACCGATGAGTCCGTCCAGGGCACAGAGGTAAAAGAGCACCATCACGCTCAGCATGACGGGATACTCGCGGCGCAGGATGTTGGGAGGGACGGCAATGGGGAGCACCAGGGCGCAGCTGCCCAGAATGAGTGCTACGTTCGAGATATTGGATCCGATAATGTTGCCGAGGGCGAGGGGCGACTCGCCGGAGAAGACGGCGAAGAAATTGACCAAAAACTCCGGCATGGAGGTGCCGAGAGCGACCACGGTAAGGCCCACCACCACTGGGGGAATTCCGTACTGCAGGGCCATGCTGGCGGCGCCCTGAACGAGTCCCTCCGCCCCGAAATAAAGGACGAGCAGCCCGATCAAGAAGAGACTGGAGTACAAAAGCATGAGCCAACGCGCATCCGTCCTGGAAAGGGCCGGGGAGGGGGCCCGGGTTCGAGTTCGTGTCGTGTTGTCCGAGGCGGGCCGGTGCCGAATGGGGGCGTGCGTTGTTCAACGCCCGAGCCGCATTGTTGAAAGAGCAGGGTGGTCAGATTACGAGTCGGAACGCAGCGCCTGGCCGCGGAAGGAGCCGGGCAGTAGCGCAGAGGGGGAGGTACGGGCCGGTGGCTCGTCGTGCCGATCCATCCATAGCTCCGACGCCGGAGCAAGTTCCGACAGGAGTTGGCGACAGGCGCCGCAGGGCGTGCCCGCTGCGTCCTGGAGGCACGATAGAAACAGGCGCTGGGCGGGGCCGGCGGCGTAGGAGGTTATGGTGCCGAGGGCATTGCGCTCCGCGCACAAGATGCGGGCCCAGTCGGGATGTTCAACGTTGACGCCGGGCACCAGGCGGCCGGCAGGGGTTTCGGCGAGGCCGGCGACGGGAAATCCGGACGACGGGACGTAGGCCCGGTCGGCCGCAATTGTGCGACAGAGGCGAAGGGCCTCGGTTTCCGTGTCGACCGTCTGGGAAAGGGCGGGAGAATGGGGGCTGGTTGGGGCAGGAAGGGCCTCGGGGGCGGTGTCGCTGCGGATCCACGCATCGCCGGCACAGGACGTGTAGGAGCGGGGCAATGCGTCGACGTAGAGCCGCTCCTCGCGTTGGGAGGGACGGGAGAGGACGAGGGCTGTGATCATTTCGGCACAGTCCAGGGCGACCGCCGTCGTATAGCCGTTGAGGAGGGCGGGCAGGGTCAGCGAGTACGAGGCACTCTCGACCCGCACGCCGGGAATCCAGGTGCCGTCGGACAGGAGGAGGACCGCAGCGACCGCCGCATCCGAGAAGGGGACGTGCGCTCGGGTTGTCAGAGCGGTGGCGCGGGAGCGCAGGACGGAGAGCGAGGAAGAGGACACGATGACGGAAGTGGAAGAACGGACAATGGCGAACGCGCCTCGTTGACCTAGGGCGGGGCCTACGCTGATTCTACCGATCCGGATCGGTGTACAGGCGCGGGGAGCCGTCCGGCATTGCCGATTGGCGGACGATTCGTGTTGTGGAAGGCGTGAGAGACGGGATCGGGAGGGGGCGATCTCGTGGTGTTTGTGCCCTTCCCCCTCCGGTGTCGAGTCGTCTGCGTTGCTGATGCTGCCCTACGCAGAGAGGCGCTCCCGCTCTTCCTGAATCGTTTCGAGAAGAGAGGGGTTCTGTTCGACGAGCCGCCCGAACAGCGCAATCATCTCATCGCGGTCGAGGTTTTTGACCAGGTTGCGGGTCTTCTCGCTTCTGCTGCCCGGCATGTCGTCCTGCTTCAGCGTCTTTAGAAGCACAGCCACGATGTGCTTGCACCAACTGCCCTCGTGATAGGGGCAGGAGCATTTCACCGTTTGGATTCCATTGTCGTCGTACTTGATACTCACGAGGTACGGGTGTACGTCGCTGCCCTGGACCTGGGCTTTCAGCGTATTGTTGTCGGGACGCTTGATCGACCGCACCGCCCCGTCGGCCAAATATTGTTGGCCGCGTTCGTAGGAGCCCCCGGCGGTATGTTCTTGAATCATTTCGCGGGAGAGGGTGGGGATGGACATGTCGGGGATCAGCGTTCGTTCGGGGGGAGCGAGGAGGGCGGAGCAGGAGGTCGTTACGCCGGCGTGGAGGTCTGTTCGACGTGTTCGAGGAAGTTGTCGAAGATCCGGGTGGCCGTCTGGGCCGCTTCCACATTTTCCTCCGTGCAGGTTAACCGAGCGGCTTCCTTTTCGTCCTGAGACAGCGTGCTCTTCGATGCAATCATCGACTCGGCCGTCTGCAGGTCGTATTCGGGGTGAAACTGGACGGCATAGAGCTGCTCGTACCGAAAGGCCTGTACGCCGGTCTCGTTGGAGCCGAGGAGCGTGGCGTCGCTCGGGAGGGCCACCACGTGGTCGGAGTGCGTTGCAAACACCGTGAAGGGATCGGGGATCCCGTCCCAGATCGGATCGTCCGTTTCCTGGATGATCTCCACGTAGCCGAGCTCGTACGGGCCGCCCCGTACGGTGCCGCCGAGCACCTGGGCCAGGAGCTGGTGGCCCCAACACACCCCGAGAATGGGAAGGCCGTCGGCAATCGCACCCTCGACCCACCGGCTCAATGTCCGTATCCAGGGCCGGTCGTCGTCGTATACTGAAGACTGGGAGCCGCTGATGATGATGCCGTCAAAGGAGGGGATGGGGCCTTCCTCGGTGCGGATCGGTTCCGGGTCGCCGAGTGCGGGGGGAATTTCGCCCTCGTTGGCGTCGTAAATGGTGAGGTGGGCATCCACCTCGCGCTGAAAATTACGCTTGGCGTGCGGGGTCCCGAGGGAGGCGTCAATGAGGGCTAAATGCATGCTCGGGCAGTGGATTTATGAGGAAGACGTTCACCTTTTCCATCACAGACAGGGCCGACGCACGTTCCCGGCCCCGTTGATTTTTTTGGGGACCTGGCGTACGGGACAATCATCTTTCGGAGGGAATGTGGGGAAGGGACTGTCGTCTTGGCAGGTTTTTGTTGAAAATGGCGGTTGATTCCTATTTCCGGATACGTCATCATTAAAGAGAGTTCTTCTGCCCAAACAAATTTCACCATCATGAAGTTGTTTTCGAAAGCCTGTATTGTGCTCGCTCTGTTTGTGCTCGTTGGATGCGGCGGCGGGGGAAACGGAAGCGAGGGAAGCGACGGGGAGGCGTCCGCTAAGACCGTCATGCACAACGGCACCATCACGAACGTCGATACTGACGCCAAGAAGATTACGGTCGACGTGAATGGGAAGAAGAAGGAGTTCTCCATCGAGAAGTCGACGTCGGTTCTCGGGAAGCAGTATCAGAAGATGCCCTTCGACTCGCTGGCGGTTGACCGCGAAGTGGGCGTCGAAATCGAAGAAGGAAGCAAAACG
Source organism: uncultured Salinivenus sp. (assembly GCA_964407535.1). Taxonomy (GTDB): domain Bacteria; phylum Bacteroidota; class Rhodothermia; order Rhodothermales; family Salinibacteraceae; genus Salinibacter. The sequence continues at coordinate 5,945 of CAYOWD010000075.1, read as the reverse complement.
CCGAAGAAGATCAACATCGTAAACTAGTCCGGTTCCGGACGACTCATGCTCGCGGAGCGTGTTCTGTCCCCCGCGGGTCGGTTTTCATTCCGAGAAGGGATCCTGCGAATGGAAACGAATGGGACGGTGTTGGAGGGGCGGAGGTGCTTGCCCTTCGCGTCCCTCTCCCCCTCGCGTGTCGCGGGCTGTGCGAATGAATCGTCGCGCAGCGCCCGGGTGGGGGAGGATCCCCCCTTTCGGCGTACGTGCCCGGAGCCCAGTTGTGGTAACGATCTCCGGAAGAGTAGGAATCACCCAGTCCTTCCGGTCGCTGGGGACATTGTCGGCGACTTGGGGGAGTAAGTGGTCGAATGCCACTCGCAAGTGTTTGAGAAGAAACGTCCTTGTCCCTAAAGGTCCATTTTCGGAGTTGGGGATGGCCGGGACGTCTGTTCCTGACCGCCTGCGTCGACATCAGGCAGGGGCAGGTACGGAGGCGTTCCGGTGGTCCCCAACGTCCGGGCGGGCCACATCAGCAAGCAGTCCCCCGCTTCCTGCATCTCTCCGTTGGGGTTTGTTCGGTTATACTATCTGTCACACATTCCCTTCAACTTCTGTGCCACCGAAAACTGCGTGTGCTTCGGATGCGGGGGCGAGTCGAATGTCAGAAGGAGTTGATGTCGCTCATACCCACTCCGTAAGCTTCGTTGGGGTATGACGGTGTGTATGTCTGTAAGTATGTGGGATGTACTGCAGGGTCAACCGTCAATCCATAAGGGCAATCGCAGTTAGGGCGTTGATCGGAGGGCGGAAGCTCCGTTGCCTTCGGTTCCGCCATTCTGGCCGGGGTGAACGGAGGCTTGGATCCATGGAAGCACGAATCGCTGTGCTCCAACGCACTCCC
>CAYOWD010000075.1:0-5052 GCA_964407535.1 uncultured Salinivenus sp. | reverse complement strand
TGAGCCATAGGAAAAAAAAACGCTGGGCTCCAAACCCCCCCCCCCCCCCGTGTGCGGCACGGAGCCATATGCAATCGCCCTGTTCATAAACGGGAGCGGATTGCAACGTGTACCGACGGCGGCACGTGATGCGTAACTCGTGAAATTGCCGGTCCATGCGTACGAATCGGTAATTCAGCATCCCTCACGCGCCCTGAACGAAGTGAAGAAGTGCTTTCGGAGTGCATCACTAATCACGTCGGCAGGGACCGTGTCTCAGGATTCGGTATCAGTATAGCATACAGTTTGTTGTACGCAATCCGCATGTTGTGCGGCTCCCCCTTCGGATGCAGAATCGGGGCGCTGCCGCCCCATTGACCTTTTAATAGACTGAACTCGTTTTTAAGAATGTGCCGGATGCGAGCAGCGCTTTCGAGGGGAGGCCGTTGCTGCGATTGCCGTCGGAAGGGGCCGTTCGTCGATCTTTTTTGCCGGGAAGCGGTTGGAGCCTCCTACGCACGATCCCGGTTCAAACGTCCGGTTTCATCATAATGCGCTGGCCTCTCTGCCTTCGATTCTGCCTTAGCGTCAGCCTCCTCATTGTGGTGGGAGGGGGGCTTGTGTGGGGAAGTGTGATGCCCTCCGAGGCATGGGCGCAGGACCGGCGAAGTCCGGAGGACTTCCTCCGGATGAATGCGGATACCACCGCCCGACGCGCGTCGGGGCAGGAGCGCCGTCGGGCCGAACAGTGGAAACAGAGACGTCGAGCGAAGCAGAAGGGAATGCGGGCCCCCGAACCGGGCGTTTTTGATCGGGTCAGACACTTTTTGATGCGGGTTGGGAGATCCGTAACCCCCCGTCGACTGAGCCTGATCGTTCCTGAGCTGGAGGTGGCAGGGGTCACGCCGGTACTCAAGCAACTGTACAAGCCCGCCGGCGGCCTGCTCTACAAGCCGCCCCCGCTGAACACGGACAATCGCTTGGTCAGTGTAGAGGCGACGGCAAGTGTGGAGCGGGCCTATGACACAGAGGCGCTCTTTGGGTTTGAAACTGATCAGTACGTTGGGTACACCTACGGTCGGTATCAGCACCGTCCCGAGGAGGCAGTCTACGGCATCGGTCCCGACAGCCGGCTCGGGAAGCGGTCGATCTTCCGTCGGGACGAAGGCATCTTTGGGGGGCTCCTGGGGCTTTCCCTGTCTGATCGCACGCTCGCCGGGGGGCATCTGTCGTACCAAATCCACCGAATTGGGGCCGGGAACGGGGACCTTCCCAGTGTGCAGGAACGCTTCGGCGAGGCGCTGCCGGGGAGCAATCGAAACGTCGATTATCTCATGGTGGGGTCCTTCTTCGAGTACGATTCCCGGGACACGCCCTACAAGCGGGCATTCGGGCACCGGTTTGCCCCGACGGAGGACCGACTGCGAAGCGTCTCGTTGAACGCGACGCAGGGATTTTATCTCTCCGTAGAGGCCACGCACAACCTCGATCAGCGACACCACGACTTCGACTTCACCCGCTTTACGCTCGACGTCCGGGAGTTTCTTCCGATTCAGGAGGAGCTCCTGCACGGATTTACGTTCCGGCAATTTGTCTCGGTGACGCGGTCGTCGGACGGGCAGATGCCCTTCTACCGGATGCAGTCGCTCGGCGGTCCTCGTTCGCTCCGCGGCTATCCGGCGGGGCGATTCCGTGACCGCAACGTCGTACTCGTCAACGCGGAGGTTCGGTGCGAGATCTGGCACTGGCTCGACATGGCTCTGTTTACCGACGCCGGACACGTGTTTCGGAATGTGGGCACCGTGGACGTGCTGGCGCCTCGGATCGGGTACGGGGCCGGATTCCGCCTCAAGAAAGAGGGGCAGATCCTCGGCCGCCTCGACATTAGTCGAAGCAAGGAGGGCATTCGGACCACGCTGGATCTCGGCTCGCTGTTCTAGCTGCACGGGGGCCGCGGGGGCGCATACGGCTCCGACGGCTGGGGACCGGGATTGCGTGTAGTCTCTGTTGCGTGGGGGGCGGGGCGTACACGTGCTTTCTCATGAATCGGTATTGTTTATGCAGGATGCTCGATCGGAGGGCAAGATCCGGTCTCGCTGGGGCGCCCTGCTCGTGCTTGGGGGCCTGCTCCTCGGAATGGTTTCCCCGGCGTCGGCCCAGCGGTTTTTTCCGGACGACCCGATGTGGTGTGATCCGGACCGGTTGGACATGCCGTTCCCGGCACCGCAGCCGAGGGGGCAGCGGGGAAATGGGCCGCTCGCATACCTTGGGCACGTTCTCGACATGCCCGACGAGGGAGCAGGGCCGGCCGTGAATATCAATACGGTGGGCGGGGTGCCAAACTCGTCCTGGTACACGAATCGGCACTATCGAGCCCCGATGTCGAGGACGGCGCTTCAACGAGGCCCCAATGCGACGCCGGGGCCCGTCATGGAGGTGCCCTGGCAGGTCGAGCAGATCCGGGAGGGGAATCTCGCGCGGGTCCTTGTTCGGGATTCGACGGGGCGACGCTTCCGGCTCTTGTTCGACCCGGCGGCGCACCCGGAGATGGCAACGGGGGCGGCGATGGTGAGCAGTCGGCTCCTCCACGCGCTCGGGTACAACGTGCCTCACTACTGGATTCGCACCATTGCCCGCGACCGTTTGGTGCCGGGGGAGGAGGCCGCTGTCACCGACGCCGGGGTCGACAGCCTGCTGGACCGCTCTTCGCAGCGACCCGACAGCACCTATCGCGTCCTGGTGTCCCGCATCCCGGGGGTGGAACGGCGGATTGGCCCGTTTTCCTTTCACGGGCGCCGGGTCGATGACGGGAATGACATCTTTCCCCACGAAGACCGGCGGGAGTTGCGGGGACTCCGCGTGGTGGCGGCCTGGATGCACCATAGTAAGATTCGGAGGCGTCACACGCTCGATGTAGGCGTGCGGGAGGGGAGCAGTCGAGACGGCGAGGGACGGCGCTTCGTCCGGCATTATCTCACCGATCTGCACCTCACCCTCGGCAGTGCCGGAGACGCGCCCAAGCGCCGCTGGTCCGGCCACGAGCATCTGTTCGAACTCGACCGGGTGCTTGAGCGTGCCGCTACGATTGGATTGAGCGGCGGCGACTGGGCCAAGACAACGCCGTACTGGCCCGCTTTGGGGCACTTCGAGGTGGAGGACTTCCTCCCAACGGAGTGGCGTCCGGAATGGCCCAATGCGGCGTTTCAACGGGCCACGCCCGCCGATGCCTTCTGGGCGGCGAAGCAGATCCGCCACGTTTCGCGGTCCGACATCACGGCGGCGGTGGAGGCTGCGGACTATTCGTCGCTGGCGACGAAGAATGTGGTGGTTGAGACGCTGCTGCAACGGCGGAATGCCATTGGGCAGGCGTATCTCGGGTGGGGCGGGGGATTGGGGCGGTTCCGGGTGGAGGGAGAGCACCTCCGATTCCGCGATCTGCAGGCCCGATACGACTACGCGCCGGATTCAGTAGCACGACGCGTCACCTGGCACGTGTTCAACAACCAGGAGGCGGAACTGGGGAGGCAGTTGACGCAGGCCACCACGCGTCGCGATCGAATTCCCATTCCGCCGAGCCGCGCCGCGTTCCTGCGGGTGCGAATACAGGCGCCGGAGCGAGACGGGGAGCGGGCGGAAACGCGGGTCTTCCTCCGCCACACCCTCTCGCAACCGGCTCCCCTTCCGCCGATGAGTATGCCCTACGAAGTGGTCGGCATCGAGCGCGAGGGCGGCGTCGACAACTGACCGCGGGTCTCGATTAAACCGATCCGCATTCCGTAGCACCCTGTTAGGCGCCCTTGAGGGCAATGTTGTCGGCCCCGAAGATGCGCTGGGCGCCCTTCATGAACTCCTGGGTGGGTTCGACCACGAAGGTGCGACTGCGGAGGCGTTCCTGCCCCCGAAGCTCCGGCGCGTCGACGTCGAAGTAGAGCTTGCAGTTGCCGGGGCTGCGTTCGCAGAAGGATTTGAACTCCCGCAGTGCCTGGGGCTGCACCTCGTCGAGGTTGACGGTGAGCACGACCTCGTTCACCATCTGCTCCCGCACCTTCCACATCGGGTTGATCTCCTTGGCGATCACGTTCACCGTGCCGCCGCGCACCTCCACGTTGCCCTTGACGAGCACAACGTTGTCCACCTCCAGGTAGGGCTGGACGCGGTCGAGGATGTTGGAGAAGATGACCATTTCGCCCTCGCCGGTGAAGTCCTCGATGTTGGCGAAGGCAATGGGCTTGCCCGAGCGGGTGGTGTTGCGGTTGACCTCCGTGATGATGCCGCAGAACGTGCGGACGGGGCCGCGGTTGCGGCCGTCGCCGCCGGCGGCGCGCTCGATCATCTCCTCCAACTCGTCCGGCTTGCCGAAGTGGGCGGTGGCAAAGGCGTCCGCCTCCGCCTGATACTCGTCGAGCGGATGGCCGGAGACGTAGAAGCCGAGGACCTCGTGCTCCTTCTTGAGGCGCTCGGCCTTCGGCCAGGAGTCGACGTCGGAGGGGAGGCCTGGCTCCATCGCCTCGGCCCCCGCGTCGCCGTCGCCAAAGAGGGAGTTCTGCCCGGCCATGCGGTCGTGCTGAATCTTCTGCCCGTAGCGGACGGCCGTGTCCATGCCCTCGATGAGTTGCGCCCGGTGGCCCTCCAGGTCGTCGAGCGCGCCGGCCTGGGCAAGGGCCTCCAGCGTGCGCTTGTTGACGGTACTCAGGTCCACGTTCTTTGTGACGTCGTAGATCGTCTCGAAGGGGCCGTGCTTCTCGCGGGCCTCAATGATCTTGTCAATGGCCTTCTCGCCCGCGTTCTTGATGGCGGCCAGGCCGAAGCGGATCTGTCCGTCCTGAACAGTGAAGTGGGCCTTGCTGTGGTTGATGGAGGGGGGCAACACGTCCAGGTTCATGCTGCGGGCCTCCTCCAGCACCTTCGACAGCTTGTCGGTGTTGGACATCTCGTTGGTCATCGCCGCCGCCATAAACTCCGGCGGATAGTGGGCCTTCAGGTAGGCCGTCTGGTAGGCGACCAGCGAGTACGCCGCGCTGTGGCTGTTGTGGACCACGAGGTCATTGGCGACGAAGTTGTGCGTGCCCTCCA
>CAYOWD010000074.1:0-16303 GCA_964407535.1 uncultured Salinivenus sp. | reverse complement strand
AACGGTTCGTATTGCGTATTGCGTGAGGCTGCCTGTGCTTTGCAGAGGCTGCCTGCGCTTCGCGTAGGCTGCCCGCATCGGCGTTCACGAATCACGTCTTCACGCTTTGCCGCCAGCACCGATGCGGACGGCGAATTCGTGTGTAGATTGACGGTTGACGCTACAATACGGCGTTCAGAAAAATCTGGATGTTGTGTCGGGCGGCGTCCAGCGTCCGTATGCAGGAGCCTGCTGCCGACAGGGGCTGCCCCGAAACGCGTGAGGGCAACGGCCCCCGATTCCCCCTCGTACGCACTGCGTCGCGCACTCGGATCGGGGCGATGTCTACTCGCCGGAAAAAGCCCCCCTCTCGACCGCTTCTGCGTACGGGGTCAAAACAGGCGGGCCTGGTCGCCGTCATGGACGAATCGGAGACCGTCGTCCGCCTGAATCTCCCCGATGGGCGCGCAGGCAATGTCGTGGGCGTGAAAGTGCTCCTGAATCGCCGATTCGTGGGCCTCGTCGGTCGTCATTACGAAGCCGAAGCTCGGAAAACTCACCAGCCACTGCTCCCAGTCGACACCGGACGGCTTGGGCACCGCCGACAACCGCACCTCAGCCCCCACGCCCGACGTATCAAGCAACATCGCGAGCGTGCCCGCAAGGCCGCCCATGCTAATGTCTTTTCCAGCCCGCGACCAGCCCTGCTCGGTGACCGTCTGCACGAGGCCGAGGGTCGTCTGCAGGCGCTCGGGGGCGGCCGTCGTCGAGGCGTTCCAGAACGGATAGTCCGCGAAGTACTCGCCGTCCAGGTCGACGGCCATCATGAGCGTCTGGCCCGGCTCGGCGTCGTAGCTCGTGAGCAGCGAGCGCGCCTGTCCGAGCACGGCCACCCCCAGGTGCTTCGGCGCACAGCGGTACGAGGTGTGCCCCCCGACCACCGGCACGCCGTACGCCTCCGCGGCGGCCTGCATGCCGTCCCATACCGCCTCCCCGTCGGCCCGGTCCTCGATCCAGAGCATGTCGGTCACCGCCAGGGGCCGCCCCCCCATCGCGCACACGTCGCTCAGGTTCACCATCACGGCCGAGTAGCCCGCAAACCAGGGATATTCCTGCACGAAGCCCGGCAGGATGCCCTCGGCCGCAAACAGGAGAAATTCATCGCGCCCATTGGGAAGGACCGCACAGTCGTCCCCAATCCGCACGTCCGCCGTCACGTCCGGGAACAGGGGATGGTCGAACGGAACGGTATCCCCCACCGGCTCCTCGTAGGCCCGACGAATGCCGAGCTTGTCCTGCACGTTCGAGTGCTCGCGCACACGCTGAATCAGCGCATCGAGATCCGAAATGGAACACGTATTCGTTGATGCACACACAGGGGTGAACGCGGTTCTGAAACGATTGTCGTGATACAAACGCTCTCCAATCACCTCGGCCTGCCGAAGCGCGGATGCTCCCCACCGACAGCCTCCCCCTCACTCCAAACTCCACAATCCCCAATCCACACTCCACAATCCAAAATCCCCAATCCAAAATCCCCAATCAGAAGTCAGGCGGGCTGGAGGGCATGCTCGCGGGCAACGGTCGTCGCGGGATAATGCGACAGGTCGGCCTCCATCTTGTGGTGCCGGCGGCCGTGCAACGTCACCTCCTCGATCGAATCCCAGTGGAGACGCCGGAAGAGCGGCACGTTCTGGCGCTGCACGTGGGCAAAGAAGCGCCGGCAGCCGAACGCGTGGGCCGACGTGACGGCCTTGTAGATCAGGGTGGCCCCGACCGACGAAAACCGAGGGGGCGCGTCCGCATCAAATACGTTGTGCGCCGTAAAGTCCGTCAGCTTGCGGTACGGCTCTGCTACCCCCAGCCGACTGCCCCACCAGACCCCGGGCATCCGTTCGTCAATGCGGACCACGCCCACCACCTCGTCGCCGACGCCCATGCAATTGCGCACGGCGACGATGGGAAGGGCTTCGGTATCGTGCTCGTCTCGATCCGTCCCGTCGAAGATGTTTTGCTCCTCGCAGAAAATCTCCCGTCGGAGGGCATAGTAGCCCTGCCGCTCCCACGGCTCTCGGGCAAAGCGGAAGTACAGGTGGCGGCAACGAGGAGTACTCGGCGGATTCAGAATCACGAGTTGGATCGGGCGTTTTCTTCGAAGGATCGGAGAGTGGAGCAGGCCCCGCACTTGGCGCAACCTGCATCAAGGGTGTCGGAGGTCATGCCGGCGTCCACCAGCATTTGCCCCACCGGCGCCAGCACCGCCTCCATGAAGGCATCGCCCGGCGGATCGTGGTCTTCGAGCGGCGTCCCCGTAATCGGGACGAACGGCACGATAAACGGATAGACGCCGGTGTCAATCAGCTCCCGGCTCGTCGAAATCAGGGCTTCCTTCGAGTCCCCGAGGCCCGCCAGGATGTAGGTGCTCACGTTCCCGGCGCCGAACACCTCGACGGCCGCCTCGAAGGCCCCCATGTAGTAGTCGACCGGCACCTTCGCCTTGCCGGGCATGATCTTCGCCCGCACGTCCGGCTGCACTGCCTCCAGGTGCATGCCGATGGCATCAGCGCCCGCGTCCCGCAGCCGGTCGAACCAGCCGAAGTCCTCGGGCGGCTCGCACTGCACCTGAATGCCGAGATCAACGGCCTCCTCCACGGCAGCAGCGCTCTCGTACAGCAGTTTGCAGCCGCGATCCTCGGTGTTGGGCGTGCCGGTGGTCATCACGAACTGGTCGACGCCGTCCTTTGCGACCGCCACCTCCGCCACCTCGGCCAGGTGGTGCGGCTCCTTGTAGGCAATGGTGCGGTCCGCTTCGAGCGACTGTCCAATCGCACAGAACTGGCACGCCGTCTCCCGGTCGTCGTACCGGATGCAGCGCTGCAGGACCGTCGTGGCGAGCACGTTGTCGCTGTGCAGCGTTGCCACCTTCCACATCGGCACACCGTCGGTGGTCTCGTGCCGGTAGAACGAGGGCGGATCCGGAAACGAAATCGCCCCCACTTGTTCGCCGTCGCGGTAGAGCGTGGCCGCCCCTTGATTGTTCGGGGCCGTCGCGTAGTAGGGCGACTCGTCCGACTGGGCGGTGTGGACGGGGACCATGATCGTGGAGCCATCCACGCGCACCGCCTTGTGATCGCTTGGCCCCGCTCCCCCCTCCCGGCTCGCGGCCCCGGCCTCGTGCGTTTCCAGCCGCAGGCCGTGCGATTGGAGCTCGACCTGCAGCCGCTCGGACGGAGGGGCGGTGCTCCCGGACGGGTCGCTAGAGGAGGGCGTCTCGTCCTGCTGGAGGACCGGCAGCGGGATTTCCGTCGTCTCCGACGGGTCCATCGTCGGGGACGCCGCTGGGTCGGGAGACGCCGTTGGATTCGTCTTCGGGTCCCGGCGCGTCGGCGGGGAGCTCGTCGTCTCGGTCGGCATGGGTGTACACGGCTGGTTTGTGATTCGTGTTGTCGATGCGCAGCGACAGCAACTCGGGCCGGGCGTAGTGCCCCACCGAGTCCATCATGCGCTTGCGCTTCTCGATGAGCTGCAAGTCGAGGTCGGCGTACAGAATGCCCTCCCCCTCCGTAATCGGATCGGCCAGGTGCTTGCCCTCCGGCGACACGATGGCCGTCATGCATCCCTCGCGCAGGGCCTTCTGCATGTTGTCTGGGGCAATCGCCTCAATTTGCTCGTCCCGAAGCCACCCAGTCGAGTTGATGACGAAGCACCCGGATTCCAGGGCGTGATGGCGAATGGTGACCTCCATCTGGTCGGTAAAGGTGGACCCCACCATGGAGCCGGGGAACTGGCTGCAGTGGATGGTCTCGTGATCGGTCATCAGGGCGTAGCGGGCCAGCGGGTTGTAGTGCTCCCAGCACGCCAGCGCCCCCACGCGTCCCACCGCCGTATCCACGGCCCGGAGTCCACTGCCGTCCCCCTGCCCCCAGATCATGCGCTCATGGAAGGTCGGCGTAATCTTGCGGCGCGTGAGCACAATCTCGCCGGTGGTGTCAAAGATGATCTGCGTGTTGTAGAGGGTGCCGTGGCACCGTTCGTTGACGCCGAGCACGACCACCATGTCCTGCTCCTGCGCGGCGGCCCCCACCTGTTCGGTCACCGGTCCCGGCACAGACACGGCCTGGTCGTAGAGGGTCAGGTGCGCACTCCCCGTCGCGGCGGGCGGCTTCACGAACGCAAAGTAGGGATAGTTGGGAATGAAGGTCTCCGGGAACACCGCAATCTCGGCGCCCTCTCGGCCCGCCTCTCGGATCTTGTCGCACACCTTGTTGGCCGTTCCCTGCCGATCTTCGAGGACGGGCGCAATTTGAACGGCGGCCGCCGTCACCGTGCTCGCATCAGTAAAATCAGGCATCGTCGGAAGAGGAGTTTGGAGAAAACACCGCTGAACAAAGGCCGCGAGACGAACAACGGACCCGAGGCGGGGCTGCTGATCCGGACCGACCGATCCGTGCTCGGCGGACCTGTCTTCACGGATCAGTACACCCGCCCCGTCCCGTCTTCTCGTCACGGACCGATACGGAATCCCCCGTATGCCCCCAGGGGCTCGACGGTCGCAATCCGCTTCGAACAGCACGAGACGCTGTCGCAAAGCGCCCCCGCCTTGCCACCGCCGAGGGCGTCCGTATTACTCCGTATTACATTGTCCACGTCTCCATGATAAAGGCATCGTCCCGACGGTGAAGCAGAATGATGTCGAGCACGTCTTTCGGATCGATCGGCTCGATGCCGGGCACGAGGGCCGCCTCGCCGTGGCCGTACAGGGCCTGAAGCGCAAAGCGGCAGGCGTAGACATCGCCGCCCTCGTCCATAATTTTTTCGAGGCGGTCGGCATAGTTCTGATGGCCCGGGAACGCCGCGTCGCCGAGCGTGGGATAGCCGCGCTGAATCCCCAGCGTGACTCCCGGTCCATACAGCAGCACCGACGTGTCAAATCCTTTCCGGATGAGCCGACTGGCGGACATCAGGTTGACGAGCCCAATCGACCCCTCGAACGCAACCGTGTGAAACGTGACCAGGGCCTTTTCGCCCTCCTCGGCCTGTACGTCTTCGAATTTCTTGTCGTCGTAATCGACGAAGTAATCACCGTCCTCATGGGGAGCAATGTCGACGTCTGGCATAGAGTCAGGAAGTAAGCTGTGTAGAGAAAAACAGATCCAGGTCTTTGCCCGAGCACATCCCGTCGAGCGTCACGTCCAGCCTAATGGGCACCTCTGAGGATGTAAATCACCAATTCTAGTGAATTGGTCGTTTTCGGCAAAAAGATTCAACTTCTTTTGCAAAAGATCCCATCTATACATAAGACTTCTCCAGGAACCTCATTTTCCCATAAGAATACCAGCGCACGATATTCAGAAATCGTCCTCTCTTCCTTGCGTCGCGTAATGGCCCATGATCGCCTTCGGCACGCCGAGTCGCGGACTCCTTCACCAACAATCGTCCGTTTGATTCCGCATCCACCGATCCGTGAGAACGTACGTGAACGATTGTTTTCAGTCTGACCAGGCAATCCAAGATTCTGGCGATCTCAGGTCTCCTAGACCCTGCTCAGTTATGAGCGGAACCGAACTGTAGAAACTTGTTCACGGATCGATACTGGCTAGGCGCTCACGGTGGCCGTCGCCTGATTTGTGCATTTCTCCCTTTCATTTCCCTCTTTCACGAGTCGAGGCCTCATTGTCCATGGCTTCCCCGTTTTCAAATATTCCCGCCACGCTTGAACGTCAGCTCGAAGACTCGTCCGATCGGTTCAAGGCCTTCCTTCACGACCTTGAGCGGGAGCACCTCGGCGACCTGAGTCGTCGCGAGAAACAAATTCGAACGTATCTGAACGAGGTCCAGCTGTGGCCGAATCAGTTCATCTACATTCACGACGTGGACACGGGCCGCTACCACCACAAAGGCATTGAGCAGGTGCTCGGCTACGATCTGGAGGAGCTCACCCCCGACTTCTTTGTGCGCAACATCCACCCGGGCGACCTGCCGCAGTACTTCGAGATCTCGCAGGCGCTTCTGTCCTTCGTGATGGAATACTCCGAAGACCTTGTCCCCTTCGAGTCGTCCTGCCACGTAACGTACCGCATGCGCAAGCACGACGGGAGCTACGTGACCGTGCTTCGAAAAAGCACGCCGTTCCTCAAAGACGATGACGGGCAGGTGGAGGTGTACATCAGCCGCTGTACGGACATCAGCCACATGGCGCCCGACCAGGAGGTCACGTGGAACATCTTCGGACCCAAACAGGAGCATTTCGGGGACTTTCTCGACGCGTCGGACGGGACGCAGAACGGGAATAACTTGTTTACGGAGCGGGAGATGGACGTCCTCCGGCTGCTGCGCTCCGGCCACACGAGTGCCGAGATCGCCGACGAGCTCTACATCAGCGTCAACACGGTGAACACGCATCGGAAGAGCTTGATGCGCAAGGCCGAGGTGGACAACACCGTGGAGCTGCTCTTCTTTGCCCAGGAGCACGGGTACCTCTGACGCCGGCAGCCCCGCTACAATCATCCCCGCCGGTTCCTCCCCGACACTGCTCGTTCCGAAGGGATTAAACGGGAGCATGGAAGCGATGGAGGCATGGACGCCGACGTATTGCCTCCATGCCTCCACGCTTCGACGCCTCCACGCTTGACGAACACGACGGACGACACGAGGAGGGAGCCGCCCCTCGTTGGCAAAAGCAAGCCGCAGGGAAGCCGCTACGCCTTCACCGGTTCCACCGCGGCCTGGTGCTCCTCGATTTGCTCCGCCAGGTACTCGGCATCGCGGCCCACGCCGGCAAAGCGGCCCGAGCCCCAGGTATAGAGCCAGGCAAGGCCCACGAAGTACAGGCCGTCCGCATCGGTTACGCCGCGGTAATACTCGGGGTAGCCCGTCTCATCGAATACGGGCACGTCGATCCAACTGAAGTCGTAGCCGTACCCGGTTGCCCAGAGCACCGTGCTGATGTCGGTGTCGCTGAGGTCGAGGCTGGTGGGATCCTGATCCGGCGTCCAGGGCGGCCGGTACGGCTGTTCCGTCGGGGCGTCGATGTCGTTGTCCGCAATGTATTCGTCAATGCGCTCCTTGATGCCGGCCGCCGACGCGTCGGCCGCATCCAGGTTGTCGGTGAGATTGGGCTGAAAGGAGAGCCTCGTCCCGTCGGCCCCGTCGAGCCGTCCGTACAGCTCCATGCCCTCCAGGTGGAGCTCCCGGAGGTCGATCGTGTGGCCGCCGTCGCCCCGTCCGGAGAGGTAGTGGTTGGTCTTGTGCCGCATGTCCTCTCCTTCGGGGTGGTCGTAGATGGGGCGATCGTAGTAGCCCATGTCTTCCAACCAGGCCACCACGTCGCGCCCACGATACCGGCGCGGTGCGCGCGGCGCCTCGCCCACGCAGAGATGCACCCGCCGATCCTCCCAGTGCAGATCCTCCGCAATCTGGGTGCCCGACTGTCCCGAGCCGACCACCATCACCTCTCCGTCCGGCAGCAACTCCGGGTTTTGATACTCCGAGGAGTGTAGCTGGTGAATCTCATCCGGCAGATCGGCGGCCATCGGGGGCACGTTGGGCTCGTGGTACGTGCCCACGGCAATGACCACCTGATCGGCCCGGTACGTGCCGGTGCTCGTGTCGACCACGTAGCCGTCGCCCGACTCGTCGCGAGTCACCGTCTCCACCGCCACGCCGTCTCGAACGGGCGGGTCGAACGAGGCCGCGTACGCCTCCACGTACTCCACAATTTCCTCTCGGGGCATAAATCCGTGTGGATCGTCACCGCCATACTCGTCCGTGTAGGAAAAGCCCGGCAGACGACACTGCCAGTTGGGCGTCACGAGACAGAACGTATCCCATCGTTGGGAGCGCCAGGCTTCGGCAATCCGGTTCTTTTCAAAGATCACGTGCTCAACGTTCCGCTGCGTCAAGCAGTAACTGGTGGCGAGCCCCGCCTGGCCGCCACCCACGATAATAACGGGATAGTGAGAATCCATAAAGAGAACCTGACTGGTATGGGAAGCTGCGCGAGAGCAGTGCTCCGCAATGCGTCGCAGAACACCTACACAACCAAATTTTATTTTGCTTTTCCCCTTCGAACACACCAAACACAAAACCCAAAACGGGATTTCTCCTCAATCACCCAAATAGGTGATTTCGGGACGTATCCTGCTCGAACGTGTGAAGCCCCCGACAAGTCATTCCCAATTCCATACTGCCCATCAGCTACACATGAGGCCTTCCCGCATCCCCACACAGCCGCGACGGGAAACGCAAAGGCTAAATCTCCGGATGAATAAATATTTGCCAGAATCAACGATTACGAGCATAATTTAACCAAAATCAACTTCTTACTTTTTTTATTTGCGTAATCAGGTTTATCTGTGCGAAAATATGGGTGCACAGAATAAAAGAGGAAAGCCGTTTTTCCCCACCACACTCTTCGCGATCATGCTTCCCTCTCCGCGCAGTACGTGCCTCCTTCTCGTTGGAATGAGCATTGCCCCCTCGGCGATGGGGAGCGAGCTCTCGGCAGAAGTAGCCGCGCAGCCTGAGGCATTGCAGACAAATTTGAACTACGTCTGGACGGTTCTGGCAGCCATTCTGGTCTTCTTTATGCAGGCCGGATTTGCGATGGTCGAGTCCGGATTCTCGCGTTCCCAGAACGCGGTCAACATCATCATGAAGAACATCATGGACGCTTCCGCCGGCGTCCTCACCTTCTTCGTCGTCGGCTTCGGCCTCATGTTTGGGTCCACCTGGGGTGGGTTCGTTGGAACGGACGGTTTCCTGCTGACGGGCGTGGAGGGACGGACCACGTCCTGGACGTATGCCTTTTGGCTGTTCCAGGCAGTGTTTGCGGCCACAGCAGCCACGATCGTATCGGGCGCCGTGACGGACCGGATCAAATTCAGTGGCTACCTGGCGTTCACCGTCATCATGACGGGCCTGATCTACCCCATCTTCGGGGCCTGGGCCTGGGGCGGTCTGTTCAACGGACAGGGATGGCTGGAAACGCTCGGCTTCATCGACTTTGCCGGGTCCACGGTGGTGCACAGCGTCGGCGGCTGGGCCGCCCTCGCCGGCACCCTCATCGTGGGATCGCGGGTTGGCAAGTACAAGGACGACGGGACGCCGGTCGACTTTCCCGGGCATAATCTGCCCTTCGCGGCGCTGGGGGTCTTCATTCTGTGGCTCGGGTGGTTCGGATTCAACGCCGGGTCGACCACCGCCGGCACCACAGCAATTGCAAAAATTGCCCTCAACACCTTTGCCGCTGCCGGCGCCGGCGCCATTACGGCAATGGCAACCACGTGGTTGGATCGAGGGAAGTCGGATCCCATCATGACCCTCAACGGCGTCCTTGCCGGTCTCGTCGCCATTACGGCAGGATGTGCCGCCCTCACGCTTCCGTTCGCTTTCCTCACGGGAGCAGTAGCCGGCCCGATGATGGTCTATGCCACCCGGAGCCTGGAATGGGTCGTGGACGATCCGGTCGGGGCCATCAGCGTGCACGGGGTCTGCGGGGCATGGGGCACCCTGGCGGTGGGTCTCTTCCATCCCAGCGCCGGTCTATACCAGGTCGGGGTTCAGCTTGTCGGCATCCTTGCTGCGTTCGTCTGGGCCTTTCCGACGAGCCTGTTCGTATTTAGTCTCATCGATCGGGCCATTGGCCTCCGCATCACGCTGCTCGACAAGGCAATTGGACTGCTGCGCAAGAATGGCGGAGGCCGTACGCTCGGCCTCGATCATCTGGAGCACGACGTGGATGCGTACCCGGACTTCGTACGGACAAAAGCGCGTACCGGCGGTTTGGAGGAGGATGAAGATGAACTCGAAAAAGCGAAGAATGGACGGTCCGAATCCGTTGTTTGACGTTCAGTAGCTGAGACACAGTGGTCGAAGTTGCAAATGGCGCCCAAATACGCCTTGTATATCGAAGGCTTTCGGTAAAGGCGCATGCAGAAGCCATTTGCAACGAGATCCACGAAGTCGCAGTGCCCTGAGCGGAGCGAAGAAGCACTTGGAGTGGCCGCAGAACGCTCGCCAAACAGCTTCTCACGCTTCCGACGGACCGTTCTCCGAGCACCCATGAGTGTGTCCCGCTGAACGCCTCCGATCCGTGCGTACGGCGTGGCGGACTCGTTTACTGATCCGTGCACAGGTAGGTAAACTCTCGCTTTCGTTCGGTGGAGACCGTGGTAGGTGAATAGTCGGAATCGTCTTTAGGAACCCATTCACGTATCAGTAGATCGGACGTCCCCTCAACTGTGCGGGGACGGCCCCCCTGACGCCCGATGATTCGACGCCATTTGCGAAGAATTACCCGGCCTTTCCAATTGGGACCGGTCATTCAGAGGCGGTTTGGCGGATCGGTATTCGACCGCAACACAGCGGACGAGACTGCAAGTAGTGCGCAGATGAGGCGGACACGCTCATGGGTCTGCAACGGGGCTACTGGGGGCATGAAGATCCCATTCGGCACAAAATTTACGAAGTGGCCGGTCGTTGAATCCGTTCCCCCCTCTCTAAATGGATGATCGCACCGGACATTTTGCCAACGAGCAATTTTCTTCGCCAGAAAGAAAACATTGGTCGGATATGAGTAATCGTTCCTCCAATGATTTTCACCAATCGCCCTTAGATTTCAACAGCGTATATAACGAAACGGGCGACGATCCGGAAGAAATCCTAAATGAGAAGACGCTTGCGGATCTACGCCCGACCTCTCTGAAGGAGCACACACTCGACGAGGAACTTGAGATGGAAGAGAAGACCATCTACATTAGCGAAGCGGACGAAAACCCGCCGGAACTGGACACCCTCAACAAAACGCTGGAAGGAGACTGGTACATCAAGGACATTAGCCTCGGAAGAAGAAAATCGACGCAGGAGTACTGCTTCGTCGTGACGTTAGAACGGGAGGCCCCTCAATCCTTCTTTGACATTGTAACCTCCGCCTCCGATTCCTCATCCCCTCCGGCCTTGACGTAGAAGGAACGCTCGTGCTCCCCTCCCGCTGTGATCGTCTCGGGGAGGGAGCGTCGAGCCCAGTTGCCTTTTCCGAACACTGGTCGCGCCTCTCAACCACTCCCTCCCAGTTCATCGGTGCTCTACCGGCCGCTCTTTTCCTCCAAGACGTCGGGGGACTCCCATGCCGATTGCCGGAAGGACCTGCCGTAACCGATTCGCACTGGTGAATGTGAGTCTGAGCATCCGCATCGGCACGATCGATCCAATCGTCCATCTCGGGACTGATCGTTTCCGGAAGCGTGGAGGGACAGCCCAGACTTTTTTCGACTCGTCTTCTTCTCGACGGTATCGCAATCCCCCGAATGCCGCATCCAAGTAACGAGGTCGGACCGACTACAATCCATTCTCAGCGCCTCCGTCGTGGTCATCTGTCATATTTTCGCCCGACGCGACCATAGCATGGTCTGAGAGCCTGTATTCCATCGACGAAAGTAGGCGGAAATGAGCGCTGCGTTCCCCTCAAGACACGTGAGGCGGGCACTGCAAGGATCGTCGGAGCAGAGGAGCCTCATCTTCCTTGACCGCTTCCGATGCTCTCCCGACCCACGCACCCATTCCCCCAATCCGGAAATCGATAGGTCAAAAGCCCTTTTCCTCGCGCGCGTGCTCGCGAGGAACACTTCAGTTCTCCGTCCACGGCGACGGTCGAGACGCGGTTGCCCCGGCGACCAGGGTCCGCCTGACAAGCAATACAGGGCTTTGCCCCACACGGTAATCCGGACAATCCCTCCCGAACTGGCATCCAGCGAGCCCTCCTTTTCCTTCCCTGAAGACGTGCAAAAACAGTGAAGTCCCTCGTGAAAGCGCTTCTTACACCCAAACTTAATGAACTGTAACCATTTACAAAACAATTTCTATCTTGCATCTGTGCTCAACCGCAATAATATTCGCCTTTGGAGTTGAAAAGGGCAAAATATTTTTGCCGATAACTAAGACGAGCGAATATACTTTCCTCAACCCTCCCTCCTTAGATCCATGAGCACAACAAACGGTACGACGGAGACGAATCCGCTGGGCAAAGCCACAAGCATCGACTTCTTTAACTTTAGCACGCCGCAGATGCGGGCATTCCACATGTCGTGGATTGCCTTTTTCCTCTGCTTCTTCGCGTGGTTCGGCGTCTCGCCGCTGATGGCGGTGATCCGCGACGAACTGGCATTGACCGAGGCGCAGATCGGAAACATCGGCATCGCCGCGGTCGCGACGACGGCGCTCTCCCGCCCGATCCTCGGGAGCATCTGTGACTGGATCGGTCCGCGAAAGGCCTATTCCGGACTTCTTATGCTCGCGTCGATTCCTGTGATGGGCATTGGACTCGCGACGACCTACGAAACGTTTCTGATCTGTCGCCTGCTAATCGGATTCATCGGGGCCTCGTTCGTGATCACGCAGTATCACAGCTCAAAGATGTTTGCCTCCAACTCGGTGGGCACGGCCAACGCGATCACCGCCGGCTGGGGCAATCTGGGCGGCGGCGCCACGCAGGCGATCATGCCGCTCCTCTTCGGCGCCTTTCTGGCGATGGGCCTCGGCGACTTCTGGAGCTGGCGCCTGTGTATGGTCGTGGCCGGTGCGGTCTGCTTCCTGACGGGGATTGCCTACTACACGCTCACGCAGGACACACCGGTCGGCAACTACGAAGACCTCCGCGAGGAGGGCTACGAGGGGCTGACCTCCACGGACTCGGCCGCCGACTCCTTCATTACCGCGGCGAAGGACTACCGCGTGTGGATCCTCACGATCCTGTACGGCGGTTCGTTCGGGATCGAGCTCACGATGAACAACTTCCTGGCGCTCTACTTCACCGACTACTTCAGCCAGAGCCTCGCCATGGCGGGCACGCTTGCCGGAAGCTTCGGGCTTATGAACATCTTCGCGCGGCCCATGGGCGGCTGGATTAGCGACAAGTTCGCCGTCAACTACGGCCTGCGTGGCCGCGTGCTGTGGCTCTGCGGCGCCATGGTACTGGAAGGCATCTTCATGATGGCGTTTGCGCAGATGGAGACGCTTGTTCTCGCTGCGACGATGCTCATTCCGTTCAGCATTATGGTGATGGCGGCGGAAGGCGCAATGTACTCGGTGGTGCCGTTTGTGAACCGGAAGGCCATGGGCTCGGTGGCCGGAATGGTCGGCGCTGGGGGGACCGCGGGCGCGGTTGCGGCCGGCTTTCTCTTCAAAGGCGCCTTTGAATGGGACTTCGCCTTTTTCCTCCTGGGCGGGATCATCACGGTTGGTGCGTTCCTCGCCCTGGGCGTGACCTTCTCCGACGAGTACGAGGCAGAGATCAACGAGTCCCTCGAAAACGCCGCGGAGCAGGAAGCAGAGGCCGTTGCTGCCGCTGCGTAGATCCCTCTCATTTCTGTTGACAACGAGTCTCTCCGCAGGTCGCTCCGCGTGGCGTTCGGCCGCCCGCAAGCGGCCTGCGGGGGGAGGGAGGGAACGACGACCTGTGAGGAGCTCGTTTCGTCTCTCCCCTCTTTCTCGATGTCAACGTGCGTCCGTGCGGTGGACCGCTTGCGTTCGCCCCGATCGACGCCCCTGTTCTTCTGAACACCACGAGTGTGCGTGTTCAGCACCTTTCCAACCCGGAACAGCCGTTCCGGCTTGCTTTCTTCGTTCTTCTCAACGAGACGACTGTTCGTTTATGCACATGCCTTCCCTTTCAGCATCCTCGTCCGCTGCGCCTCTGCAACGGGCAATGCTGATCGGATTCGTTCTGCTCCTTCTCATCCCGGTGGCCCACGCCCAAGAGATGTCCGACTTCACGCTGGACGGGCACATCCGCCAACGGAGTCAACTCGATAAGAAGAGCTTCTCGTCCGACGCCTCGGCCTTTGACTTCCATGAGCTCCGCACCCGGCTCAACGTCGGCTTTGCGCCGACCGATCGGATTGAGACGTTTGTTCAGGTTCAGGATACCCGCAACTTCGGCGACGGCAACAGTACGCTGAGTCCGCCCGACGGGACGTTGGACCTGCACCAGGCCTACTTCAAGGTGAGCGAGCTGTTCGACGCCCCGGTCTCCCTCAAACTGGGGCGACAGAAGCTGGTCTACGGCACGCAGCGCCTCATCGGCGGGGTCGAGTGGAGCAATCAGGCCCGGACCTTCGACGGCGGTGTGCTGGCCTACGACGGGGAAACCGCCTCGGTGGATCTCTTTGCGGCGCGTCTTCCCGAGTCGGGACCCGGCGAGGGCTCGGATAATCTCGTGGGCCTATACAGCACGTGGGCAGTGGCCGGCCAAACGCTCGACGTGTTCGCGATTCTCGACAACGACACTCGCGAGATTGGAGGGGAAACCCAGCTGACCCGCTTCACGCCGGGCGTTACGCTCAAGGGCGCCTTCTCGCAAGTGTCCTACACCCTGGAGGGGGCCTACCAGGGCGGAAATCAGGCCGGGTCGTCGATCGGCGCCTCTCTGCTGAGTGCGTTTGCGAAGTACACCTTCGATACGTCCAGCAGTCCCTCGATCGGGGCCGGCTACACGCGCCTGTCGGGCGACGACGATCCGTCGGACGACGAAATCAAGACGTTCGACACGCTGTTCGCCACGAACCACAAGTTCTATGGGTTCATGGACTACTTCCTCGGCATTCCGGGCGATACCGACAGTGCCGGCCTCCAGGACCTTCACGTAAAAACCTCCGTGGGACTCTCGGAGTCGATCAGTCTCGGTCTGAAGGGGCACCACTTCATGCAGGCAGCGGCGCCGGGCGGCGGCAGTACTGAGGCCTTTGGACAAGAGATCGATCTCTCGCTCGGCTACCAGTTTGCCGATCCCGCGTCGGTAAAGTTCGGTGTGTCGACGTTCTTCCCCGGCGACGCCTTCGCTCCCGACGGCGATACGGCGTTTTGGGGCTACGTGATGACCTCGGTGAACTTCTAACCGCTGCGATGGACCGTCCGCTCGATCCACTCCTGGGCCGGGCGGAACGTCCATCCGTGCACATTCGGAGGCCCTCCGTTTGGGTGCCTCCGTCGAGATCGCCTCGCAGCGAGACGGTCCCGACGGGGGCAGTCACGGATCCGGGACCGGCATGCTCCTCTCAGCAATGCGCTCCTCTTACCCTGGATGGGCGGACGCGAGCATTCCCCTCTTCCGTTCGTCGCACGGAATGCTCGTCTGCCCATCCAGGACCTGTTCGCGCAGACGTTGGATCTCCAACCTCAACGAGCACAGGGGGTTATTGCTTTCCTCCCCGGTTCGTAACGCTCGACGGCGTCCCCCTCACCTCCCCGTCCGGCAACGGGGCCCGTTGCCTGCGCGCCTCTCTGCCCCTCTCGCTCCGTCCGGGGCAAACAATCCACCCCCGTGCGCGTGCCCACGAGCGACCCCACTGTGTTTTTCCGTCCATTCCCCCGGATTTATGGCTTCTACGATTGCCTCCGTGTCGACCGACGGATTTCAGACCCGCGTTCAAGACCCTCATCACAACATCCTCGACGTTCGCCCCATGGCCGCCTACAACGGGTGGTGCATGAACGGCGAGCCCCGCGGCGGCCACGTGCCCGGCGCCACCAGCATTCCGCTTCAGTGGACGCAATTCATGGACTGGGTGGAGGTGCCCGACGAGAAGCAACTGGACCCCGAGGCACCCATCACGATCTACGGCCACACGGTGGAGGCGGCCGAGGAGATGGCCGACAACCTGCGCCGCCTCGACTACAACGACGTCAGCGTCTACGACCGGTTTGTCGACGACTGGGCGTCGGACTCGGAGTTGCCCCTTGACCGTCTCGTCCGCTACCGTCAGCTCGTCCCGCCCGAATGGGTGCACCAGCTCGTGCAGGGAGATGCCCCCGACTATTGTCATGAGGACGTCGTGCTCTGCCACGCCCACTTCGACCATCGGACGGACTACGAGGACGGCCACATCCCGGGGGCCGTGCCCCTCAACACCAACTGGCTCGAATCGCCGGAGACCTGGAACCGTCGCTCGCCGGACGAGCTCAAACGCGCCCTCGAAGACCTGGGGATTCGTCACGACACCACCGTGGTGCTCTACGGGCGCTTCTCGCACCCGACCTACGACCAGAAGCACCCGGCCGAGAGCGCCGGTCACCTCGGGGCCATGCGCTGCGCGGCGATTATGCTGTACGCCGGCGTCGAGGACGTCAAGATCCTCAACGGCGGCATGAACGTCTGGGAGGCCACCGACTACGCCGTTTCCACCGACGATACGGCCCCCACGCCCGTCGACGACTTCGGCGCCGACGTTCCCGGCCACCCCGAGTACATGATCGACCTGCCCGACGCCCGGGACTACCTCGCGGCCGACGACAAGGAGCTCGTGAGCGTGCGTAGCTGGTCGGAATTCAT
>CAYOWD010000073.1:0-16333 GCA_964407535.1 uncultured Salinivenus sp. | reverse complement strand
GGTCAATAAGATTCGACAGCCGCTCATTGTCGCGCAGGAGCGTATACTCGCCGGGAAAGCGCACCTCCCCCTGTACCGTCACCGTCTCCTGCGGCTGGAACGAGGGATCGTTCCGCACAAAGACCTGGTCGCGATGCTGCAGTTTGAAGTCGTCGGCCGCATCAAGGGCCCGCATCGTGTCCTTCACCGAAAAATTGACCTTCTGGGGATCCATTTCGCTGTCCGCAAGCGGCACCCGAATGGTCTTGGCCCGCGTGCCTTCCTGTTCTTCTCGTTCCACCATCCGCGTCACCTCGACCTCCCGCAGTGAGGCTCCCTCCGCAAATCCGCCGGCCTGCAGGAGCAGGTCTTTCAGCGTCATCCCGTCCCGATACTTGTAGCGCCCGCTGTCCGCGACCACGCCGCTGATCTTCACGAATCGCTCCTTCAGCCGCTCGACGTTCGCCGAATACACCCGGATCTCGTCTTCGGGCTGAAGTTTCTGATTGGCTCGTCCCCGTCCCTCAATCGCGTTGCCGAGGTGAAACGGGATCACCCGCTCCTCGTCCCCATCCTTCGACACGCGGAAGAGATCGGCCCGACCGAGAAACACCTTCTTCTGGTACTCCTCGTCGGTCAGGCCGCCCCCACGACGCAGCAGGTCGCGCACCGTCATTCCCTTCCGGTACCGGTACGTGCCCGGATCGCGCACCTGGCCCGAGATGGTCACCGAGCGGTCCCCCTGCATGCGCCGGATCGACGACACGTGGAGGCTGTCCCCCGGCTGCAGTACCACATTGGCCTGCGGCCGATCGTCCATGACCGCGTTCAGGTCGAGCGCCCGGGTCGTCTGGTCGAGCGAGTCGTTCAGTCGAATGAGATCGGCCTGCTCGCGGTAGGCATCGCCCGTGAGGCCGTCGGCCTGCTCGATGAGGTCCTTCACGGTACGGACACCGCCCCCGATCTCGTACTGCCCCGGTTGCGCTACGGCCCCCGCCACCGACGCCGCTTCCACCTGCGCCTGCACGGCCGGATCATTCGCCTCCGAAATGGAGAGGATGCGCACGCGATCCCCGTCGGCCAGCGCAATGTCGACCGAATCGGAGCGCGCCTCCGCCAGGCTGACGTCGATCACTTCGCGGGCTATGGACGGATCTTCCCGCTCATCGAACGGCACAATGCGCTCGATCTGAAATCGCTTCGCATACGCATCCGGCTCCAGTCCCCCAGCAAACTCCAGCAGATCGCCCACCGTCTCCCCGTCCTTCATCTCGTAGTAGGCGGGCCGCTTGACGGCGCCCTTGATGGAAACGGTTTTGCCGCGCGGCGGCACGAAGACGTAGTCGTTGCTCTGCAGCTGGATCGAGGTTGGGCTGTAGCCCTCAATCAGGTAGTCGTAGATGTCGACCGCCGCCGCCACGTCGCCGTCCCGGATGACCTTGATGTCACGCAGGGAGCCGCGCTTGAGTGGACCGCCTACCGTGTAGAGGGCGTTGAACACCGTTGCAAAACTGCTCACCGTGTAGCCGCCCGGCTGAGGCACCTCTCCAATCATGAAGACGCGCGATGGGCGCACGCGCGTGAGGCTGAGGTCCATAAAAACGGTGGGGGGATTGCTCGTCAATCCCGAATAGCTACGGGACAGCCATTGCTTCATTTCTTTGCGGAGCTCGTCGAGCCGCTTCCCCGCCACCGTATACTGGCCCACATTGGGCACCGTTACCCGCCCCTCCCGGTCGACCTGCAGTTCGTACGTAAACTCGGCCCCGCCCCACACCGTCAGGCGCAACTCGTCGTCCGCCCCCACCACGTAGCTGCCGTCGGCCGGCCCCGTCTCCGACGGCACAAACGCCTCGGGAATCGTCTCGAAGGTGTCGTACCCGAAGTACTTGAGCGTATCCCGTCTTCTGCGGCGTTCCCCCTCGGCGAACAGCACGAGCTGACGACCGGTTGAGAGGGTGACGGTCGTGTCGGCCGTTTTGGCCGTGGCGTACAGATTCCAGGTGCCGGCACTCGTGTCGCGCGGAATCCGAAGGTACCCCCGCCACGTCCCGTCGACCACCGATCCGTCGACGCGGCTAATG
Source organism: uncultured Salinivenus sp. (assembly GCA_964407535.1). Lineage (GTDB taxonomy): Bacteria > Bacteroidota > Rhodothermia > Rhodothermales > Salinibacteraceae > Salinibacter. The sequence goes on along the minus strand of CAYOWD010000073.1, from coordinate 14,270 downwards.
TCGTTGAGTTGCACGGAGTCGCCCCCGGCCGTCAGGAAGCCGAGCTGCACACGCTGAATCGGATCTTTGCTCCGAAGCGGCACTTCCGCTTTGAGGTCCACCGGAAGCTCGTCGACGGCGAGGCTACCCGGCTGAATCGTCGGCGTGCCCCCAAGCACCGGCGTGGGCACAAACCCCTGCGTCCGACGTCCTTGCTTTACCCTCGTTGACTGATTTCCCCCCAGTCCCCCCTGTTGGGCCTCGGCCGCCTCCAGAAGGGCCTGAATGCGCTCTTCCGGAATTCCCAGCTGGCGCGCCCGCTGGGCCGCCTGCCGCGGATTCGAGGGATCGATGCCCAGCTGCTCCATCTGCTGCAGCGCGTCGTCGACCGACATCCCGCGTTGGTCGAGTTCTTCCTGAACGGCCTCCGGGAGCTCCTGCGCTTCTGCGGGCAGCGCCCAAATGGAAAGGAGTCCCACAACCACACACAGAACGACGCCAAGGCGTTGCATGAACATCCTGCTTCTGCGAAAAAACACGACTACCTGCCGAGTTGCAGGGGACGGGGATGGCGGGAACCTCCCCGTTTTCAGCGGACATTTTGGCATGTCCGAACTACTTAGTAATACCTATGCCCTGCAAACGCGAACAGCAGCCTCTTCTGCCGATCAACTTATTGAAATCTTTGCCCCACCCTTCTCTAACATTCTCGCATACGGACGGAGATTGCTCTTCTCCGTTGCGCCGTCCAGGAAAAACGGACGGGCCTCCAAATTATTATGTCGCCCCCCGCTCGCTTTCTTCCTCCTTACTTCCACACCTGCCAGTCGCCTCTGCTATTTCATCGTTGAGGTTCTGAGCCTGCGCAGAACGTTTCCGCGTACGTGGTCGGGAGCCAACCGAACGCCTCTCTGAAGAGCGGCAAGGCGGCCGTGAACGACCGCCCGCGACAGTCGCCCCCTCCGACGGCTGCCATGTCCCAGATGGATCTGCATGCCAACGGTCCGCACACCGCTACAGCGGCCCCCTCGCAACCAGTTGCAACGACACGCCCCACATATTCTCTCGGGGGGTGACCGTCATGTAGCCATGGAACCCAAGGCCGAAGTGCGGGCTCGTGATCAGAAACACCTGCGCGTCGATCGGGAGTCCGACGGTCCAAAATCGAGTCGTCTTGTATATGCGCTCCTCGCAGAATATACAGAATCCCCCCAGGCCTCCCGTGTACCTGACCGATTCGAGAGTTTTCCTCCGCCCCCTAACACCAACAACGCCCGAGGCGAGCGACAATTGCCCGTATCGTCCCTGCAGGCGAAGGCCCACCAGGGGCCCTGCATCCCACATTCGATCAATATAGACATCAGGACGCGTGCCGAACAATTCCCACAGGACGAACTCGCTAACGGCGCCTCGCCCTCCAATCGCGATATAGTCTGTAACAGGAACCCCGACCACCGCAGAGGCCCCGACTCCGATGCCCGAACCACCGACCCCACCCGCCATCCACATGTAGGACGACACCTCAGACATCGCCGACGGGTCCGAAGCGGATTGGGCAACCGCGGGCGTCGTGCCCGCCCCCGAAAGCAGTACTGATATCAGAAAAAGACCGAGACCGACTGAAATGACGCTGCCAGGACGAGCCATCACGACGCGTGACTGATTCCGAATGGAGACGCGTCGTTACGAACGTGGTTTCGCCCCCAAGTAACCGGACATTGGCCCCGAACCCGCGGCCATGTCCGTTCCCTCACACCTCGATGTCCGACCAGTCCGGCGGTTCGCGATTGTTTTCGGCGTACGCGGTGGGAGAACACCCGAACGTATCCCGAAAGAGTTGTGAGAAGTAGCTCGGGTCGCGGTACCCCACGGCGGCGGCCACCTCCGACACCGTATCCGCCCCGTCCACCAGCAGCGTGGCGGCGTGCTGAAGACGCCGGGTGCGGATAAAGCCCGCCGGCGAAAGACTCGTGACGTCCTTCACTCGTCGTCGCAGGTGGCGCGCACTCAGGTCCATCTCGTCGGCCAACCAGTCGACCCCGAAGGTGCTGTTGTCGATGTGTGCGTCGACCACCTCGTGTAGACGGTCGAGAAACGCCGCGTCTTCGTCGGACAGAGCAGGCGCGTCGGCGCCCCTTGCCTCGCCACCGCGATCCTCCACCTGCTTCTGCAAAAGGCGACGGATCTCGATTAGGTTCTCGATGCGGGCTTCAAGCTCTTCAGGATCGAACGGCTTGACGACGTGCGCGTCCGCTCCCACCCCGCCTTCGGGCGGCCGCTCCGACCGTGGATGCGTCGTCAGGAGCACAACCGGAAGATGCTGCAGCTGCTCGTCCTCGCGAATGGCCGTGCAGAGGGCGCGCCCGTCTCGCCCCGGCAAGACGGCGTCGCTTACCACAAGATCGGCGCCGTGCTCTCGCAAATAGTCGAGCGCGTCGTCCCCATCCGTCGCAGTCGTCACCTGGTAATGGGCCCGAAGCAACGATTGCAGATACGACCGCATCGCCGCTTCGTCGTCCACCACCAGCACAGTGGGCGCGTCGTCCGGAGGTGCCGGGTCCGCCCCCCCGGTCGGGTACGACGTACTGCGTTCCCATTTTGGGGCCTCGATGGGATCCGCTGCCCCCTCCGTCGTCGCCACGTCGCCCGCGACCACGTGCTCTCGGCCCAGCGGCAATCGGACCGTCACCTCCGTTCCGAATTCCGGCTCACTTTCGATTGTCATGCCGCCCTGATGCCGGCGCACAATCGCTCGGGCGTGCGCCAGCCCGATGCCTATACCGAGCCATTGGTCGGATGCGGCCCGTTCCCTCTCCGGCTGCTCCGCATCGTTCACCGGCATGACGCTACCCGCCCCGTCCAGAATACGGGCCCGGAGTCCCTCCGGCAGTCCCGGCCCGGTGTCCCGGACCGAGATGAGCACCGCCTCGTCCCCACTCTGCACCTGCACCCGGACGTGTCCCCCCTCCGGCGTGTATCGGATGGCGTTCGAGAGCAAATCGGCAAACACACTTCCCATCCGCTCCGCGTCCATCCACACTGAACACTGATCGGGGCCAATATCGACCTCAACCGTCAACCCGTTGTCCGTGCCCCACTGCTGAAACGGCGGCATCCACCGGCGCACCAGTGCCACGAGGTCGTGCTCCTGCACGGCCAGCGATAGATCGCCCTCGTCGACCGCCGTCAGCTCTCGCAACTGATCGACGAGCCGGCTCATCCACTGCGCCTGCCCCTCGATGAGGGCCATCCGTTCGTCCACCTCTTCGGGCACCTCCCCGACGCGCCCATCGCGCACCTCCCGCGTGGCCCCCTGCAACAGCGTGAGCGGCGTTCGAAATTCATCGGCGACATCGGCAAAAAACCGACTCTTCGCCCGCTCCAGGTCCACGACCTGTTTGTGGAGGTCCTCGGCGGTGCGACGAGCTCGATACTGACGATACCGGGTGACGTACAGCAACCCCGAGGCCCCGGTGAGAACAACCGTCGAAAACCCCAGTCGCACTAAATGCCCGGCCGTCACGATGTCGGGGCGCCCCGCCGCCATTCCCGGAAGCCCGTAGGTCCCGATGACGTAGCACAAACCCGTAAGAAGGCCGCCGAACAGCAGGGCCTGCCAGGGCCGATACGCAATCACGACGACGGCCAACAGGTACACGAGCACGAGATACTCGGCGCTTAGCATTCCCCGGAGGGCATCATGACTGAGCGACACGACCGCCCCGCTCATAGCAAGCCCGCCCCCCACGATCCGTCCGACGGACAGCGAGCAGCCCGTCTGCCCGACCCCAATCGCTCCGGCGCACACCCCGACCACCAGCGCTTTATCCCACAGCACAAATACGTCCGTCGAGAAGGGCGTCGGGTACCACCATGCCGTAGGACGTCCCATCACGCCCCAATGGACGAGCACCAGCACAAGCACCCCAATTATGCCGACCAGACCGCCCCATTGAAGTCCGGAGCAGGTCTGGCGTCTCAGGGTCCGTCGGAACCCTTTCTCTTCTAACGCCGAGGACCGGACAATGATGTTCCGAACGGTCTCGTCCTCTACAGTTTCGTCCATGATCACACTGTTCTCACCGAATACCGTCAACGCTCCTCTCTCGTACTGGTGACCTCGCACACCTCCTCTGATCGTTTCGAACCCCGTCCAAAGCAGGACCTCCCCTTCCCAACATACATCCTGGCATGCGCGGATAAAATCGCCGGCCGAGCCTCATCATCCGACGTTGGATCGATGTGATCATTGGAAAATGACCGCTCAGAGCCAATGTCCTGTAGGTCACGGAGAAACAGGCGGAGGGAACCCGGATACTGACCGGAAAACTCCCTGGGATCAGGGGGGGCCATCTCTGAAAATCCGACCGGTACCGGTACGTTCAAATAGCGCTCGTGCCACACATACTTTTACTCTACAGCCCGTTCTAGGATACGATGAAGATTTGGCCAGTCGGGGTAGACTTTTTTCGCCTCGGCTTCTTAATTTTTTCTGATCGCTCGATTACTGCTTGCTATACATTTCCGTGCCGCGCATCGGTTTCCGTACTGTATGGCGGAGCATAGGAGCACTATCCCTCGCGGGACTGCTCTCCCTGTTCTGGCCCCTTCCTCCAACGACTGGGCCCTCCGCCGCCCCTACCCGCCTGGCGATCACCGACCGCGAGGCAGATCTGCTGCGTGAGGCGCGTCCCCAGGGCCGAAACCCCGTCTCGGTGGAGGCACTGCCACAAAGCGTCGTCGATGGCCTAGTCGCCATCGAGGATGAGCGCTTCTGGGGTCATCCGGGCGTCGATCCCCTCGCGATGGGGCGCGCCCTCTGGCAAAATCTGCGGCACGGACGGGTTGTGAGCGGCGGCTCCACCCTCACGATGCAGGTGGCCCGCCTCCTCCGCGACGACCCGCCGCGGACCTTCTGGCAAAAACTCATCGAGATGCACCTCGCCCTGCGGCTGGAGCTGCGCCGCTCGAAGGAAGACATTCTCTCGCTCTGGCTCAATCGCGTCTCGTTCGGCAACCAGGCTCGGGGGATCGAGGCCGCTACCCGGTTCTACTTTGGCAAGTCGGCGCGCGACCTCACGCGCCCGGAGGCCGCTTACCTCGTGGGGCTGCCCCGCAGTCCGAGCCGGTACAACCCCCTCCGGCACCCCGACCGGGCCAAGCAGCGCCAGCGCCAGGTGCTTCGGGCCATGCACGAGCAGGGCGTATTGACATCCGCCGAGTACACGCGTCTGTCCGATGTGTCCGTCGCGCCCGGCACGCCCGCCTCAACCGTCCGCGCCCCCCACCTCACGCGATGGGTGCTCCGGCACTCCTCCGTTGAGGCGGAGGCGCCCCTGGCCGAACTCCGCACGACCCTCGACGGGCCCCTCCAGAACCGCGTCGCGGGGCTCGTGGAGGCTCACGTCGAGACGTTCCGCGACGAAACGCTCACCAACGCGGCCGCACTGGTCCTCGACAACCGCACCGGGGCCATCCGCGCCTATGTGGGCAGTGCCGATTTCTGGGACGCCCGGCACGGCGGGCAAAACGACGGCGTGCGCATGCTCCGTCAGCCCGGAAGCACCCTCAAGCCCTTCACGTACGCCCACGCGCTCGCCTCACGGCGCTATACGCCCGCCTCCATCCTGGCGGACCTTCCCCTAAACGTGCCGGAGGCGAGCGGCGCCTTTGCGCCGACCAACTACGACAACACCTATCACGGCCCCACGCCGCTCCGCGAGGCGCTGGCGTCCAGCCTCAACGTGCCCGCCGTCCGGCTCGCCCGCACCTTCGGGCCGCCGGCCCTGCTGCGGACCCTCCATGATGTCGGCTTTGCGTCGCTCAACCGCTCGCCCTCCCACTACGGCGTCGGGCTCACCCTCGGCAACGGGGAGGTGCAGCTGCTGGAGCTCGCGCGGGCGTACGCCGGCCTGGCCCGGGGCGGCACGCTGCCGCCGGTCCACGCGGTGCGGTGGGGCCGCACGAAGACGGGCGATACGCTCTCGCCTCCCCCCTCCTCCCAGCCCACGGACCTCTCCCCGGAGGTGAGCGCCCTCATTACGAACATTCTGGACGACCCGGATGCCCGGACCGCCGGCTTTGGGCGGGGCGGGCCGCTGGAGCTGCCCTTTCCGGTCGCCGTCAAGACCGGCACCTCCAAAGACTACCGCGACAACTGGACCGTCGGGTACACCCCGACGCACACCGTGGCCGTCTGGGCGGGCAACTTCGACGGATCGCCGATGGATCGGATGAGCGGCGTGGCGGGGGCCGCCCCCCTCTTCCACAGCATCATGCGGGAGGTGGGACCCGGCGGCGCCTTCGACCGGCCCGACGCCCTCCAGTCGGCGCAGATCTGTCCGGCCAGCGGCACGCGCCCCGGCGCCCACTGCCCGGCTCCGCGAAAGGAGTGGTTTCTGCCCGGCACGGTGCCCACGGACACCTGCACCGTCCACCGCGTCGTGGCCGTCGACACTCGGACGGACCGCCGCGCCGCCCCCGGCACCGACCCGGCCCACGTCGACGAGAAGCGATTCACGGTGCACCCGCCTCGGTACCGCGACTGGATGCGCAAACACGACCACCCGCTGCCGCCGCCGGGGCGTTCCGAGCTCAAAACGCGCCCCTCCGCCTCTGCTGACGCTCAGGCCCGTCCCCGCATCCGGTATCCGGCCGATGATGCCACCTTCTACATCGATCCCGTCCTTCGCCGCGAATACCAGACGATTCCCCTGCGCGGCACCGTGCCCGACACCCTCTCGGAGGCGCACTGGGTCGTCGACGGCACCCGCCACGCCCCGGCCGACGGCCCGGCCCGATGGGAGCTTGCCCCCGGCACGCACCGCCTCGTCCTCCGGGGCCGACACGGCGACCACCCGGTTGAAAGCCGTCCCGTCCGCATCCACGTCGTCTCCCCTTCTTCCCCTCCCTCCAACCGATCACGACGGTAGAAACCACGCCCACGCTCGTTGCTCACCACCCCCCCACCCGTATCGCCGACGCGGCGCGTTGGCGTTACCGTGCCCTCCCGGCCTCTCCGTTCATGCACTCTCCACCTTTCCATGCGTCTCGCCTTTGTCCTTCTTGCCACTGGCCTCACCGCTCTTCTCCTCACCGCCTGCGGCGGCCCCTCCTCGTCCAGCGACGATGCCGTCGAGACCGTCGCACTCGACACGCCCGCCGGCACCGAGGCGTACACCCCCACCCTCGACGGCCCGCTCCGCGTGCTCAGCACCGCGCCCGCCGGCGAGCAGACGTCGATGCGCCCCCGGCAGCCGATCTCGGTCACGTTTAGCCGCTCGATGGTCCCGGTCGGCGACGCCGCCCCGCCGCCCCCCGAGGCGCTGACGATCACGCCCGCCGTGCCCGGCTCCCTCCGATGGGACGGCACGCAGACGCTCGTCTACCACCCCAGCGAGGACCTCCCGCCGGCCACGGCGTTTACCGTCACGCTCGACACCTCCGTGACCGACCCCGACGGCACCGCCCTCGCGGAGCCGTACACGTGGACGTTCCAGACGCCCCGCCTCCAGCTCGTTTCCTCGTCCCCGGCCGACGACGCGCAGTTTGCGGCCCCGGACTCGTCAATTCGCCTCTCGTTCTCGCTCCCGGTGGATGCCCAGTCCGCCACCCCGTACGTCCACCCCGACTTTCCCGTGGCCTCGATCACGAACGACGGCGACAGCACGCTCATAGTCACGCCGCGCACCGCCCTGGCGCCCGACATCCCCCACACCGTCACCCTCAAGGAGGGCCTGCCCCCCCGCACCCAGGACCTCGGCCTGGGCGAAGAGCGCACGGTCCGCTTTCGCGTGCGCCCGGACCCGGCCCTCAAGCGCCTCGATCAGCCCGGGCACTTCGGGGACGACGACCGCATCTCTCCGGACCGCGGCGTCCGGCTGGAGTTCAGCACCCCGGTGCGGTTCGGGGATCTTCGAAACGCGCTCTCGTTCACCCCGTCGGTCGACCTCCTGCCCGGCGTCGAAGCCCGCGACAGCAACGTGGGGACCACCCACACCCTCCCCGCCACCTTCGAGCCGGACACCCGCTACACACTCACGATCGACAGCCTCCGCGACCAGTTCGGTCGGACGCTCACGGACGCCACCGCCTCGTTTCGGACCCGCGCCTTCGAGCCGCACTTCGACATGGGCGAAGGCATGATGGTAATCGAGGCCACTCAGCAGCCCGCCCTTCCCGTACAGGCCACCAACGTCGACTCGATCCAGCTGGGGCTCGAGTCGCTGTCCGCCGACGACGTTATTCCAGCGCTTCCGGCCTACGACGAAGCCACGCAGTACGACCGCCGGGCGGATTCGACGCGCCCGCCCGTCGAGGCCACGCGGACCGTCGACCTGCCCATCGAGCGCAACACGCTGGCCACGGTGCCGCTGCGGCTCGACTCGATGCTCACCGACAGCACCGGCCTCGTGGGCGTTCGTGTGATCCACCCGGACCTGGGAAACGCCCACGGCCCCGACCCCGACCGGCGGGCCCTCGCCCAGGTGACCCGTCTCGGCGTCACCGGCAAGTTCAGTCCCCATCAAAACCTGGTGGTCGTCACGACCCTCGACACCGGAACGCCCGTGGAGGGCGCCACGGTCACCATCCGCGATGCCCAAAATACCGTTCACTGGCAGGGACAGACCGACGCCGACGGCCGCGTGCAGACGCCCGGCTGGAATACGCTCGGCATCGAGAAGACCGACAAGCATTCCCGCCCCACGCAGTACGCAATCGTCGAACACGAGGGCGACGTCGCCTTCACCAGCACCCGCCACGACGACGGCATCGAGCCGTACCGGCTCGGCGTCAATTACGACTGGAATCCGGACTCCACCACCCACACCGGATCCGTCTTCTCCGACCGCGGGCTCTACAAGACCGGCGAGACGGTCCATCTGAAAGGCATCCTGCGCGCCAAAACCGACGCCGACTGGGCGGCCCGTACCGACAGCGTGCGCGTCCGCGTCGAGGACCCGCACAACGAGACGGTGCTCGACCGTGTGCTGCAGCCGAGCGCCCTCGGCAGCTTCGCGCTGGACTGGGCCGTGCCCGGGGAGGCCGCGCAGGGATACTACGAGGTCCAGGTGTTTCCGGCCGAGTACACACGGGAGAGCAGCGCCTACCACTGGGATGATGTAATCGCGTCGGGGACGTTTCAGGTGCGGTCGTTCCGCCGTGCAAGCTTTTCGGTCACCGCCCATACGTCCCGCGACCACTACGTGGCCGGCGACTTGTTCGAGGGCCGCGTGTCGGCGCGCTACCTCTTCGGGGCCGGCATGGCGGGCCGGCCCACCACGATGTCGCTGTACCGGCGCTCCACGTCCTACACCCCGCCGGGATACGATGGCTTTCAGTTCGGCCCCACGGATCCGGACTACTTCGACACCGGCGCTCTCCTTGAGACCGAGACGACGCTCGACAGCACAAGCACCGCCGCGGCCGAGCGCGTGCGCCTACCGGGCAACGAACAGGGCGCCCCCGCCACCCTCAGCTGGGGCGGCACCGTCACGGCCCCCTCCCGCCAGACCCGCTCCACCCAGACGACCGCGACGCTCCATCCGGGCCGCTACTACATCGGCCTCAAGCCCAGCACGTCGTTCCTCGACCTCTCGCAGGATAGCACGCTGTCGGTGGACGTGATCACGGTGGACCCCAACGGGGCCTCCGTGGGCGAGAAGGAGGTGACCGTGGAGCTGATCCGGAGGCAGTGGAACAGCGTCCGCGAGGTGGGGGCCGACGGCCGCCTGCGCTGGCGCAGCGACCCGACGGAAACGGTCGTCCAGACGCGCGAGGTGACAACCACCGCCGGCCAACGGATGCGGCTCTCCATGACCGTGCCCGCCGGGGGCCAGTACCGCCTCCGGGCCACCGGCCAGGACCTGCGGGGCAACACGATCCGCTCGGACACCTACCTGCACGCATCCGGCAGCGGCTACACCGCCTGGGAGCGCGACGACGACGATCGCATCGAGGTCGTCCCCGAGAACACGGACTACGCGCCCGGCGAGACGGCCCGCCTCATGGTGAAGTCCCCGTACGAAGAGGCCACCGCTCTCATCACGGTGGAGCGGGAGGGCATCCTCCAGAGCCGCGTGACCACACTCACCGGCAGCACGCCGATGATTGAACTGCCGATCACCGAGGAATACCTGCCGAATGTGTTCGTGGGTGTGATCCTGCTGAAGGGCCGGACCGCCCCGCCCCGCGTCGGGAGCGACCCCGGTGCCCCCAGCTTCAAGATCGGCTACGCGAGCCTGTCGGTCGACCCCGACCAAAAACGCCTGCAGGTCGACCTGTCGCCCGACCAGGAGCAGTACCGCCCCGGCGAGACGGCCACCGTGGACCTGCAGCTGACCGACGCGGCGGGCCGCGGCGTGCCGGGCGAGATTGCGTTCAGCGCCGCCGACGCCGGGGTGCTGGACCTTATCGACTATCGGCTGCCCGATCCGTTCGACACCTTCTACGGGGCCCGCCGCCTCGGCGTGTCCACCAGCGAGCTCCGCGCTGAGATCGTAGAGCAGCGCAGCTACGGACAAAAGGCGGAGGATGCCGGCGGCGGAGGCGGGGCAGCAGAGGCGGATGGCCTGTCGTCGCCGCGCACCGATTTCCGGCCCTCTGCGCACTGGGCCTCCTCGATCCAAACCGACGACGACGGCGAGGCCACCGTCTCCTTCAAGCTCCCGGAGAGCCTCACCACGTTTCGCCTCATGGCGACCGCCCACACGGCCGATCACCAGTTCGGAGCGGCAACGGAGGACATTGTGGTCACCAAGCCGCTCGTCCTGAAGGACGCGCTGCCCCGCTTCGCCCGGATCGACGATACGTTTGAGGCAGGCGTCCTCGTCACCAACCGGTCGGACGAGGCCGGCACGGCTACGGTCACCGCTTCCGCCCCCTCGTCGGCGGGACTCACAATCGACGGCGACTCGACCCGCACGGTGGAGCTGGACGCGGGCGCCACGCGGGAGGTGCGGTTTGACTGGACGGCCTCCGCGGCTGGAGACGCCGCCCTCACGTTCCGGGCTCGCCTCAACGGCGAGACCGATGCGATGACCACGTCGCTGCCGGTGCAGCGCCCCACCACGAAAACGACATCGGCCACGTTCGCCTCCACGGCGGACACCGCCCGCGAGGCCCTGCGCACGCCGGGCGACCGGGTGCCGGGCCTCGGCCAGTTCGACGTCACGCTCGCCTCCACGGCGCTCGTGGGCCTCGATGGTGCCGTCGAGCACCTCTTCGAGTACCCGTACGGCTGCCTCGAACAGGCGACGTCCCGCGTGCGCCCCCTCCTCACGGGCGGCGCCCTGCTCGACGCCTTCGACCTCCAGGCCTTCGCGGACCGGTCGCGGGACGAGGCGGTGCGCTCCTGGATGCGCTCGTTGTCCAAGTATCAGGTGCGTCGGGGATTCAGCCTGTGGGAGGGGAGTACGCGCGTGAACCCGTACGTGACCGGATACGTGCTGCTGACGCTTGCGGAGGCCCAGGACGCCGGCTACGACCTCCCGCAGCCGCTCACCGACAACGCGATTGACGCCGGGGCCGATCTCGTGCGCAATCGGAGCGACAAGCCCGCCTACTACGGCGACGACGTGTGGCGCGACACGCGGGCCTTCCTGCTCTACGCCCTCGCCCGGCACGGGCGCGTGCTGGAGAGTGAGCTCACCTGGCTGGCCGACCACCCGCCCACGAGCGTGGAGGGACAAAGCCACCTCCTGCGCACCCTCCTCATTGCCGACCTGCCGGCGCTCGACGACACGAAGCAGCGGCTCGTCACGCAGCTGAAGCAGCGCGTCCGCGTGGAGGCCGGCACCGCCTTCCTGGCCGCGCCCAACGAGGAGAACTACGGCTGGATCTTCAGCAGCGACGTGCGAACCACGGCGTTCGGCCTCACGGCCCTCCTAAAGGCGACCCCGTCCGACGAATTTCAGCCGCTGGCCCAACGCATGATCCGGTTCCTCATGGATCGGCGCCAGCAGGGACACTGGCCGTCCACGCAGGACAACGCCGCCGTCCTCACCGCCTTCCAGCACTACGTCGACACCTACGAGGACACCACACCCGACTTCTCTGCGTCCGTCGAGCTGGCGGGTCGGTCCATTCTGGATGCTGCGTTCCAGGGCCGGAGCCTGACCACGTCTACGACGACCCTTTCGGCCGACGCCCTGCCGGACAACCGGGACCTCCCCCTTCAGGCCACCAAAACGGGCCCGGGCACCCTTTACTACTCGATGCGCCTGACCACCTACGCGAGTCCTCCCCAGGACGCGCTCGACCAGGGCCTCCGCGTGGAACGGACCGTCCAGCGCCTCAACGACCGCGGCGAGCCCAAGGGCACCCCGCTCCGGACGGGCAACAACGACCTTACGCTCGCCTCCGGGGCCCTCGTCAAGGTCACACTGCGCCTATCCTCTCCCACCGACCGTCCCTACGTGGTCGTGGACGACGCCCTCCCCGCCGGCCTGGAGCCGGTCAACGAGGCGTTTGCGACCACCGACCAGGAGGTCCTCGACGAGGCCGGCACGGGCTCGGACCGCTGGTGGGGCTCCTTCAACCACACGGAGATGAAGGACGACCGCGTGCTGCTCTTTGCCGACCGGCTGGCCTCGGGCGAACACACGTACAGCTACGTGGCCCGGGCCACCACCCCCGGCACGTTCACGCATCCGCCGGCCGAGGCGGAACTGATGTACCGCCCCGAGACGCGCGGCCACACCGCCACCGGTACGCTGGTGGTCACCCCACCCGCCGAACCGACGGCAGATCGGTGATCCCAATCCACGCCGTCATTCGTCGGGGTGATTCTGGATGTATTGTCGGACCGTCCGAAATGCGCGACGGGTACGGATGATTTTATCGTAGAACCGGGATTGCCATTCGAATTCGGGTCGGCCGTGCCGCCGAATTTGTTTGGTGCATACCGATTTGTATTGCCCGATGATGGCCCCCAACGAATGGGCGTGCAACCGGAATTCGTTCGGGGATTGCGAATTATCGGTCGCCGTAGATTCGTCCCGCCGGGACGAATCTACGGCATTGGAATCGGACAAATCCCCATCGGTATACACCGGCGATTCCGTCGTAATCCCAATCAATCCATGAACATGATCCGGCATCACCACCCACGCGTCCAACCGCACGTACGACCGCACCACGGGCGTCCGTTGCCATTCCCGCGCGGCCACGCACCCGGCCCGCGACAACCCAATGATGCCGTTCCGCACCCGTCCAAAAAACGGGACCCGATGTTCGGTGCAGATGGTCACGAAATACCACGCCGCCCGCCGGTAATCCTAGTGCAGCTTCAACTGGTCCGTTGTGCAAGCAATCTCTGGACGGACATTGTCCGTCCATACCTCAAGCTGGAGATTGAAGCAATAGCAGACTGCCCTCCTCAAAAGATCGTTTGAAGCTGCACTGAGCGTCGTGACGGATGGTGCCGGACCGATATCCCTTGTATCGTGTCATGGCAGAATTGGACGCTACGGGCGAGGGAGATGGGGCGAATAGACACATGCGTTTCGGGGACCATAACGTCGGAATCGCGACCGTCATCCGCTGGGATGGACGTTGTGTCCCACGCCCCGTGCACGGCGCGCACTCCCATACTCCCAGACTCCCATACCATAGGCGACACCGGACAATCCACAGCACACGAGCTTCCGTTGTCCGCCTCGACTCGCAACATACGGATGCCCTTCACTGAAACCCACTCCTCCCCCCACGTCTACAACGCCCGACAGGCGCTCTCCGGCGTCCCAGCACGCGACGCTCCAACGCGAAACGCTCAACGTCTAACGCAGCCCCAGAATGCCGACCTTCCCCATCGACGACGTGCTGCCGGACCTGAAGGCCGCCCTCCGCGACGCCCCGGAGGCCGTGCTGCAGGCCCCGACCGGCGCCGGGAAGACGACGCGCGTCCCCCCGGCCCTGCTGGGCGAAGACTGGCTCGGCGGCGACAAAATTCTGATGCTGGAACCGCGGCGCCTGGCCGCCCGCTCCGCCGCCCGCTTCATGGCGCAGCAGAGGGGCGAGGCGCCCGGGCAGACGGTCGGCTACCGGGTGCGCATGGACACCCAGGTGAGCGCGCAGACCCGGATCGAGGTGGTCACCGAAGGCGTGCTCACACGCATGCTGCAGAACGACCCGGCCCTGGAGGGCATCGGCGCGGTGCTCTTCGACGAGTTCCACGAGCGCAACCTGCAGGCCGACCTTGGGCTCGCCCTCACGCTGCAGGCCCGGGAGGTGTTGCGGCCGGATCTGCGCGTGCTCGTCATGAGCGCCACGCTCGACACCGGCCCCATCGC
>CAYOWD010000072.1:0-16375 GCA_964407535.1 uncultured Salinivenus sp. | reverse complement strand
AGCGCCCTGACCGGAGGGAGAAAGTACTCTTGGAGTGGCCGTAGATGTCTCGCCAAACAGGCTCTCAAACTTTTACATCTTCAATAGATAGGAGGAGCGATTCGGAGCCATAGAGGGTATTGGCTTTTGGAATCTCGACATTGCCAATCGGAATCCGTATCACGCTCGCCGGCATAATTCGGCGATCATGGCAGGGAAGCCTCATTCGCCTGACACGAGCATTCACATGCGATTGCCGTGTTCCAGGGCGATGACCTCCTGCTCTATGCTAAGCACAGGAGCGCGTTGGAGCACAGCGTTTCTTGCTTCCAGGCATCCATGCCTCCGCTCATTTCGATCAGACTGGATTGGTAAACGGCAAAAGGGCGTCCTGTTTGTCCGGATAATTTCCAACATGCGATTGCCCTGCGCCGTGTCCGGAACAGTTGCAATTGCCGACGCCGGTCTCTAGGTAGGTACTCTCTGTCTCAAACACAAGAGGCGCACGGGTGCATGTTCAATTCGGCTATTCGACGGGCACGGTTTATTCTCCTTCTCCTTCTGGTGCTGAGCGTTGGGGCGGGGCTATGTGCGACGCCGGCGTTGGGACAAATCGATTTGAGGCCTGGCGTGCGAGTCGGCGTCAATGCAGCCGACATCGGGGGCGATGGAGATGAGTTTGCGAGCAGGATTGCGAGCGAGGTAGCAAGAGGGGCTGGAGATGGTATCAGCGCAGAGGCAAGCACAAAACGATTGCTTGGCTTGACCGCTGGTGGATTTCTAGTGATCGATTTTCCCGGTCCCGGCGCGGTCCAGCCCGGCCTGCGGTACATGCAGCGGGGCTACAGGTATGACATCAACTTTAGCAACGGGGTTACGGCAGAAGAAACCCTCTCACTCGACTACATCGAGATTCCCATTTTTGCCCGGTACGATCTTCCCTTGTTTTCTTCCCGATTCCGTCCGCACGTCATTGCAGGTCCTACCGTCGGTTTCAACATCACTTCGGGGATCACGAGTGAGGTCACCTACAGGGATGGAATCGATCCAAGTGACGGCATCAATAGCGTCGATGCCGGACTGGAGGCCGGCGTGGGGATAGAGGCTCAGTTGATCGTAACGTCGTTTGTCATTGACGCCCGATACGGTCTTGGGGTAACCCCGATCAATGACGACGACACGGATCTTGTGCTCAAGCACCGCGCCCTGATCGTCACCCTCGGGTTTGCGTTTTAGGGAATGCGTTTGGCAATCACCCGGTGGTACTTCGTCCTCTGGAGGCCGGACGTGTAATACCAACTCTGCAAGCTCCGTTGGGTACGTGCGTGAGGCCCATAAGCTTGCGTCCATACCAGCACCTCTGCAACCCCGAACTGTGTAAGCGGATTTGGTATAATGGCCCTACAACCCGGACGCTGTGGGCCGAGTGGGGGCTCGGGAAGGGGGATTCAGTGGACGCTGTTTGTCTATCGCTGCCCACGATACGTCAGGCTTAGCCGAAGCCCGACCCGATCCTCAAAAATGTCGCCGGTGTCAACGGCGACTGCTCCTCCTACGTCGAGGGGCTGCTCCTCAAAAGGGGTTGCGCGGAGGCCGAACAGAAATGCCATCTGCGTCTGTGGCTCCGAAAATGGGTGGTCGTACGTCCCGGAGTGACGCATCCAAGTTGCCATGGCCCGATACCGCAGGGGAGGAAAGGGATGTCCACTCACGCCAACGTGGTGGGCAACGATGCGGTTGCTAACGACGGATTCCCCTGATGGCCTCGACGGATCGAACAGAAAAAGCGGAGATCCGAGCAGCGAGCGATTAGAGGACCATCCGGAGCGGTAGATAAAGTTATTGTAATAGTCGTCGCGTCCCGGAGGGCGAATTGGCCCGCTCTGCTTCTTCGTATAGAGAAACTCGTACTGAATGACGTTGATGGCCGCTTGATGAGCATCGGTCCATCGGAGTCCGTAGAGGCCATCTGGAAAATTTTTCCACTCATCAAAACTGCTTCCGTCCTCAAAGAGGTGCTGGTGATACCCGTTGAGTGCGAATCGATCCCATTGGACCGTGCCGCCGAAGTCGAAAATGCCGATGTGATTGCCGATTGCATTGATCCGTTCCCCTTCAGGGGCGTTTTCAGGGCCTCTCGTGCCGATTACGACCCTGAGATAGTCTCGAAAATCCCGGGGGAGGGGGCCGTCGGCGGGCGACGTGCCTCCCCACTGCGCATTATGGACTAGTCCCATCGTCGCACTGACCGTCCGCCCGTGCCCTACCCGCAGGTACGCAGTCTTGCGATGGAGATACGTGTCGTCGACGAATCGACCGTCGTCGAACCATCCGTGGGCGTACTGCCCCTTTACTTCGACGAGGCCTTTCGTAAAGGGCGCCTCGATATATCCGGGCGTTTCAAGGGCGATGATCGGAGGCGGGGTTGCATTTTGACTCTGGATCAGGGAGCCGGATGACAGATCGCCCCCTTGAATTGGGCCGATCGTTTCGGGCCGCCGTCCTGCACGAAGCTGCAAAAAGGCATACCGGAACTGTGCGTAGAGCTCTGAGAAATGCACCGTCTCTGTCTCAGACACACGACCGAGAAGACCCACACCAACCCGGGCATCCCATATTCGGGAGGTGTCCGTCCTCCCCGTTCCCCCAAGGCGCACGTACCCGTTTGCCGACTCTGGATCGATGCCTCCGTACTCTTTTGCCCGAATCCACAGCGGTTGTCCCGTGGTTGAGGCCGCCGTCATTCCTACCTCGCCCCGATACGTCAGGGTCTGGGCCATCACCTCCTCTTTCCGGTTTCCCAGAACACCCATGGTGCCGATCAGGACGATACAGAGGCCCATCCGAAGCAAGGAGGGCATCGCAACGTTCATGGATATCATCTCAACGAATTGCGGTCAAGATAGAGGGGGAGAACCGATCTTGATCTCGAAAAGCGATTTTGTATGGTCTCCGGAAATACCACACGGCTCCTCTTCTGTGCTGTGCATACTCCTATGCGTTCGGGAACGTAGACGGGCTAAGCGCTTGCATTCCTAGCCATCGTGTATTGGGACCCAGTTTGCACTCTCGTTGTTGCATTCTCCTCCCCTGCACAAAACGATGACTGCTTCGTCTTCCCCCCCCGCCCTCGTCCTCTTCGATGGCGTCTGCAACCTCTGCAACGGCGCCGTCAACTTCATTATCGACCACGACCCCGAGGGGCACTTTCGCTTTGCGCCCCTCCAGTCGGAGGCCGCCCAGGCCCGCCTGGCCGATACCGACCGCGACGGGGACCTTAGCACCATCGTGCTGGTTGAGGACGGAGCGGCGTACGTCCGATCGACGGCGGCTCTGCGCATTGCCCGGCGGCTCACGGCCCCCTGGCCCCTCCTTTATCTCTTCATCGTCGTGCCGCGCCCCCTCCGCGACGCCGTCTACAAGTGGATCGCCCACAATCGCTACGACTGGTTCGGCAAGCGCGACGAATGCCGCCTCCCCACCCCCGAGCTCAAAGCCCGCTTCCTCGACTACGAGGTTCCGCAGCAGTGATTCGTCCCCACGGGGAACGCAGGCTACATTAGACAATCCCCCCTCCAATCCACAATCCAAATTCCCAAATCCCCAATCGGCTTCACCCCGCGTCCGCCGTACTCATGGCCTCCTTCCGCTTCTTCTCCAGGGCGCCCATGAGGGCCTTGAACCCGCGCTTGCGGATCACCGACTGAAAGGAGCGCGCATATCCGTCTGCCGTGCTGACCTCATCGACGATGATGTCTTCAGCCTTCCACTGGTCCTCGGTGCGCGTCAGGATGTACTCGACCGGGGTCGTTGAGCCCTCATACGTGGTCACGGTCCGGACGTAGGCACTGTCGCCCTGTACGGAAATCTGGTCGTAGGTGACCTTCGAGTTGTACACCCCCAGGTCACTCATCGACTGGGCCCGCACCACGTCGCGGAAGACCTCAACGAACTTGTCGCGCCGGTCGGTGCTCAAGGTGTCCCAATGGGAGCCGAGCGCCGTTGCCGCCATCGCCTCGAAGTCCAGCACCCCGTTGATGAGGTCTTTGAGCCGGGCGCGCTGCTCCGTTGAGTAGTCGCTGCTGCCGCTCAGGATGGATTTGATTTCCTGATTGCGCGTTTCGAGCATGTCCCGGATCTCCTGGGCGGCGGGGTCCGAGGAGGTCCCCTGTGCCGAACTCGGAACCGTCATGCCCCCCAGCAACAGAAAGAAAACAGTGAGTGCAGCGATGAGCGATCGCGAAGACATCATGGGTGTGGAAAGGGATGAATGAAGGAATGACGAGAATGCCAGCGCGGCTTATTCCGCCGTCGTCTCCGTATCAACAAGCGTGCCGTTTCGAATCCGGTCGGTAAGAGTGCCCGTCGTACGCAGCAACGTGAGAACAGCAACGTTGTAGTTTTTTACGGCTTCCATGTAGCGGGCCTCCGCCTCCAGATCGGCCCGCACCGCCTTCACGAGGTTCTCGGTGTCGCCGAAGCCGAGATCAAAGTCGACCTGCTCAGTCCGCAGCCACTCGCCGGCGATGGTTGTAGCCCGGTCGCGGGACTCGACGGCCGTCTTCTTCGTGATGAGATTGCGGTACGCCTCTTCCACCTCAAAGCGCACGAGCTGTCGGGCGGCGGTCTGTTGCTGTTCCACCTCGCTGAGTTCGGCCTTTGCCTGCTCTACACGCGCCGCGGTCTGCCGAAAGTTAAGGTCGAGTTCGATGCCGAGCCCGGTGCGTGTGCCCGTGCCCATGAACGAGTCGCCCACAAAGGCATTGCTCGGGTTGGGCCGTTCCGGGAGGGTGATGCTCTGCGAGAGGCTGGCCTGTACGCCGAGCTTTGGGTAATAGTCCGACTTCGCCACGTCGACGAGCGCCTCACGCGCCTCGATGCCGGCCGCGGCCTGATCCACCTCCGGTCGATTCTTCAGGCCCAGCGCAATGTAGTGGGACAGCGAATCCGGATGCACCGAAAAGTCGAGGGGCGTCAGTTCCTCGGGGGTCGTTCGCACGACGGTCTCGTCCGACAAAAACAGTTGCCGGCGCAGGGCCGAGCGCGCCTTTTTCTGATTCTGCTTGATCTCAACGGCTCGGCGCGTCTGCTCCTCTTCCGTCAGGCGCGTCTGAAACAGGTCGGCCTGATCTACGCTCTCGTCGCCCTCCTCAAGCAACCGATTGATTTCCTTCTTGGCCCGGTCGATGACCTTCTCCGTCCGATCCACGAGCCGATTGAGCTCCCGAGTGAGCAGCACGTTGTAGTAAATCTCGCCGGTGCGGGCCGCCACCTCCAGGGCTTTCTGGTCGACACGGGCATTCTCTACCGCCACGCCGTGCTGGGCCGCCTCGATGGTGCCGGACAGCTCGCCCCACGTAAACAGCGGCTGGCGCGCTACGATCTCGGCCCGCCCGAACGGGCGAAGGGCCCCGGGCGACCAGTCATTTTCAACGTCGGGGTTCAGGTACAGCTCGTTTTCCGGGCGATCATTGGTTGAGGGAATGTCGATTCCCGGCGCAAATGAGGACACTGCATTGAACGACAAATCCGTCAGGTAGCGATTGGCCTGCGCCTGGTCACTGCGGGCCTCTGCGAAGCGCTGCTGCGCCCGGCGCTGGCCGACCTCGGGGCTCACGTCGAGGGCGTTCTGCACGGCCTCGGTGAGACCGAGGCGAACCGTGTCCCGCGACGGCGCCTGGGCCGCTGCTCCCTCGCCTACCAGAAGCATACTGAAGACAAAAAGCAGGTGCTTGGCCGTCATCGTCCGTATCAATCAGTGCAAAAATGGGAGGGCCTGCCGAAACGTCCCGGTCGGGATAGGGAATGCGACTTCCCTGTGCCTTTCGAGAAGCCGCTCGTTCCCCCCGAAAGGTAACGCGGACCTACACAGGGGAGGCTCTCGTACCGATGCGTCCGTCGCCGTGTTGACATTCGTATGTTCCCGTGCGCTTATGGCTCGCCAAAGCAGTCCTCGTCCCCTTGGAGACGTTCTGAAAGAAGTGATTGCTCAGCTCGACGTGCAGGACGGCATTGACGAGGCCCGCGTTATTGAGACGTGGGCCTCGGTGGCCGGCACCGACATCAACAGCGTAACCGACTCCGTCTGGATGGACGAAGCGACGCTGTACGTCAAAATTACGTCGGCCCCGTGGCGTCAGGAGCTACACCTGCACCGCGGACAGTGGCGAGAGAAACTCAACGAGGAGCTCGGAAAAGAGCTCGTCGATGAGATCGTCTTCCGCTAACGCATTCCTCCTCCGAGGCGCCAGCCGCTCACTGCGATACGCTCCCCGCTTAACGCAGGAGGTCCAATGCGTTACGCGTCGAACGAGCTAAATGCGACGGACGTGTTGTGGCCGCCAAAGCCGAAGGCATTGGACAATGCGAGGTCGACCGAGGTCTCTTCCGCCTCGTTGAAGGTGTAGTGGAGATCGCAGTCCGGGTCCTGCTCTTCAAAGTTGATGGTGGGCGGCACCACGTCGTGCCGAAGGGCCTGAATGGCCGCGATGGCCTCAATGGCCCCGGCGGCGCCGAGCAGGTGGCCCGTCATGCTTTTGGTGGAGGACACGTTAACGTCGTAGGCGTGGTCGCCGAAGACCTTCTTGATGGCCTTTGTTTCCGCCTTATCCCCGAGCGGGGTCGACGTGCCGTGGGCGTTGACGTAGTCGATCTCCTCGGGGTTGATTTCGGCATTTTCGAGCACGCGTTCGAGGGCGAGGCACACGCCGCCGCCCTCCGGGTCGGGCGCCGTGAGGTGATGCGCGTCGGCGGACATGCCGATGCCTTCCACCTCGGCGTAAATGGGGGCGTTGCGGTCGCGGGCGCGCTCCAGGGATTCGAGAACGAGGGCCCCGGCGCCCTCGCCCATCACAAAGCCATCGCGGTCGGCGTCGAACGGGCGGGAGGCGTGCCCCGGATCGTCGTTGCGGGTCGAGAGGGCCCGCATGCTGGCAAAGCCCGCAATGCCGAGGCGGGTGACACAGGCGTCCGTGCCGCCGCAGAGGGCGGCGTCCATGTCGCCCTCTCGGATGAGCCGGTAAGCATCGCCGATGTTGTGATTCCCCGTCGCGCAGGCCGAGATGTTGGCGTGGTTTGGGCCCCGAAAGCCGTGGGCCATCGCAATCTGCCCGGCGGCAATGTCGGGAATGAGCATCGGAATGAAGAACGGGGAGGTGCGCTCCTCGTCCTGATCGAGGAAATACTCGGTCTGGTCCTGGAAGACCTGCATGCCGCCGATGCCGGTGCCGTAGATCACACCGGTTCGATCTTTGTCCGCCTGCGGCATGGACTCGGGATCGAGGCCTGCATCCGCCACGGCCTGGTTGGCCGACACGAGCGCATACTGGCAGAACGGATCCATCCGGCGTGCCTCCTTCGAATCGATGTGGTCTTCCGCCTCAAAGCCATCGAGTTCGCAGGCAAAAGTCGTCCGGAGGCCCTCCGGATCGAACGACTGGATGGTGTCGGCCCCGCTTCGGCCTTCCTGCAGCCCCTTCCAGTATTCGTCGACCGTGAGGCCGAGGGGCGTGAGCGCCCCCATTCCCGTAACGACGACGCGACGCGAGGTGTCAGCCATAATCTCTAGAGTCTACCGATCCGTGAGAACGTACGTAAACCCATTCTTCTGAAAGGAGGGGCCCCGAATGCAGCCGGAGGCGAAAGCGAAATATGCCGATCTCAGATCGGTGGATCCGGGTCCACCTCCCAATGCCGGCCGCCGTTCCGGGCGAGGGGGAAATCGCTTCCGCCGGAGGACCCACGTCGTCCATATACGTTGAAAGAGGCGGGCGACGAGCCGCGAACGCATGGGCGTTCTCCGCTCGTCGGGACCGCCCCTCCGGCGCGCCGATATTGTCGAATGGTCCTCGACAACTGTTACACCTTTTCGTTCAGGTAGTCGATGGCGTCTCCCACCGTCGCAATTTCCTCAGCTTCCTCGTCGGGGATCGTCAGGTCGAACTCCTTCTCAAATTCCATGATGAGCTCGACGGTGTCGAGCGAGTCGGCCCCCAGGTCGTTCGTAATGGAGGCGTCCGACGTGACGTCCGATTCGTCGACGCCCAGCTTTTCGACAATAATCGATTTAACCGTCTCTTCGATATCGTTGGCCATGGTGTGGCGGGTTCTCGTTGGTGAAATACGTAGCACGCAAAGGAAAAAGGAAGGCACCGGTGGGAGCCCCACCGCCGGATCGCGTGATCCGACCCACAGCCGATATTCGGGCTGCTGTGGGGATGCGTTTCAACCGTCGAAAACTACAACCGGGCCTCCGGAGAAGCAACGCCCCCCCCTCGTTTGATGTAAGCTTCGCACGCCTCTCCCACATTCTTCCTCTCATCCTCTAAACTTCCCTCGGTTCTTTTCATATTGAGCGTTGGGTATGAGGAATGTGCTCCCTATGGTATTCTTCGTTTCCCAAAACGTTTGGGGAAGCGACGCCCGTTTTCCCTCATCGACCCATTTTCCTCCTGTGAGGGACCTCCGCTAACCTTTCATCGGATCGGTTTTCGTTCATGGCTTATCTCTTTACTTCAGAATCGGTTTCTGAAGGTCATCCCGATAAGATCGCCGACCAAATTTCGGACGCGATCCTGGATGCCCTTCTCGAACAAGACCCGGACAGCCGGGTGGCTGTGGAAACGCTCGTCACGTCCGGTCTCGTCGTGCTTACCGGGGAAGTCACGTCGGATGCCGACGTGGAACCGCGCGACATTGCCCGCGAAGTGATTCGCGACATCGGCTACACGGACCCGGAGCTGCGGTTCGATGCCGACTCCTGCGGGGTCATCAGTAGCATCGACGAGCAGAGCGCCGACATCAACCAGGGCGTCGACGGGCAGGAGGAGCAGGGCGCCGGCGACCAGGGCCTGATGTTTGGCTACGCCTCCAAGGAAACGGAGGAGTTGATGCCGATGGCCATTACCTTCTCCCACCGGCTCGTGCAGGAGCTGGCTCACCTCCGGAAGGAGACGGACCAGATGAACTACCTCCGTCCGGATTCCAAGAGCCAGGTCACGATCGAGTACGAAGACGATCGGATGACGCCGAAGCGCATCCACACGGCCGTCGTCTCCACGCAGCACGAAGACAGCGTGTCGCAGGAGCAGATCAAGGAGGATGTGCGCAACATCCTGCTTCCGCGCGCACTCCCCGAGGAGCTGCTGGACGATGACCTGATCCTTCACGTCAACCCCACCGGGCGGTTCGTCATCGGCGGCCCGCACGGCGACACCGGCCTCACCGGCCGCAAGATTATCGTGGACACCTACGGCGGCAAGGGCGCCCACGGCGGCGGGGCCTTCAGCGGAAAGGACCCCTCCAAGGTGGACCGCAGCGCGACGTACGCGGCGCGGCACGTGGCGAAGAACCTCGTGGCGGCCGACCTGGCCGACGAGGCCCTCGTGCAGCTCTCCTACGCCATCGGGGTAAGCGAGCCGGTCTCGATCGACGTCAATACGTCCGGCACCGGCAAGCTGCCCGACTCGGTCCTCTGCGACGTCATTCGGGAGACGTTCGACCTCTCCCCCGCGGCGATCATCGAGCGCCTCGACCTGCTGAAGCCTCGGTACCGGCAGACGGCTGCCTACGGCCACTTCGGGCGTACGGACGAAAGCTTCCCCTGGGAGCAGCTCACCCACGTCGATGCGCTGAAAGACGCGGCGAAAACGGCGGCCTAACCCTCCGCTCAACATTGGATATGGCGACGTGCGCCCTCGTCTCCTCCGGGAGGCGAGGGCGTTTTTGTTTGTCTTCTGCCGTCGTGCCCACGTCTATTCGTGCATTCCGTCCGCTCCGTGCCGTTTTGAATCACCTCGAACCGGTCGTCCGTCGCGAGACGGACGTCGCTTGTAACCATTCCGCCGGTCGGTCTTCTACTGGGTGCATATTGCCGACGGGATCGTTCTCGTCGCACCGCACTCACATGAACACAATTCCACCAGTACGATGACGCGTTTTTCCACCCTATTTCTCTCGCTCTTCGTCGCCGCCGGTCTCTTGTTTGTGGGCTGTGACTCGAACAGCTCTTCGAGTGATGGCTCCATGGATATGACCATGACCGAAAGCAGTTCGAGCTCCACCACTTCATCGAAGTCAACCGCAAAGTCGTCACATATTGGAAACGTCAAGGAGGCGCGTGTGACCTTTGCAGATGTGACCGTGGTCTCGGAGGGCTCTGAGGACGAAGAAACTTCTCTGTCGGCAGAGGCCTTCAGCGTTGATCTCATGAAGCTGAACCAGGATATTGACACGACGATTGCCAATCTGAATATCCCGACCGGCACCTACGAGCAGATCCGGCTCAAGGCGAATAAAGATACCAAGGAGCACGTGGCCCTCACGTTTGAGGACGGAGACACAAACACGGCCATGATCGCCAGCAGCGAGATCAAGCTGAACTTCCAGAGTCCCTTCACGATCGAGTCGGCCGACGATAAGGTGAGCGTAACGGTCGACTGGGATGTTGGGAACTCCCTGAAAGGCAACAATGCAGGCACCAATCTCGAAGCCAACAACCTCGTGATTACCCCCGTCGTGCAGGCCACGGCGACCGTAACCTCGGCCACCGACGATTCGGATGACGGATCGACGAACTAGGCCGTCGAACGTTGCTGACGCACGGGGTCCCGCCGACGCTGGGCGGGGCCCGTCGTGGGCGTGGGGGACGGGAGAGCGGACCCGAACGGATCCGTTGCCCCGTCCCTCCCATCCCACGACGAGGTCGCAGAGGCGCGGCACGATTCCTGCACATAGAGGCGTGCCTTTCTTCTGCTCTTTTGTGTGACGCACGCGCTCCCCATGTCCAACGACGTTTCCGACGGCACCTATGCACGCCGCGTTCAGGACGGAGACCGGGAGGCCTTCCGGATCCTGATCGAACGCTACGAAGGCATGGTCTTCGACCTTGCGCACCAGTACGCCAACATGCCGGAGGATGCGGAGGACCTAGCCCAGGATGCCTTTGCGAGGGCCTATCAGCGCATTGAGGACCTGGAGAATCCAGACCGGTTTTCGTCCTGGCTCTACGGCATTGCCCTCAACCGATGCCGCGATTACGCCAAGAACGTGCGGCGCGATACACACGCGTTCAGTCATACGGAGGAGCACGACCATGCCGACGCGCTTCCGCAAAACGGCCGTGCTCAGGACGAGGAACTCATGGCGGAGGAGCAGGGCGATCAACTATGGGCCGCGCTCGATGAACTTTCATCGACGTATGCAACCCCGTTTCTGCTCAAGTATCGCGACGGCATGACGTACAAGGCCATGTCCAAACGGATGGACGTGTCGGTGAGCGCCCTGAAGGTGCGCGTACACCGGGCTCGCAAGAAACTTCGCACGATCCTGGAGGAGCGTCATGAACGATATGAATCCTGACATACTCGTCCGACGGTTCGTTGACGACGACCTGTCGCCTGATGAGGTGCAAGAGGCCCTGCACCGCATCGCCGACGACCCCGAGGCACGCGATCTGCTGCGCTTCGAGCTGCAGATGACGCAGGATTTGGCCGCCACGCGGTCCACGCAGCCGCCGCCGGACTTTGCGGCGGAGACGATGGCGTCGTTGCCGGCCGAGTCGGCCCCTGCGCCCACGCCGTCGCCGGGGGAGCAGCTCCGGCGGTGGTGGAGGGTCGTGACGGAGCCCATTGCGTTAGAGGTGCGGCCCCTGTCCACCGCCGTGACCGCGTTGCTGCTCGGCGCGGCGGTGACCGTTTTTCTGCTGGGTGACGTCGCCGGACCGTCGTCTACATCACAGATGGCCTCGTCGACGTCCTCGGCATCGTCGTCCGTGCAGACGGCCTCCGTCGCTGCGGAGACGCGAAAGGAAACGGCGTGGATTCGGTTCACCTACACAAACAACGAGGCCGACTCGGTGGCCGTGGCGGGCGACTTTAGCCAGTGGGAGCCCGTGCCGCTGTCGCCACGCACGGTGAATGGGGAGACCGTATGGACCGGTCTCGTCCCCGTGTCCCGTGGTGAACATGAGTACCAGTTTGTGATTAACGGGAAGCGGTGGGTTGCCGACCCGCTCGCCCCGATGAAACGGAGCGACGGCTTCGGCGCCAAGAACGCCGTCCTGGAAATCTAAGGGCGGGGTCCGCCGCGTGTCTCGCACGCACACTGGCACTCGTGGAACGGGCTCGCTCTCATGTGGCGACTGCTATTCTGTATTGGACTTCTCATCGGACTCACAGGGGAGCCGGTCCTCGCACAGCAATGGAGGGGCACCGCCGTCCTCGGCCTGTCCGGCGGCCACCGGACGAACCTGTATCTGGATCCGGTGCTCGGCACCTGGAATCCAGAGGCCGACGGCCTTTTTCTGGCCGTGACGCCGGAACTGGGACTGACCCGCGAGGCGCGGCGGACCCGCTTTGACCTATCGGTCCGGGGCCGTCTCGACCCTGCTCGTTCCGACCTTCCGCAATTTACGCAAAGCACCGTCCGCATTCGCCGCCGCCTTCACCCACACTGGGCCCTCGAACTAACCGGCGGCGGCACCCGATATCGATACCCTGCATCATCGACTCAGCCACGTACCGTCCGAGATAGCTGGTGGGGCCTTCCCGCCCTCCAATGGACTCCAACCTCGACCACCATGCTGACCCTTCGCACTGGACTTACCCAACGCATCGAGCAGCTGCCCGATGTGACCGATCGGCAGACGAGTGGGCTCGTGTCGCTCCGCGCCACGCATTGGCTCACGGATCAGGTGCAGGGGGGCGTGCGGGCCTATTACAGTAGCGGGCAGACATCGGCGGCAGAAACCTCTTTCGGCGGCACCGGAGGTGCACTGCAGTTGACCTACTGGCCGTCCTCGTCGGTGTCGCTGCGCGG
This sequence comes from uncultured Salinivenus sp., assembly GCA_964407535.1. Classification (GTDB taxonomy): domain Bacteria; phylum Bacteroidota; class Rhodothermia; order Rhodothermales; family Salinibacteraceae; genus Salinibacter. Next base: position 3,580 of record CAYOWD010000072.1, on the reverse strand, counting down.
AGAGGTGGCCGTTGAACAGCCGCAGTACGAAACCACGGCGTCCGAGACGATCCGCGACCGGATTGGGCGTGTGGGGATTGAGGCGGAGTGGACGCCCCTTCCGTCCGTCACGCTGTTTGGGCGCGCCCGAGCATTGACCGCTGCACTGGGGGCGGCCGATGACCGTTCGGACCACTATGCCGCCGCCGGGGTGCGTCTTCGGACGCGACACGTCTTCGGTGGAACGGTCGATGCGGCTCCGCAGCGACGCGTTTGTACGGAAACAGCGGAGGGTCTGCGGCTCCGCGTGCCCTATGAGGGCGACGGGCAGCTCCACGTGACCGGCGACTTTACCAACTGGTCGCTGCCCGGCATTCCGATGACCGCGGCCGATGACGACATCTGGACCACGACGCTCGAGCTGCCTGCGGGGCGGTACGCGTATCGCCTCCGCGTCGTCAAGGACGGAGAGGGCCGATGGCTCGACCTGCCCCCGTATGCGGACACCGCCAAGGACCCGTTCGGCGGCACCAATGGCGTGTGCACAATCCAATAGTCTCATGACCTGCCTTGTCTCCCATTCGACATCTCGGCGCTTGCGAGCGTGGCTTCGAACGAGTACGGTCCTGGCCGTCCTGTTCGTCCTGTGTCTCGCCGCAACGGGCGCACGGGCCCAGTCGCCCGTGCAGTCCCTCATTGAGCAAGCCGAGCAGACCGATACCGACGTCGAACTGATGCGGACCGTTGCGTCTCGGGCTCAGCAAAACGGCCTTGATGCCGACGCCACCGCCGACCTCCTCCGGCCTACCGTTGCCCTTGCTGAGAAGGACCTGCCGACGACGCCGCTCCTGAACAAGACCCTGGAGGGACTCGCCAAACAGGTGCCGGCCAATCGGATGAATCCGGTGCTTCAACAGCTGCAGACCCACACCGAGGCGGCGGGCACCCTCGTGTCGACGTGGCAGAATCAGGAGGCCACCCAGCGGCTCCTCGGGGGAGACGGCGGAGCGTCGTCCGGCCGCGACCAGCTCATTACCACAATCGCCGAGGCCCGACAGCAAGACCTCCCCCTCACACACGTCGAACAGTTTCTGAAGGCGCTGCCCGACGCGGTGTCGGATCGGACGCTCTCGCTTGCAGATGTGGGAACGGCGGTGAGTGTGATGGCCGACCTGCCGGGGGGACGCAAGAATCCAGAGGCGGCCCGCCAGCTTCTCACGACGGCGCTCAATGCCGGATACGATGCCGCTGCGCTTCGGCAACTGCCCGCCGCCCTGGAGCAGGCCCAGCGTGCGAGCAATCGACCGGTCGCCGCCCTTACGAAAGGAGTGGCCGATGCGATTGCCGGCGGAGTACCGTCCGATCGGATGATGCGCACACTTGCACAAGGCGACGTGCCGGGAGGCAATGCCGCGACCGCGCGCCCCGAGGTGCCTGAGACAGTGCCGGGACAGGGCAAGCCGCCCGGGCGCGACGGACGCTCCCCGGCTTCTCAGGGAGAGAGAGGAGGAGACAATCGGCCCGACAATCCCGGAGGAGGCCCGAATTAGTCCAGATGCCGTCGCACGACGGTTCCGGACGGTCCTCGCTCTTCGTCCAGCGACCGTTTTCCCTTACAGGAGGAAGCGCGGGAACGGCGATTTTTCCGGGCCGGAAGCGCATCAGCGAGAGCGGAAGATCCGAACGGTGGCCGTGTCGGCGGCAGACACGACGCCCCGAAACATCCCGGAGGTCGTGAAGGGCATCGCGATTTCCCCCTCGGGGCCGAGGGCAATGACCCCGCCCGTTCCGCCCAGCGCCTTCACCTCCTGAACAGCCGCCCGGGCCGCCTCCGTTACCGAGGCCCCGCCGAACCGCACCCGAGCGGCAATGCTGTACGCGGTCACGCCGCGCATGAAGTACGCCCCCTCCCCTGTTGCCGACACCGCCACGGACGCATTGTCCGCGTATGTCCCTGCGCCCACGATGGGAGAGTCGCCCACCCGGCCGACGTGCTTGCCCGACAGGCCGCCCGTCGACGTAGCCGCCGCTAGATTGCCGTCGGCATCGAGTGCCACCGCCCCGACCGTGCCAGCGGCCGACGGGCTCCCGTCGCCTGCACTGGACGGGGACGGCCCCACTCGAAAGTAGTCTGGGGCCACCCGGACTACGTCCTGTTCGGCGGCAAACGCCTCCGCCCCGTCGCCGGCCAGCATCACGTGCCGCGATTCCGTCATGATGGTTCGGGCCAGTCGAATCGGATGCTTGACCGTCGACACGCCCGTAACCGCTCCGGCGTGTCGGGTGGCCCCGTCCATAAGGGCCGCGTCGAGCTCGATCGTGTGTCGGTTCGTTCGGACTGCGCCGCGGCCCGCATTGAACAGGGGATCGGCTTCCATCGTCGCAACGGCCGCCTCTACCGCGTCGAGCGCGGGGTCGCCCTCTTGTAGCACCGTGTGCCCGGCCTCCAGCGCTGCCCGCAGTCCCTCGCGATAGGCCTCTTGCTGGGCCGCCGTCAGACTGGCCCGCGTCATCCCCCCGGCGCCGCCGTGCACCACCAGGGTTGTCTGGGATTGTCCCGCCGCCGTAACGGCATGTCCCCCTACTCCACCCACAAGCACACCCAGCGCAATCCCCAAGATCATCCGTCGAACGTATAGACAGCAACACAGCATGATATGCAGGGAAACAAGTGCTAAAAATGAGAGGAAGGCCACCCATGCGAGTCCGACCCGTGGAATCGGGCGCATCCTACGTGGGGCAATCTCCAACGAGGGGTTCCGCTTGACATGCAGGTGCAGTTCTGCGAATGTAATCAACGACCTGTGTACAAATACACACACCAAAGTTCGTTTTGCCCCACAATCGACGACAGGGAACGAGGCCGACAGTCGGTTCACGCCCGAATCTGACGGAACGTCGGGGCCTGTACGGGACTCAACTGGTGCTATTCCTGCCGAAATGGCGGAATGTCTCGTCTCTTTATCGATTCTTGAGCGTTCTTTTTCGCATTCCCCCCGTCTGGATCACATTTTGCTGCACAATAATCACGCGAAGCATTCGTTTAGGAACACGTGGTCGGATGCCTGATTCGTAACACTTTGCATTTGCGATTCAGCGGTAGCATTGCGAAAATACTGATCCTCCCGGTACGTACCGATCACCGAACGCCCGGCATTCTCGAAATCCTTTGGGACTAGAGCAGCGACATACATGGCGAAGGACAAAGCAGAAGTCGTTACACAAAAGGCAGCCTCGAAGGAACGGTCGGCCCAAAACAGCCAGCACGAGGCGCTCCAAGAGATGAGCGACGAAGACCTCATGTCGCAGTTCCAGGCTGGAACTGTGGAGGCCTTCAACATTCTCGTGGAGCGGTACTCGGACCGGCTCATGCAGTACCTCTACCGGTTCCTCGGTGATATGAAACGGTGTGAGGACCTGCTTCAGGAGACCTTCCTCCGGGTGCACCGAAACCGGCACTCGTATCGTCGGATCGCAAAATTCTCCACGTGGCTCTACACCATCGCCGGCAACCTCGCCCGGTCGGAGTACCGCAAGCGGAAACGGCGCCGGATCCAGTCGATCCAGTCCGTCAACCGGGACAATGAGGAGTACGAGATGG
>CAYOWD010000071.1:0-16386 GCA_964407535.1 uncultured Salinivenus sp. | reverse complement strand
GTGACCTTCATCGGGGCCACCACTGAGAATCCCTACTTCGAGGTCAACGATGCGCTGGTGAGCCGCTCCCGCGTCTTTGAGCTGGAGTCGCTGGACAAGGACGATCTGCGCCAGGTGGCCGCCATGGCCCTCACCGACGAGGAGCGCGGGTACGGCGACCGAGACGTACAGGTCACCGAGGAGGCGTTGGATCACCTCATCGACACCGCCAACGGCGACGCCCGATCGGTGCTCAATGCGCTGGAACTGGCCGTCGAGACCACCGGGCCCGACGCCGACGGCACCATCCACATCGACCTGGCCGTGGCCGAAGATTCCATTCAGCAGCGGGCCGTTCTCTACGACAAGGAAGGCGACGCCCACTTCGACACGATCAGTGCCTTTATTAAAAGCCTCCGCGGCTCCGATCCGGACGCGGCGCTCTACTGGCTGGCGCGCATGCTGTACGCCGGAGAAGAACCGCGCTTCATTCTGCGCCGCATGCTCATCTTTGCCGCTGAAGATGTGGGCATGGCGGATCCGCGGGCCCTGCAGATCGCCCAGAGCGCGGCCCGCGGATTCGACTACGTAGGCATGCCGGAGGGTCAGTTTCTCATTGCGGAGTGCTGTCTATACCTCGCCACCGCGCCGAAGAGCAATACAACGTTCTCGTACTTTGACGCCCTAGATCACGTGCAGGAGGAACAGACGGAGGACGTACCGAGTCACCTGAAGGACCCAAGTCGAGATCAGGACGAACTCGGCCACGGCGACGGCTACAAGTACCCGCATGCGTACCGAGAGCACTACACGCCGCAGCAGTACCTGCCCAATGAGATGCAGGGCACCTACTTTTATGACCCCACTGAGCAAGGCTACGAACAACAGGTGGCGCAGCGGTTGGAGCAGTGGCGCGAACGCGATTTCGACGAAGAGGTGGTCAAGCGAGCGCAGAAGTACGCCGACGAGGCAGAGGGGGATCCCGATCCCTCCGGCGCGGCCGACGAGGAAGCGGATGTCACCGACTCGACCGCGTAACCCGGTCAACATGGGGGGTTAACCTCCAAAATTAGAAACTACATGTATTGACATGTTAGCCGATAGTTTGGGCCTTTATGGAATAGGGAAGGAAGAAAACATGAAGACGTTGACATGCTTTCCCGAGGCCCCTATATCGTAGGATGACATTCGATGCAACCCCCGTTGCTCATCCAGAAGGGTGGAGGGTACAGGCCCTGCGAAACCCTGGCAACCGCTCCGACAGCCGAACGAGTTCGGCCGTCGGGGAAAAGGTGCCCCGTCCTGCCTCAATATATCTGGGGACTGATGAGCGGGAGACACTGTGCCGGGAACGGCGCGCTGAACCTCTTCCGCTCACGATCTGCGGAAGAGGTTTTTTCAATATCCCTCCCTTCGGGATAGGGGCAACGGTTTCGACCGTGCACGACCCCTTACAATACTGCATGATTATGACTCGTCTTTCCGACAGATCTTCCGGCTTTCCTTCCTCCACCTCCGCGACGATGTCTGCCGCGTCGATGGAGATCTGTCTGTCTCGCTCGGCAATGGATTGTTGTTGCCGGTAGTCCCCCCTGAGCCGCATTCGCTCTCCGGGCCGTCCCTCCGGAGCCGTGCTTGGCGGTGTTCTTCCCGTCCCTTTCGTGGGCCTTCTGTGTAGGTCTCCGGTCGAGAGGGAGGAGAAGAATGACGCCGACGGCGGATGAGCGCCTGCTGAACCCCTTTTGCCAAGCTGAGGAATCCAACCCTATGTCTGACGACGACCAAACCCCGAACGCTTCCGACCCCCCTGAGTCCGACGACACCGGCGACGACACGCCGGAGGGCACCACGAAGCCGGACCTGCCGTCTCCGTCCGACGACTCGGACGACACCAAGAAGCCGGATCTGCCGTCCGGCACGAAGACCCCGGACCTGCCGTCGCCGGGCGATGACGACGACGGTGATACCAAAACGCCGGCCGGTCCGCCGGGCGGCGACGGGGCGTCGCTGCCGCCGGGCTACAGCCCGAAGAAGGATGATGAACCGGACAAGTCCGAAACCGAGATTCACAAGGAGGAGAGTGAGTACCTCTACTCGGGCATTCCGGAGAAGCTGGCGGAGGACACCGATCACTTCCTTGAAGAACAGAAGGAAGTGCTCAAGCACTGTGGGATTTACCAGCAGGACGACCGCGACCTCCGCAAGGAGCTCGACGACAAGCACTACTACTTCTTTGTGCGGTCGAGCCTGCCGGGCGGCAAGATGACGGCCGACCAGTACCTGGTTCACGACCGGCTCGCCGACGAGTACGGCATCGGCAGCATCCGCATCACGACCCGTCAGGGCATTCAGATTCACGGCGTGATGAAGGACGACCTGAAGGACCACCTTCAGGAACTGAACGAGGCGATGGTCACCACGCTCGGGGCCTGCGGCGACGTGGTCCGCAACACCATGTGTTGCCCGGCGCCGATCGAGGACCCGGTGCGCCACGAAATCCAATCCTACGCCGAGGAGATCGCCGAGATTACCACGCCCCGCACGCCGGCCTACCACGACGTCTGGCTCAAGGAGTACGACAGCGCCGAGAAGAGCGTCGAGACCATCAAGAAGATTTACGACGGTCGGAAGGAGCGGGGCGAGGACCTGGAGCCGCTCTACGGCAAGGCGTATCTGCCACGCAAGTTCAAGATCGGCTTTGCCTCCCCGGGCGACAACTGTGTCGACGTGTTCACCCACGATGTCGGCCTCATTGCCGTGGCCGAGGACGACGAGCTTCAGGGCTTCAACGTTGTGGTGGGCGGTGGTCTCGGCAACACCCACAACAAGCCGAAGACCTTCCCCCGCCTGGCCGATCGGCTCGGCTACGTGCCGAAGGAGGACGCGCTTGAGCTGGTCACGAGCATCCTTAAGATTCAGCGCGACCACGGGAACCGGAAGGACCGGATGCGTGCCCGGATGAAGTACCTGATCGACGAGTGGGGCCTGGAGAAATTCCACGACGAGGTGGAGGAGCGCTTCGGGCGCCGTTTGGACGACTGGCGCGACGTGCCCGATCCGGAGCTCGACCTGCACGAGGGCTGGAATGAGCAGGGCGACGGCCACTACTTCTACGGCATTTCCGTCGAGAACGGCCGCATCAAGGACGAGCCGGGCTTCGAGATCAAGACGGCGCTCCGGAAGGTGGTCGAGGAGCTGGAGCCGGGCGTGCGCCTGACGCCGAACCACGACATTCTGCTCACGCATCTCCACGAGGAGGACAAGGAGACGGTGGAAACCATTCTCCACGACCACGGCGTGGCGCTGCCCGACGAGTTGTCGAACACGCAGAAGTACTCGATGGCGTGCCCGGCGCTCCCGAGCTGCGGCCTCGCCCTCACGGAGTCGGAGCGCATTTTCCCGACCATCATCGACGAGATCGAGGCGGAGATGAGCGCCCTCGGGCTCGAAGACGAGAAGCCGTCCATCCGGATGACGGGGTGCCCGAACGGGTGCTCGCGTCCCTACGTGGCCGACATCGGCATCGTGGGCGAGTCGCTTCACAAGTACAAGATTTACCTCGGCGGCAAGCTCGACGGCTCGCGGCTGAACGAGCCGTTCAAGGGCCTCGTCGACATCGACGAGATTGTGCCGACGGTGCGGAGCCTGCTCCGCGTCTACGCCGATCGCCGTAACGAGGAGGAGCCGGTGGGCGACTTCTTCAACCGCATCGGCTTCGACAAGCTCGAATCGCTGACCGAAAACGGATACGCCGTCAATGGATCGCACTAGTCCAACACTGGGAACGGTGTACTTAGTGGGTGCAGGCCCGGGCGACCCGGAGCTGATTACCGTGAAGGGGCAACGGCTCCTTCGCGAGGCCGACGCGGTGGTATACGATCGGCTCGTGCACAAGGACCTCGTGCGGGCAGCCGACGCGGACGCCGACCTCTACTTCGTGGGGAAGGCGCCGGGCGAGCACAAGGTCTCGCAGGCCGAGATCAACGCGCTCCTCGCCACGAAGGCCCGCCGCGGGAACGTGGTGGTGCGGCTGAAGGGCGGTGATCCCTTCGTCTTCGGACGCGGGGGCGAAGAGGCCCACTACCTCCACAAGTCGGACGTGTCCTTCGAAATCGTGCCCGGCATTTCGAGCGCGACGGCCGTGCCGGCCTATGCGGGCATTCCGGTGACGCAGCGCGGGCAGTCGCGCGCCTTCACCGTGGTGACGGGCCACACCATCGCGATGGACGACACGGGGCTCGACTGGGAGCACTTGGCCGCCGTCGACACCCTGGTGATCCTCATGGGGCTGCGTCGGCTGCCGGAGATTGCCGAGCAGTTGATCGACGAAGGGCGCGCGGCGGACACGCCGGTGGCGGTGATTGCTTCCGGCACCACGGCCGACCAGCAGGTGGTCCGCGGCACGCTCGACACCATCGCGGGGCGGCTCGGGCCCCTGGAGCCGCCGGTGACGATTGTGGTGGGCGACGTGGCCCGCTGGGGCGGCGTGCTGGACTGGTTCCAGCCCGCCGACGACGAGGAGGACGAGGACTTTCCGACGCAGGAAGAGGTGCGGAGCGAAGCGGCCGCCCCGGAGCGCACTCCGGTGCTTCCTGACCCTGCCTTCACTACCTGAACGACTTTCTCGCGTACGACCATGTCCACACAGACGACCTGGACTGAAGAGGACTTTGCGGCCTTGAACGACCGGTTCGAGCCGCGGTCACCCCGGGCGACGCTGAACTGGGTCTTTGACACGTTCGACCGGGACGCGGCTGTGATGGGATCGGGATTCGGGGCGTCCGGCGTGGTGCTCATGCACTACCTGGAGGAGGTGCAGCCGGGCGCGACGGTGTTCTACCTCGACACCGACGTGCTCTTTCCGGAGACCTACGATCTCCGGGACCGGCTCACGGCGCGGTTCGACCTCAACATCGTACGCGTCCACTCGGGCCTGTCCCTCGACGAACAGGCCGAGCAGCACGGCGACAAGCTCTGGAACGACAACCCCGACAAGTGCTGCTTCCTGCGCAAGGTGAAGCCGTTGCGGGCGTACCTGGACGACAAGGACGCCTGGCTCACCGCCATCCGACGCGACCAGTCGCCCACGCGGGCCGACACGCAGTACGTGGAGTGGAGTGAGGCCAACGAGGTGGTGAAGGTCAATCCGCTGGCCGACTGGACCAAGGATGACATCTGGACCCACATCGAACGGCACAACCTGCCGTACAATCCGCTCCACGATGAGGGCTATCCCAGCATCGGCTGTATGCCCTGTACGGAGCGCGTCGGGGACGAGCCCGACGATCCGCGGGCCGGACGCTGGTCCGATACGGAGAAGAAAGAGTGCGGTCTTCACCTCGAACCCGAACCTGCCGAGAAATAAATGACTGCTTACCCGGTTTACTTAACGGACCTCGACGAACAGGGCGCCGTCGTCGTCGGGTCGGGTCCCGCCGCCGAACGCAAGGTGGAAGGCCTGCTCGACGCCAATGCGCAGGTCACGCTCATTGCCCCGTCGCCCCCGGCGTCGCTGAAGGCACTGGCGGCCGACGGCGTGATCGCGTGGCATGATCGGGCGTACCAGCCCGGCGATCTGGAGGGAGTCGCCCTCGTGATCGTGACGGCTGTGCCTTCGGAGACCAAGCAGCGCGTCTGGGAGGAGGCGCAGGAGCGCAATGTGCTCATCAACACGACCGGCGAAGACGAGCGCTCCACCTTCTCAAACGCGGCCTGTATCCGGCGCGGCCCGCTCGTCGTGTCGATCTCGACGTCCGGCGCCGCGCCCACCGTCTCGGTACGCATCCGCGAGCAGATGGCTGAGGCCTTCGGGCCGGAGTATGAGACGCTGCTGGAGATTATGGATGCGCTCCGCACTCCCATGCAGAAGCACGTGGACGATTTCGAGGTTCGGCGGGACCGCTGGTACCAGCTCGTCGACTCCGACGTGCTCGACCTTCTTCGCGACGACCGCCACGGGGCCGCATGGGCCCGCATCGAATCGATTGTGGGCGCGGACGTGGTGGGCGAACTGGATGACTGGAGCGACGGCCGGGCCGAGGTCGTCCCGGCCTCCTGAGCGTTCGCCCTGTTCCCCACGACGTCCCTTTCAATACACGAACATCTGACGACACCCACTTTATGGAAATGGAACTCGACCTTCCTGTTCTTAGCGACGACGAGGCCACCGAGCCCGAAGCCATTGCCGACGCCACCGTCCTCTTTGCGGGCGACTCGGGCGACGGCATGCAGCTTACGGGGAATCAGTTTACCCGGGCCACGGCCCACGCCAAGAACGACCTCGCCACGTTGCCCGATTACCCCGCCGAAATCCGGGCGCCGGCCGGCACGACCTTCGGCGTAAGCGCCTTTCAGATTCAGTTCGGCGCCGGCGAGGTGCGCACGCCCGGCGAAGAGGTGGACATGCTCGTGGCGATGAATCCGGCTGCCCTCAAGGTGCACGGGGATCGCGTGGCGCCCGGCGGCTCCATTCTGGTCGACGAGAGCGCCTTTACGGACCGCAACCTCAACAAGGCGGGCTACGACGAGAATCCGCTGGAAGACGGCTCGCTCGACGAGTATCAGGTGTTTCCGATCGACCTGACGGGCCTCACCCGCAAGGCACTGGAAGATCATCCCCTTAAGCAGGACCAGAAGGACCGATCCAAGAACATGTTTGCGCTCGGCCTGGCGTCCTGGCTCTACTCGCGGCCCCTGGCGCCGGCCATCAAGTGGATCAAGCAGAAGTTTGAGGACAAGCCGGACATTTTGGAGGCCAACCTGCACGTGCTGCGCAAGGGCTACCACTTCGGCGAGACCGCCGACCTCTTTGTGAACCGGTACGAGGTGCGCGAGGCAGAACTGCCGGACGGCACGTACCGCACGATCACCGGGGCGGAGGCGCTGTCGCTCGGGCTCGTGTCGGCGGGCGAGAAGAGCGGGCTGGACGTATACTACTCGTCCTACCCGATCACACCGGCGTCGGACATTTTGCACGAGATGAGCAACCACAAGCAGTTCGGCGTGAAGACGGTGCAGGCCGAGGACGAGATTGCGGCGGTCACGTCGGCCCTCGGCGCCTCCTTTGGCGGCCAGATCGGCGTGACGGCCACCAGCGGCCCCGGCGTGGCGCTCAAGACGGAGGCCATCGGGCTCGCCGTCATCACGGAGCTGCCGCTGATCGTGATCAACATGCAGCGCGGCGGGCCTTCGACCGGCCTGCCCACGAAGCCGGAACAGAGCGACCTGCTGCAGGCCCTCTACGGCCGCAACGGCGACGCCCCGGCCGCGGTGCTGGCGCCGCACTCGCCGTCCGACTGCTTTGAGGTCGCCTTCGAGGCGGCCAAGATTGCCACGAAGTACATGACGCCCGTCTTCATCATGGCCGACGGCTACCTGGGACAGGGCGCCGAGCCCTGGCAGGTGCCCGACCCGGCGGATCTTCCCGAGATCGACGTGACGTTTGCCGAGGAGACCAACGGTGTGGACGGGGAGGGACGGGACATCTTTCAGCCCTATGTGCGCGACGAGGAGACGCTGGCGCGCGGCTGGGCGGTGCCCGGCACGCCCAACCTGGAGCACCAGATTGGCGGCCTGGAGAAGGAGCACGAGACGGGGCACGTGAGCTACGACCCCGAAAACCACCAAAAGATGACCGAGATCCGCGCGGAAAAGATTCAGCGCATCAACCAGGACATCCCGCCGACGGAGATCAACGGCCCGGAGGGCGGCGACGTGCTCCTCGTGGGATGGGGCTCGACGAAGGGCGCCATTCAGACCGCAGCGGACCGGCTGCAGGCCGAAGGACAGGCGGTAAGCAGTGTCCACCTGCGCTACATCAGTCCGCTGCCGGACGACCTTGAAGACATCGCCGACCGGTTCGACGAGGTGCTCGTGCCGGAGCTCAACAACGGCCAGCTGCTCCGCGTCCTTCGCGACCGCTTCGGACGTCCGGTGAAGGGCCTCAACAAGGTGCAGGGGCAGCCCCTGGAGGCCCGTGAGATCGAAGAGAAGGTCCACACCCTGCTTTCTGCGTAATCCAACCTTTCGCTTCCGTACGACGACATCATGACTTACATCGTCACCGAGCCCTGCATTAACTGCAAGTACACCGACTGCGTGGAGGTCTGTCCGGTGGACTGCTTTTACGAGGGGCCCAACTTTCTGGCCATTCACCCGGACGAATGCATTGACTGCAATGCCTGTGTGCCCACGTGTCCGGTGGAGGCCATCTATGCCGACGACGAAGTGCCGGAGGAATACGAGCACTATTACCAGTGGAATGACTACCTCTCCCGGCAGTGGAAGGAGATGGGGTACAACATTACCGAAGAGAAGGAGGCCCCGGAGGATGCCGACGAATGGCAGGACAAGGAGAAATCCGAGCAGGACATCTTGACCTGGGATACCTGACGTCTCCGCCGATGTCCGAAGGCTTTGCCTGAGCAGATGCACGGGCACGCCGCCGCGTGTCTACCTACGAATTCAAGCGACTGGAGTACACTATGAGCAATACCGACGATCCCGACGGAACCAAGAAGCCGGATCTTCCGCCCAGCCTGTCCGGAGGCGGCGACGAATCGGAGGCGTCCGCGTCCGACGACGATTCGGGCACAAAGAAGCCGGACCTGCCGCCCGGCCTTGCCGACGACGGCGATGACGGCGACGACGCCGGGACGAAAACGCCCGCCGGGCCGCCCGGGGCGAAGACGCCTGCCGGACCTGACGGCGGCGACACCGCCGAGCCCACGCTGCCGCCGGGCTTTGGCGGCGACGGCGCCCCGGCCGACGAGCCCGAGCTGACCCGCAAGGACTTCCAGACCGATCAGGAAGTGCGGTGGTGCCCGGGCTGCGGCGACTACGTGGTGCTGGCGCAGGTGCAGCGCCTGCTTCCCGAGCTCGACGTGGACAAGGAAAACATTGTCTTCGTGAGCGGCATCGGGTGCGCCGGTCGCTTCCCGTACTACATGAATACGTACGGGGTGCACTCCATCCACGGCCGCGCCCCGGCGTTTGCCACGGGCCTGAAGACCTCGAATCCGGAGCTGGACGTGTGGGTCGTCACGGGCGATGGAGATGCGCTCTCCATCGGCGGGAATCACTTTATCCACGTGCTCCGGCGCAACCTCGACACCCAGATCCTGCTCTTCAACAACGAGATCTACGGGCTCACGAAGGGCCAGTACAGCCCGACCTCCGAGCAGGGGAAGGTGACGAAGAGCACGCCGCACGGCTCGGTGGACCGGCCGGTGAATCCGGTGGGCCTCGCGCTGGGGGCCGACGCCACCTTTGTGGCGCGCACGGCGGACCAAAGCCCGAACCACATGAAGAACATGATGGAGGCCGCCCACGGCCACAAAGGCACGGCCTTCCTGGAGATCTACCAGAACTGCCACGTCTTCAACGACGGCGCGTTTGCCGAATTCACCGACAAGGACACGAAGCCCCTCCGCACCCTGCAACTGGAGGACGGCGAGCCGCTTACCTTTGCCAATGGGCGGAAAGGCGTTCGCATCGACCCGGTGAGCCTGGATCCGGAAGTGATTTCCCTGGAGAATGGAAAGTACGGGATCGACGACGTGCACGTGCACGACGTGACGAGCTCAAACCTCGCCCGCATTCTCGGCGAGCTGTTTTGGGATCCGGAGCTGCCGCGGCCCTTCGGGATTATCTACCGGGAGAACCGGCCCACCTACGAGCAAATGGTGCAGGATCAGGTGGAGCACGCCATGGCCGAGGACGAGCCGAGCGACCTGGAGGGGCTTCTCAAAGGCGGCGACACGTGGACCGTTGGGGAGTAGGGACCGTTTATACCATGAGTGGCCCTGTTGACGGGCACGGGGCGACGCGCAGCGCACATGGGGGACGGGCGGAGGGCCCCGGCTGTGGGTCACGTCCCCATACCCGACATTCCATTCGAAACAGACGCTTCATTCAGTATGACTGATTCTACCCTGACGGATTCGCCGCTCACGGGCGTGACGGTTGTTGGATTCGAGAGCCGGATGTCTGATACCACGGCCGACCTCATCGAGGAACAGGGGGGAGAGGCGCTTCCGGCGCCCTCCATGCAGGAGGCCCCGCTCGAAGAGCACGACGCGGTCTTCGACTTCGCCGACGAGCTGCTGGCCAGCAATTTCGACATCACGTTTTTCAACACCGGGGTCGGCACGCGCATGCTGTTCGACACCATGGAGTTGGAGTACGACCTCGACGACGCCCGCGAGGCATTGGCCAAGACCATTGTGGTGGCCCGAGGGCCGAAGCCGAGCCGTGAGCTCACGGAGCGGGACATTGAAATTGATCTCAAGGTGCCGGAGCCGAACACGTGGCGGGAGGCCCTTGAGCTCCTGACCGAACACGAGAAGACCACGCCGCTCAACGGCAAGCGCATTGCCATTCAGGAGTACGGCGAGGCCAACGAGGAACTGAACGATGCGCTTCGAGAAGCCGGGGCCGAGCTCTACCGTGTGCCCATCTACCGGTGGGAACTGCCCGACGACCTGCAGCCGCTAAAGAACGGCATTCGGGCGCTCATTGGTGGAGAGGCGCAGGTGGCGCTCTTTACGAGTCGGCAGCAGGTGGTGCACATGCTGCAGGTGGCCGAGGAGGAGGGCTGGGAGGATGCCCTCCGCACGGCCCTCCATGAAGATGCCATGGTGGCGTCGGTGGGCCCGGTGACCTCCGAGAAGCTTCGCGAGAACGACCTCCCCGTGCACTTTGAGCCCGATCGGCCCAAGCTGGCCATCCTCGTGAAGGGAATGGCTCAGTACGCCCCGAAGTATTTTCGGCAGCGCAACGGAACCTGAGTCCCACCGGCCGAGACACCGGCTGAGGTCGTTCCGAACGCCGAGTGAAGATGGTTTTGCGACCGAAAAACGTTCGTTTTACGACAATCGAGTAGCAATCGCTTGCTCGCCGGGCGCGTGCAGCGCCCGGCGGGGAAGCATGTGATCCTGCATGGGGCGTCTCGTTTGAGACCGGTTTCACAAGATCCCGTTTCGCGCGATACACACCGTTGAGCGTGGACGGACGATCTCCCGATCCCCGTGCAGGTGCACGAGCAGCACCCATCATCACCCTCTCACAAGAAAACCGAACACCCCTTTTATGAGTGATTACGCAAATCCGGACGTGCTGGTCTCGACCGACTGGGCGGCCGATCATCTCGACGACGACAATGTGCGATTCGTCGAGGTCGACGTCGATACGTCCGCCTACGAGGAGGGCCACATTCCCGGCGCCGTTGGGTGGAACTGGGAAACCCAACTGGCTGATACCCAGACGCGCGATCTTGCGTCGAAGGACGACTTCGAAGAGCTGCTTCAGGAGTCCGGGATTGACGACGACACCACGATTGTCCTCTACGGGGACAACGACAACTGGTTTGCCACCTGGGCCTTCTGGCAGCTGAAGTACTACGGCCACGAAGACGCCAAAATGCTGAACGGCGGCCGGAAGAAGTGGCTCGCCGAGGATCGGGAGCTGACCACCGACGAGCCCGACTATGACCGCGGCAACTGGACGGCGGAGGCCCCCGACAAGTCGATTCGGGCCTACTCCAACTACGTCCTCCAGAACCTCGACCGCGAGGACCTCGAGTTTGTGGACGTGCGCTCGCCGGAAGAGTTCAGCGGGGAGAAGCTCGGCCCCGAGGGACTTGATGAGGGCGCGCAGCGTGGCGGCCACATCCCGGGCGCCCACAACATCAGCTGGAGCGAAGCGGTCAATGAGGACGGTACCTTCAAGACCGCCGATGAGCTGAAAGAGATTTACGAAGACCGCGGCATCACGCCGGACAAGGAGACGATTGCCTACTGCCGTATTGGAGAGCGCTCCAGCCACAGCTGGTTCGTGCTGTCCGAGCTGCTCGGTCACCCGAACGTCCGAAACTACGACGGTTCCTGGACGGAGTGGGGCAACATCGTGGGGGTGCCCATCGAGAAGGGCGAAGACCCGAACGCGTAACACCGATGTTCGGTAGTTGTGGAGTTGCCCCGGAGTGCACTGTTGCACTTCGGGGCGATTCCGTTTTTTATTGTGTTGGGTTAGCTTTTTTATTGTGCCGAGCGCATAATGTCGTACACGCCCCGCGTCGAAATTCAATACTGCTATCAGTGTCGATGGGAAGCCCGTGCGGCCTGGATGGCCCAGGAAGTACTGACCACCCTTAAGGAGGGGATTGGCGAAGTGGCCCTTGTTCCCGCTGAGGGGGGGACTTTTGTCATATCGGTCGATGGCCAGACGGTGTGGTCGCGGGCCGATCGGGATCGGTTCCCGCAGCCGAAAGAGCTCAAACAGGTGGTGCGGGATGCGGTGGATCCGGACGCCGATCTTGGCCATGCGGATCGAGATTGAAGGAGGCCTCGGAACGGGACCCATTGTCGTTAAGCGTCTGCGGACGAACCCGGGGGCCTTACGATGACGAGGAATCGCTCCGGGGAGGTTCGTTTTTCACGATGGGTAGGATTGCACGATGCTCGTTTCTGTTATCGCGTAAGGACGTTCCGAACCACAAGTCCTATCAATGATTTCTCGCGGCGTCCGCTTCACTTCTCCTGACTCACGACGAACTACACAGTTATGCCTGATCTTTCTTTTCAGCTTGAGCGGTTTATTGTCAAGAAGCTCGCGTGTGAGACCGACCCGGAGGAGATTGTAGACGAGGTTGAGGACAAGTTTTTGCAAGAGATTGAGCCAGGGGAGGTCCGGGCCTACGCGCCGGGGGACGGAGGGGAGGCGCTAACGCCGGAGTTGCGGGATTTGTATCAGTTTACGCGCTGGGAATACCACGGCGACGATGAACAAGAGGAAGAACGGACCTACGTATCCGTGGCCACGACGGACGAGGTAGACGATGACGATCTGCACTGCATCGACGTGGAAGAACGCACGCTCGTCTTGTTTCGGAAAAATGGAGAGTACCGTGTCCTCAACAATCGGTGCACGCACCAGGGCGGTCCGTTGTGCGATGGGGAGGTGTCGAACGGTACCATCACGTGCCCGTGGCACGGGGCAGAGTTTGACATCGACACGGGCGAACCTGCCGGTCCCCCGGCCACGGAAGGCGTAGAGGCCTACGAGGTTCGGGTGCAGGGGGACGAGATTGAGGTGAAACTGTAAGAACGGGGCGGGTGCCCTCTGTCGGGGTCGGCCCTGGGCGATGCGGGCCCCTTCCCGAGCGGGATACGTATGGAGGCGTGATGTTCGTCTCGCTGTACGTCCGACTGTCCGCGGGAAGGAGCAGGGGGACTTGCTGCTGCCGATCTGGAAGCGTCGTCTCCGAAGCGATTTGGGATGTTCGGCCGCGTCATCGGTCTTGACGTCACGACTTTGTGTTGAGAGTGTTATTACAGGAATTCCCCTTTTCGCACGCGACACTGCTGCATCACAGATGTTTGAGGCTGTATGAATGTCCAGCTACAGCAAGTTGACGATGAGATTCAGTTTCAGGCCCAGAGTGAGTCGGGGTACGAGTTTATGGTGGCGTCCGCCGACGAGCTAGAAGGGGTAAGTCCGATGGAGATGGTGGCGCTGGGGCTCGGGAGCTGCAGCAGCGTCGATATTCTCTCCATCCTGGAGAAACAGCGGCAGTCGGTGGACCGCTACGACGTCGATGTGGACGCGACGCGGGCTGAGGAGGAGGTGCCGGCCGTGTTTACGGAGCTGCACGTCCACTACACCGTGGAGGGCGATGTCGATCCCGACAAGCTGCGGCGAGCCATTGAGCTGAGCCTGGACAAGTACTGCTCCGTCTCCCGGATGCTGGAGGCGACCGCTACGATTTCGTACGCATTTACCGTGAACGGAACCGAATACGATGGACAAATACGAGAGTCCGAATGAGGACACGGCATCGATTCGCACCCAGGTCGAGACCACGGCCCAGCGGGAGCATTCGGTGCCGATGTTTCTGACGTCCAGCTTTACCTTCAATGATGCCGAGCAGGCACGAGCCCTTTTTGCCGATGAGGAGGAGGGAAATATCTATTCCCGGTTCACGAATCCGAACGTGGAGGAGTTCGTGGAGAAGATGTGCGCGTTGGAGGAGGTGGACGAAGGCGTGGCGACGGCGTCGGGCATGGCGGCGGTGTTTGCGACCTTTGCGTCGCTTCTGGAGTCCGGGGATGAGATTCTGTCGTCGCGCTATATTTTTGGCTCCACGCATAAGCTGTTTACGCAGGTCTTTCCGAAGTGGGGGATCGATCATACGTATGGGGATCTCAAAGACCTGGAGTCGTGGGATGAGCTCGTGACGCCCGAGACGAAGGTCCTGTACGTGGAGACCCCGTCCAACCCGACGGTGGACCTCATCGACATGGAGTGGATGGGCGCGTTCTGTGACCGCCACGATCTCATCTACATTGTCGACAACTGCTTTGCGACGCCCATCGTGCAGAAGCCGGCGCGCTTCGGGGCCGACATTGTGATCCACTCGGCCACCAAGTACATCGACGGGCAGGGCCGCGGCGTGGGGGGCGTGGTCGTGGGCGAGGAGGAGTACATGGAGGAGATCAAGTTTTTCGCCCGTCACACGGGCCCGGCGCTCTCGCCGTTCAATGCCTGGATGTTCAGCAAGAGTCTGGAGACGCTGGACGTGCGGATGGAGAAGCACAGCCGGAGTGCGCTCACGGTGGCCGAGCACCTTGAGGAGCGGGACGACGTGAAGTTTGTGCGGTACCCGTACCTGGAGTCGCACCCGCAGCACGACCTCGCGAAGAAGCAGATGGAGTCGGGCGGCGGCATTCTCAGTTTCGCCGTCGAGGGCGGCATTGAGCGGGGCTCGCGATTCCTTGACGCCCTGGAGATGTGCTCGCTTACGGCCAACCTGGGGGACTCGCGGACCATTGCCACCCATCCGGCCAGCACCACGCACAGCAAGCTCACTGAAGAGGAGCGTCGGGAGATCGGCATTCTGCCGGGCCTCGTGCGCGTGTCGGTGGGACTGGAGGCGCCGGAAGACATCATGGCGGACCTCGATCAGGCGCTTGACCGGAGCGCCGAGTAGCACTGTGAGGCAATCGTTGTGCAACGTCTATCGAGGGAGCGCCGCTTCTCCGTCTCTTCCGACTGGTAGTGCCGGAGTCGTATGTGCGTTTGGGCGTATGTGAGTTCGGGACAGTGTCTTTGGCATCCGCCGCATACCCGTTTGTGTGATCGAACCGATCTCCGATTAGCGTGTCCGGACACGAGGCGGTTGCCGTGATCCCATCGGGGTTCAGTGTAGGGCAATCGCGTCTCGCTCTCCGCAGCAAACAGAGGAGTTGGAGCACAGCGGTATCGCGTCCATGCCTCCACTCATTCCGGGCAGAGTGAGTGGGGAGCGGCACACGTGCGTCCTCCGTCGAGTTGAATTCCAACATGGGATCGCCCTGGGCTTCAGTTTGAGGATGTGAGGTTCGTCCCGTACCCTTGCGTTGGATCGATCTGCGCGGGAATTGAACTGACGCCTTCACACTCATGGACCGTTGGCTTCGCTGGGCCCGCCGCCTGGACCAATTTAGCGACTGGTCGGGCCGCGTGCTGTACTGGCTCACCCTTGCGATGGTAGGGGTGGGCGCCTTCAACGCAATCGCGCGGTATCTGGATAAGTTCACCGGGTTCGGCCTTAGTTCCAACATGTGGATTGAGCTGCAGTGGTATCTGTTTAGCCTCGTCTTTTTGCTCGGAGCGGCCTACACGTTGAAGGAGGACGCCCACGTCCGGGTCGACGTGCTGTACAGCTGGCTCTCCCGTCGCGGGAAGGCCTGGATTAATTTGCTGGGGACGCTCCTCTTTCTCCTGCCGTTCTGCGGGGTGGTGCTGTGGATGTCGATTCCGTTTGTGAGCAGTTCCTGGGCCATCCTGGAAGGATCGCCCGATCCGGGGGGACTGCCGCGCTATCCCATCAAGACGGTCATCCCGCTGGCGCTTGTGCTTGTGATGATCCAGGGCGTGTCGATCATGATTCGGGAAACAGCGGTGCTGCGCGGGATCGATCTGGACGACACCTACGAGGAGGAGTCGCGGCCCCGCATTGGATGAGGGGACTGCGAATGTATGGGCACACGTTCGTCGACGTCTAAACAGACCGGTACGATTACAGAATGGGGGCTGAAGTTCTTGCGCCGATCATGTTCGCTGCGGCTCTGGTACTCATCTTTTCCGGGTACCCCGTCGCGTTTGCCCTGGGAGGCACGGCGTTGCTCTTTGCCGGGATCGGGGTAGAGACGGGCATGATGAGTTGGGCGCTGCTCCAGGCGCTGCCATCCCGGATCTTCGGGATCATGTCGAATTTCATTCTGCTGGCGGTGCCCTTCTTCATCTTCATGGGCACAATGCTGGAGAAATCCCGCCTCGCCGAAGACTTACTGACCACGATCGGGCAACTGTTCGGGGCCGTGCGGGGCGGGCTGGCGTTTGCCGTCGTCTTTGTGGGGGCACTGCTTG
>CAYOWD010000070.1:1055-16429 GCA_964407535.1 uncultured Salinivenus sp. | reverse complement strand
GGGCACGCGGGTGGACGGGCGCACTGGGGTGTGGGTGGGGCCCGATGCGCGGGGCCTGGAGCGCAAGATCTGCGCCATGGGGGTGCGCTGCAGCCGCTGGGTCACCATGCACGGCTTTGCCCTCAACGTGACCACCGACCTCGACTACTTCGACCACATCGTGCCCTGTGGCATCGACGACCGGGGCGTAACCTCCCTCGCCGAGGAAACCGCGGATCCCGTAGACGTGGAGGCCGTGCGGGGGCCGCTCACGCGGCACTTCGCCGAGCAGTTCGACGCCGAGGTGACCGAACGAAGCGGGGCGGAGGCACGGGCCTTCCTGCGCGAGTATGTAGACGATCACGTCGCCCTTTCGGATCAGAAGGATACGCCACACTAGCTGAGAAGTACGGACAAATGCAGACAGATCGGGGCACTGCCGCCCGCCTCTTCGGCTACTGTGCGGGAGCGCCCACACACATCCTTCAGACAAGAGGGTCCCCCGGAGCGGGAACTGCTCAGTTAGTCGAGGCAAGGGGCGTACAGTTCGAGTAGACGCACATATCTTGAAGCTGCTTTTCTGGTTGAGAAAATGATTCTTTGCTCGCGCGCGTTTCCGTCTTTGGTGCGGCGAGACTTTTGCTCCCCGTTCTCATGTTTGGCAGTATTGGTCCAGTCCAAGGACAGCACACGACGCTCCATGGACGGGTAACGGATGCTTCGGATGGGACGCCGCTTCCGCAGGCCAATGTTCGGATTGCGGACACAATTGGCACTACGACGAATGAGGCGGGCAGATACGTATTGCCGGAGGGGCCGAGGAAGACGGCAACCGTCGTCGTGTCGTACGTGGGATACGAGACGCATCGGCAATCCGTGAGGCTCACGCCCGGGGATACGCAGCGGGTCGACGTGGCGTTGTCTCCGAGAGAGGTGGACGCCGGAAGGATAACGATCCGGGCCCGGGACGAATCCCGGTCCGTGAATCGGCGGCACCTGAGTGCAGCGGAGATTGAACGGCTGCCGTCGTCCTTCGAGTCGGATCTGTTTCGCTCGTTGAGTCTGTTGCCCGGCATTTCGCGCACGTCCGATTACTCCAGTCGACTCTACATTCGAGGGGGTGGCCACGGTCACACGCTCGTCACGTTGGATGGCACACCCGTTTACAATCCCACACACTTTCTTGGATTTTACTCGCTGTTCAACGCCGACGCGATCGAGAACGTGGAGGTGCACAAGGGCCCGTACCCCGCCGAGTACGGCGGACGTCTCGGCAGTGTGATCGACGTGCAGAGCCGGACGGGAACCAAACACGGAATCTCCGGGGGAACGACGCTTGGCTTTACGGCATCGGGCGCCCACGTCAACGGTCCGCTCGGCAACGATGCGGATCCGTGGGGCACCTACATGGTGGCGGCCCGTCGATCCACCTCCGACCTGCTGCTGCGCGGACTTCAACAGACGGATCAAGAATGGCTCCCCGACGCCGCGTCTTTTACGGACCTCAATGCGCACGTCGAGGCAGAGCCGAGTCCCGACGATCAACTGGCGGTGTCGCTCTACGGGGGATGGGATGACGTGCGAATCGAGAACAACGGCCTTCGTTTAGAAGCCAACCACAGCAATCTCGGGGGCAGTGCCACCTGGGATCATCGGTTTGGGGCCGATCTGACCTCCACCCTTTCGGTAAGTGGATCCCGGTACCGGAATGAGCCTCGCGTCGAGAACACACGGCAACGCTTTGCGGAGACGAATGCGATTGGAGAGGTTGCTGTGAAGGCCGATTTCCAGCATGTCCTCAATGAGCAGCACACCGTTCAGGGAGGCGTGCAAGGCATGGGTATTCATTTCAAGCTCCGCAACGAAGAGCGGCGATCCAGAGAGCAGAAGGTCACTGAGGGATGGGATCGACACACCGATGGATTGAGCGCTGTGTCGTACGTGCAGTACACCTATCGTCCCACGTCGGCGTGGCGGCTTCGGGGCGGACTGCGCGGCACGTATTATCAGAATGGATCATTCCGACGGCTTGCGCCCCGGGTGTCGGCCCGATATGATCTCACTCCGTCGGTGCAGCTCCACGCGGCCTACGGCCGAACGTACCAGTTTCGCACCGTAGACGCCGATCCGCGATTTTCCGGCTTCGACACGTGGCTCGTTGCCGACGACGACGTGCCGCCCTCTTCGAGCGACCAGTTTTCCGCGGGGACGACCCTTCAGGTCGGGGACCGGTGGCAGATCGAAGCGGCGGGGTACCATCGCATCATGACCGACCTGTTTGAATTGACCCCGGAGCTGCGCTTTCCTCCGCCCGAGGACTATGCGGAGCGGTTCCGCATCGGGGACGGGCGGGCGTACGGCGGCGAGCTGTCGGTACGGCGCCAGACGGGTGCCGTCACCGGACGGTTGAGCTACACCGTCGGCCGAACGGAGCGCTCCTTTCCGCCACCCGTTCCGTTTCTGGAATCCGCGTACTACCCGGCCTCCCACGACCGCACCCATCAACTGGCGATGGCGATGCAATGGCACCTGACCGACGCCTGGACGCTGACCGGGCAGTTTCGGTACAAAACCGGGCGCCCCTACACGCGACGACTGGAGGATCCGCTGTTCGACGAGCCCTTTCCGAACGACGGAGGGGACGTTCGTCCCCCAAGTAGGATCAATGATCGACGACTTCCGGCGTATCACCGGCTCGATCTGGGATTCAAGCACACCGGACGGCTCGCCCGCGACCTCCGCTACACGCTTACGACAAACGTGACGAACGTCTATGCTCGAAGCAACGTCTGGTTTTACCGGTTCAAACGCGGAGCAAACGGTCGAACCCGCGAGGATATTCCCCAAATCCCGCTCCCCGTGCCGTACGCTACGTTTGCGGTTCACTTCTGATACGAATGCCGGGAGGAGACGGCCCCGAACGCCGCGATGTCACTCCGTCGGGGCCTCTTCCCGATCCGCGATTTCGTCCATGTCCACGGGCGGCAGGTCGTGGTACCAGTCGTGATGGGGCGACCATTCGTGGCACTCATGGCACTGCGTCTCGCGCCATACCTTGCCGCACTCCGGGCACTGGCCGTGGGTGTCAAACGTGTGCCAGGAATGACTGCACTCGCAGGTCCACTCCGCGCTGGAGGGCGGCTCCCACTCGCATTTGGGGCAGTAGATTTCCATGAGGGGGAAAGAGGGCGGGAAGAAGAAACTGCGTGACCCATACGAGGCGGGGACACCGACTGTTCACGGGGACTGCACACAATCCCATCATCTCACGCGCCGGGAGCAGAGGACAAAGGGCCGTCGGATTGACATGCTCGGTTGGCGTAGATACCCTACACGCAGGCGATGGGGGATGTCGCTCTGTACTACACTTTTCATTCGCTTCGACTGTTATGCCCTCCTTCGACCTCGACAACTTTACGCATCGGCTGTTGGCCGAGTCGTTGTTTTACGACCTCGAATACGGACTGCTCGGCAGCGTGAGCCTCATCGACCCCGAGACGGAGCGGGAGATGTACATCACGTCCTTCATGCCCGACGACGGATCGTACCTGATCGAGGAGGCCACTGCGTGGGAGGAGGATCCGCCCGAGCTGGAGGAGGACGAGGAGGTGGCCTACGCGCTCGCCACCGAGAGCAGTGTGCACGGTACGTACGACATTCCCGAGGTGGCGGCCAACGAGGTGCTTGCCCTGGCCCGCGAGAACGACCTGCTGCCCAGCCTTACGGTGTTGTTCGAGGACGAGGAGCTGTAGCGTGCGGGCGTTGCGCGTGCCCCTTGCGGGTTGTGCGTTGAGAATTGGACGTTGTGTGTTGAGCGGCGCAGCGTGTGTATTTTGAGAAGCCGCGATTTCTTTTTTCTCAAAGCCCTCCTTCTGTTATGAGTGATGAGCAGCCGAGCACGCATGATGCATCGTCGACTCAGGATCTTGATTCGGAGGCCGCCGCCAAGCATTATCGGAAGTGGAAGAAGCTGGCTCCCCTCGGCCTCGTGGGAGTGGGCTTCGGGGCAAGTCTGGTGGGCCAGTCCACCATTCTGAAGGGGCGAGAGGCGTCGACCTGGAAGTGGGTGACGCTGGGAACGGTCAGTCTTGCTGTCGTCAATGCCGGCCTCTGTCTCTTTGGCGAGGCGGTGAAGCACCGGACCCTGTATGAGTGGATGCGTTCGGAGGGGTGAGCGTTGGGGGTTATGCGTTGGGGGTTATGCGTTGGGCGTTGAGCGTTGGGCGTTATGCGTTGGGCGTTGAGCGTTGGGCGTTGAGCGTTGGGCGTTGGGGGTTGAGGACTGGTGGGGAGACGTACGCAATCGGAACTATGGAGATGGGTTGTGGGGCTTCTTGAAGATGAGGACGTGCTGCCGCGGCAGCATGTCTTTGGTCTCGACCCATTCGAGGCCCACAGCAGTCATTTCTTTACGGGCCTGCGCCTCGGTCATCTTGTGCAGCGGTTTGATGGGAATGCTCGGGTCTTCCTTTCTATACTCGACGAGGAAGACGCGACCGCCGGGCGTTAGCGATTCGACGAGGGCGGTCATCATTTCGCGGGGATGCGAGAATTCATGGTAGGCATCCACCATGAGGGCGGCGTCGATGGAGTCGGCCGGCAGGTTGGGATCGGTCACCGTGCCGCGGACGAGGGTGACGTTGTTAATGTCCTGTTCGTCCATCTTGTCCCGCATGATGGCGAGCATTTCCGGTTGAATGTCAACCGCAAAGACCCTTCCGTCCAGCACCTTTGGAGCGAGACGGAATGTGAAGTACCCAGTGCCGGCTCCAATGTCGGCCACCACGTCGGTTGGGGCCAGGTTCATGCTGTCGACGAGGAGATCGGGCCGCTCCTTTTCGGCGCGCGCCTCGCGTTCGAGCCAGGCGGCGCCGCGGTGCCCCATCACCTTTGAGATTTCGCGGCCCATGTACACCTTGCCGATGCCGTCGCGGCTCGGGGCCATCTCGGTATATACGTCGCCGGTGTCGGCACCGGTGTCCTGAGCAGTGGCGGGGAGGAAAAGCAGGAGACCGATCCAAAGTAGTACCAGGCTCGCCGGGGACAGGCAGAAGAGAATGGATCGCATGAGCAGGGCCTGAACGGAAGTGGAGAGTGTGAGCACGGATTCCCAGTCTCGTTTCGTTGGACGTGGTATCCAACTCGGAGAGTGTCTCAACGGTTGGTAACAAGCTCGGAATCGACCGGGGGATTACACCGGGGGCGTGAACGGGAGGCGACGCATGACCGACGGAAGAACGTTGTGCAGCCGGGTACTGAGAGGTCCGCTCCGGCTTTGGATGCGTGCCACTTCGGAGGTTGAAAGTGAGAAGTCGAAGATGTCCAGGTTGTCGGCCAGGTGGGGGCGACTCGATGCTTTGGGAATGGCCACGACGGCGTCTTGCTGAATCAGCCACCGGAGGGCGACCTGCGCGGGAGACTTGTCGTACTTTTCGCCAATGGCGTGAAGCACGTCGTCCGATAGCACGGCCCCCTGAGCCAATGGGCTGTAGGCCGTGAGGGCGATGTTGTGGTCGGCACAGAACGTCTGGAGGGCAGATTGGTCTTTGTACGGGTGATAGAGAACCTGATTGGTAACGAGGGGTCGATCGGCCGAGCGGCGCGCGTCCTGCAGCTGCGAAACCGTGAAGTTGCTGACGCCCAGGTGCCGCACAATGCCGTCCGCATGGAGCGTTTCCAGGGCTGCGATCGTTTCCTCGATTGGGACCCGCGGATGCGGCCAGTGGATGAGGAGCAGATCGATGACCTCCACCCCGAGTGCCTCGCGACTTTCGCGGACGGAGGTAAGAACGTCGTCGTAATGCAGGTTGGTGCGCCACACCTTGGTGGTGAGAAAGAGGTTGTTTCGGGCCACGTCGGCCGCGGCAATGCCGTCCCCAACCGCCGCTTCGTTGCCGTACACCTGGGCGGTGTCGATGTGCCGGTACCCCATGTTCAAAGCGGTTTCCACCGTTTCTGCGCACTGGGAACCGGTATTTTTCCAGGTGCCGAGGCCGAGGGCGGGAATACGGGCGTCGCCGGCCTCGACGTACGTCATGGACGGGGGCGGCATTGGGCGAGAGAATGGTGGAGCAGGGAGGTGGAGAGCGTCGGGAGACGAGCGACACTATCGAAGTGCCTGCAAGGCCGTGTCGACAATGTCGTCGAAGACCTCGCGGGGAAGCCCGAGCTTGGTCATCGTCTGGATGCCGAAGTACGTATTCGATAGGAAGCGGGCAAGGGCCTCCGAGTCGCGATCGGCAGGAAATTCGCCCTGGGCCTGGCCGTGCTCGATCAGGGCCTGAAAGCCATCCGTCATGCGGGCCAGGTTCGCCTGCGCGCGCTCCCGCGTATCCTCGTCGCAGTGGGCCCGCTCGACAGTCGCATTGGCCACGAAGCACCCGCGCTGGTCGTCGTCGGTGGCTGGGGTCGTGTCCATAAGAATGCGCCGGATGGCCGTCCGGGCCGAACTCTCCTGTTCGAGGAGGCGATCAAACACGTTCTCGTCCTGCTGACAGTAGTGGTCGAGCGCCCGCAGGTAAAGCTCCTGTTTGCTGCCGAACGTATTGTACAGACTGGACCGGTTGAGGCCGGTGTGGTCGACCAGGTCCTGCGCACTGGTGGCCTCAAAGCCCTGTTCCCAAAACAGCTCCATGGCCTGTTCCAGGACGACATCGGGATCGAATTCTTTCGCACGAGGCATGTCACTGCAGGAACCGGCATGGTAGAAATAGCGGTCATCTTGTATAAACGATAAAGGAACGCTCGTTCCAGTATGTAGGAGAGCGAGGGGCGTACTACGAATGGACAATTCGCCTACCTCTTGCAGAAGTCATCCCAGCGCGGAGACGAGACGCAGCATCGCCATGGCGTTCCGCGTTTTGTTCTCGTAGTGCGTTGCGACTCGCCAGTGGTGCTGAATTCGACCGGTGAATCAATCGAGTCGTAACCTTTGCCGACGGGGGTAGTTTTGGCATTTCGGCCTGGAATACCGGGTTCTCCGGAAAGCGGCAGCTCAATACGCCCGTACTGCCGATCAGAAATTCCGCAGTCCCGTCTCATGGTCGAAGGGAATTCGGATCGATGGAGATAAATCCCTACATGGATGCCGATCCCAAAACGAAGATGCCCCCTCTCTGAATCTTGACCCCGACAGTTGCTTTTGGATACACGAGACCCGGTTACCAAGACAGTAGGAACTGTCGGTGATATTCCTCTCAGCACGTCGCTGGGACAAGGCATAAGCGCGTCATGTCTATGCAAAAGTTCCCACAGGCCGAACGTCCCAACCCCCCAGCCTGAAGGCCGCCAACTCCCGTCTCTGCTCAGACCGGAGAGATTGCGTCGACCGAGGACGGCACCTGTGTAATCGCGTCTCTCGCGCCCGCGCACGAACGGACTCCCGCTACAGCTCCGAAAGGTCCAGCCGAGACAGAATCGTTCGTCGAGCCTGGGAAGTCGAATACTGCCCGCACGCGAGGACAAATCGGCCTGTACGAACCGCTTTGAAAGGAAATTAGGGAAAGAAGTATTGTCGAAGTTCAGGAGGAGAAAGGGCCGAAAATGGTCCAATACCGCGGGGGAGGCTCTAACACACAGATTCCAACCCATTCGATTACTGTGGCGACTCAAAACGCGTGTTACCGGTTTGTGGTACTCTAAAGACCTATTGCCAATACTAATTTAAGATTACGCTCAGTTTTATGTTATTCGCGTTACTGGGGGTAGATAGACTCAACCCGAGAGCAAGCCCAGAGCCGTACCCATCTTCCTGAATCTAGCGGGGCGATTTCCCGTCGGCGTGAAACTATTCGGGCTGTCACCACGGTCTTGAGTGCTGCGATGGCGTTATAAAGTCGTGTTATATTCACGACACGCGCTTTAAAGATAGAATTATTTAGGACAAAGCCCCCTGTTCATGCTACGGACTCGCCTTCCTTCCCCCCCCGTCGTTTCCCCGCGCCCTGACGCCCACTCTGATGCTACTGGGGGCACTCGCACTCTTCGCCATGCCTGCTCAGGGACAGGATCCGGACATTGAGAAGCAGGAAATGAAGGACTACCATAGAGAGTACATGAAAGGGAAGGACAGCTCTATGGCTTCTGTGGGGCCCGACCTCACCCAGCTCTACAACGAGTTTATGGGCTTCCGCGAAGCCGAGGTGGATACAAAGGTAGCACGTGCGTTCGAGTCGAGCGTATTCGCGCCGTACCGGATGAGCTCACAAATGCGTTCTCCAGTTCGTGGGAACCACGTTCTCATCGACGCAACGGCTCGGCCCGATGCCGGAGCTGAGCTACAGACAGCGCTGGAAGATTTAGGGGCTAAAAACGTTGCTCGGAGCGGCCGACTGGTGTCGGCTACAGTGCCAATCGAACGACTTCCGGATGTCGCGAAACTCTCATCGTTGCAGAGTGCCAGCCCCTCGGTGGTCTACCGAAAAGGGCTGTCAGGAGTCGAGTCGCCGTCGGGAACGGCCAAACGAGACGGTGCTCCGGAGGTCCGCTCACAGGACGCCGCTCCAATGAGCGGATCTGTCGACAGCCAGGGCGATGCAGCTATGAATACCGATGAGGTCCGCTCCTCCTTAGGTATCGACGGCGCCGGTCAGACGGTGGGCGTGTTGTCCGATTCCTACGACAACACACTACCCGCTGTGAATTATAGCATCAACGCCAGCGACGACCGGAATTCTGGCGACCTCCCATCCAGCAACCGAATTAATGTCCTCGATGACAGCGAGCCCGGCAGAGACGAAGGGCGGGCAATGATGCAACTCGTCCACGACGTCGCACCCGCTGCCGATCTTGCCTTCCATACCGCAGCAGGTGGGAAGGCAAATTTCGCCAACGGAATCGAAGATTTGGCGGACGCTGGTGCCGATGTCATCGTCGATGATATCGGCTATCCAAATGAGCCCTTTTTTCAGGACGGACGGATTGCTCAGGCCGTTGACGGGGTTGTGGCCAGAGATATACCATATTTTAGTGCTGCCGGGAATGATAATGGTAGACCCAACGCCACGTACAGTTCATCCTGGAGCGGAGCGACCGATGCAAGCCGACCGGATGTCTATGATTTTGACCCGAGTACCGGAACCGATACGCTCCAGACGTTCACTATCGATCCAAACGATGGGGGACTTATATCTATAGCTTTGCAGTGGGATGACCCCTGGGCAGCTGTTGGACCGACGGGTGCAGACACAGATCTAAACGCCTATCTTATTGCTGGCGACGATTTTAGCTTTAGAGCTAGAAATAGGCAGGGCAATCAAATTATAGTTCTGGTTCAGGAAGGAGATACTCTAACAACCACTTTGCCTCGCGATAATCGCAATGGGAATCCCTATCAAGCTCTCCTATTTGGACTGAATGGGTCTGGTTCGAACGATTTTCCACGGGTAACCCAGGGACGGACGCAACCCATTCCCATTGAACTCCAGATTGTTCGAGATGCTGGGCCGGATCCTGGGCGTATTGCCTATATTACAGTTGGAGGTGAGACCCCGACGGAGTATCAGACCCCCGATAGTCCCCAAGTCTACGGACACGCGAACTCAGAGCGCGGTGCAAGCGTGGCGGCCGCCTACTACGACGATACGCCGGAATTCGGTACGTCTCCGGCTGTCGTTGAGTCCTTCAGTTCCCGGAGGACATTCCCTATACTGTTCGACGATGCAGGCAATCGCCTCGGAAGTCCCGTTGATCGCCAGCAGCCCCGTGTGACCGGTCCGGATGGAACCAATACCACATTCTTTGTAGATGAGGATCCCAGTAGTGGGGCTCCGCCCAACGATAGTCGTTGCGGTAATCCTTCTCCGGGAGGCGCGAACTACTGCGAATCGGACGGCAATCCCAATTTCTTCGGTACCTCAGCCGCCGCCCCTCACGTGGCTGGGCTCGCCGCGCTCCAGCAAGAGGCGGCTCCCGGTCTCTCGGTGTCGGAGATTTATTCAAATATCGAGGATGGGGCTGAGGATATGAATGCCAGTGGCGTCGATCCCGTCACCGGTCATGGATTTGTGAACGCGGAAAACATGATCGCGAGGGATCTCCAGATCACCTTCAACGATGTCCGCGCGAGCTTCTTCCCTTTAGTTACAAGTGTCGTTACGGTCACAGACTCGGATGGGGACGTTGTGACCGGGCTTGGGGAGGGAAACTTTGCCGTCGAAGAAGATGGGCGCCCTGAGACTGTCCTCAACGTCAACGAGTTGCGAGAGGTGGGAGGAAACGTCTCGTCTTCCCTCGTTCTCGACCGCAGCGGGAGCATGGGCGGAGGCGAGTTGGGGGATGCGAAGGACGCCGCCAAAACGTTTGTCGATCAGTTCATGGCGGGCGACCAGGCCGCGGTCATCAGCTTCTCCAGTAGTGTCACCCTCGATCAATCGTTCACGTCGGACGCGGGAGCCCTGAAGTCGGCCATCGATAATCTCTCGTCGGGCGGCGGGACGGCCCTGTACGACGGAATCGTTCGGGGCGTACAGGAGATCGAGCTGGAATCCAACAGTCCCGCCGTCCTGGCGCTCACCGATGGGCGGGAAAACTCAAGCTCAAACTCGAAGCAGGATGCCATTGATCTTGCCAATCAGGTCGGCGTGCCGGTCTATACGATCGGGCTGGGGGGAAATGTGAACGCCGGCGACCTTCAAGAGGTTGCCAACCAGACCGGTGGGCAGTTCTTCCGGGCGCCGAACTCCTCGGATCTGGAGGCCATCTACGAGGAGATTTCGCAGCAGCTCTCAAGCCGATACGAAGTCACGTACGCAACAAGCAATGTTCAGCTTGATGGGACACAACGCACCATTGAGCTTACCGCCTCTACGGGCGGCGGAGCGGTCGGGATCGACTCAACGACGTACACAGCCCCCACAATCCGGATTCCATTCATTCCGACCTTTGCGTCGGCCCCGCAGCCCGGCAGAACGGCTCAGGCCAGCGTCGAGGTCGGGAGCGCGCCTCGACCGGCAGACGACCTGTTCCGGGCCACATTCACCCTCAGCTACGACGCCGAAAACCTCGACGTCGTCAACGACGAGCCGGGGTCCTTCTTCGGATCGGGCGTTGAGTATCGATCCAGTATCAACGATTCGGAGGGAACGATCGACATCGGAGTCCGGAGCGGCTCCGGAAACAGCAAATCCCTCAAGAATGCCCTCGCCAAGCGGACGGCCAACAGCAAGTCGAAGGAACAGGGAACGCTGGTGAATCTCGAATTTTCCGTAGCGTCGGATGCACCGAGTGACAAGGAGTACGATCTGTCGCTATCCAGAGTCGATGTCATCGACTCGGATGGCAATCCGATCGCCGTTGACACTGCGCGGACCCCACGGTGCCCCTCGGACCTTCAGATCAGCGACTTCGACGCTGATCAGGGCAGTGGAACAGACACCGGAGAGTTCGTCGACATTACCAATTCGAGCACGAGTGACCAGGCCGCCGTGGACGGGTGCACGTTCGTCTTCTTCGATGGCGCCAACAGCGAATCGTACTTCGCGACGGACCTAAGCGGCATACTCCCACCGGGAAGTACATACCGCATTGGCAACCCTGGAGTGTCCGATGTCGACCAGACCATCGCGGACAACACGCTGCAGAGCGGCCCCGATGCCCTCGCGCTCTATAAAGCGCCGGTTGCCGACTTCCCGACCGGCACGCCTGCCGGGGACAACCTTGACAAGCGTCAGTCTGCCGTCGTCTACACCAGCGACGACAACATCTTCGGCTGCTACAATGCGTCCGTATCTGGGTGCCAGGGCAAGGCGGCGTCCGGGCAGTCGCCCCTTCTGCGACTCGACGAGTTGATGAGGGCCGTCGAGAACCAGACGCCGGATGAGGTGACGCTGAAGCAAAACTATCCCAATCCGTTCGACGAGAAGACCACTCTTCGTTACGGACTTCCAGAGCAGTCCGACGTCGAAGTCGCGCTGTACGACGTGCTGGGCCGGCGCGTACGAACAATACAGTCTGGAACGCAGGAAGCGGGGTGGTATCGAGCGACGCTCACCGCCCGGGACCTCTCGACGGGTACGTACTTCGTGCGGCTGAAGAGTGGCGAGCGCGTTGAGACGCAGTCGATCACGCTCGTGCGTTAGGTGTGAGCCTGCTGTTCACCTGCGTGAGAGGGGCGTCCGTCTTTCGGGGCGGTCGCCCCTTCACTATGAAAAGAGCCCTGATCGCTGCTCGACAGTTCCTGATCGTCCTGGGCCGTTTCCCCCAACCGACCTTCCGCCCCCTTTTGATCGGGATATGATACCAAATCCGCCTACAAAGTTCGGGATTGCAAAAATGCCGGCATAGGCACAAACGGATGGGCATCAAGTACATGCCTACACACCTACGAACTTTCATACCCGAATCCCTCAACCGGATTCGGTATCGTACACAGGCAGGGAAACAAACTCCCGGGCCTGTGTGGACCGTGTAAGGGCGCGTCTCTCAATGCCCACGAAGAGGACCGAACGAGCGCCCCGCTTGTCGACAGTCGCCTTCCTGAATCGAGCAGAGTTGAGCGTACAAATATGAAGTCGAGCAGTGTTCCTCAGCGGGTGACGGTGGAGAGCGGCGACCGCCACACGCTACACGTGTCCACCTCGCCGTTTACCCTCGAATATATCAACGTTGAGAGTGCGCATGGCCCCATGTATAAGAGTCGTCGCCCCGAGAGAGAAATCCAGAAGGACTGGGGCTGGAGACGCGACGGCAACTTCACGACAACGGAGTGGAAAGCGGGACGACGAGGCTGCGATCCGGTGAGCCAAAGCGGCGGGACAACGATCCGACTCAAGGTGACCATACTGTACAAGCCCATACGCGACGAGTCCGTTGCGGGATACCTGGAGGGAACGCCCGAGGAGTCCGATAACGGGGCGTTTCAATTTCCGCGCAAGAAGTGCTGTCTACGAACGGGCCGGAATCGGATTGTGGTGCATGGGGAGAAGCCGCTGCCGGCCTGGCCGGGTCGGCAGACGGCCCGCATTCGATGGACGTTTCAGACCTTGGATCACCAGAAATTTTTCCTCGGGACGTCGGGGCCGCACACGGTTTTCGTTACCTTCGGGGCGCCCCGACGAGAAGGCGAGCCGGAGGACGGCGCCTCGGTCCAGCGCATGAAGGAAGCAACGAGGCGAGTTGGGAAGATCCCTCCCTGCAGTGGGCCCGAGCTCCTTCATAAGCTTCTCGAGTCGTTTCCAAACTTCGTGCTGGGACGCTGGAATTTGTCGCCTCAAAAGAACCAAAATTTGGATCGGAATCCGGAGTTGTGGAACTATATGCAGCGCGTGGATTGGCCGAGGTTCTGGAGTTCGAACAGGTCTCTGTGCCCGGTCAGTGTGCCCGAGCATCTACGAAACATGATGGATCGCGTGGCAATGAGGACCCAAGGGGGGGCGTGGCCGCTCGCCGAACTGTACAACTTCGGGGGCGAGTGTCAGGCCATCGCTCGGTTTGTCCGTGGCATTGCCATGCAGCTCGGGCTTCCCGGAACGTTCAACGTGAAGTACGTCACGTCACGGCCGCCGGCTTCGGATCCGGCCGTCGTTCAGGATCCCGCCACTGCTGCGCCAACGGGGTATGGACTGGTTCCTGTCCCGATTCAACCGGGACGGTATCCCCTTGACAGCGTGCAGGGATTCCTCAACCAATATGAAGCCTATCTCCACTATCGATACACCACGGAGGACGGGCGGGCGTTGCAGACCTGGTATTCGGGCGGATGCAACGTACGGGTGACCGAACCGCAGACTGACACGCCGTCTGAGGAGACGGTACAGACACTCCTCGGGGTATTTAGCGGAGTTGCTGAGTACAGGGTGGTGGGGGATCAAGCGTCTCCGATATGCGAAATCACGAAGTATCATCCCTTTTCTTGGACGGTCGGATGAGACTGGGAATCGCCCTCCGGCACGGCACACCCGTGAGCGGGGCGACCGATCCGTGAGAACGTACGTGAACAATCTCACGCGGTAGTGGAAATCTCAGATCCTGGAAATCTCTGTAGGGTTATCAGATTACCCGCAGGATGCTATTGCGTCGGCGGATGGAAACGAAGGGAAGGTGAGCCCTGACCGACCTACGAGGAACGGAGCTACAACGGCGCAATCGAGCCGGAAAAATCCCCTCGCAGGCCGCCCTCAACATCTTGAAGGCAACCAAGATTTAATGCCAACTCCCTTCCGCCTCCCTCATACCGTTTCCAAATCATGATGTCCGGTTATAATCACACGAGATCAGCAGCCCCCCAGATTACATTCTCCATAACTTTTCCACGTCCAACGTTTTAACATTCGCCGTTTCGGAGACAGTTGTCCGATTTGTTAGACGCAGGCTTCTGAGACGACATCTCCAGTTGGGATCCGTATCATCCCAGTACGACCATAAGCAGGACGAGGAGAACAGCCATCAGGCCCAGCACAATAGAAATGCCATACAGGGCGGGCCCGAGCGTACTCGCCATCGTATCGGCCGTCGACGCCGACGGGTCCGGACGCAGACCGGCCTCCTCCAACCGCGCCCGGGCGTCCGGACCGGCCTCGGCCATCCCGATGAGCTTCACCCCGTTCGGCCGCTGCATCTGGGGATACATGCCGCCCGCATCGTCGGAGGACACAAACGACCGAATCCCCGCGTCCGCCAGGTACTCGCTCGCCACCTCGGCGTCGCGCCGGGTGCCGTAGGTGGCAAAGACAGTCGTCTCGTCGCTGTCGACGTCCTCGGGCATGATTCGGGGTAGGTCGAGAAGGAGACGGCGGGAATGTTCTTTTACCGCGCTACGCCCTCTTCGTTGCTTCCATCCTCCTGATTTTCTCCGGAGCTGTCCCCCAGTCCCGACCGAGTTGTCATGGCCGCCACTGCCGATCGGTGATGGCGCGCACATCCTCTTCGGTGATCACAGTCCAACGCGGACTGCCCAGGGTGCCGCTGGAGGTGCGGCTGAAGGTGGCCCGGAGAAACAGCGTCTTGTCGGCGTCCGGATCCGCTCCCTCGAACGAAAAGCCGCCCCAGTACGCCACCCAGTAGGCCGTCGTCGGATCGATGCCGAGGCGGCGCCCCACGAGATCGGCCACGTACGACAGGTCCTCCACCACCGTCGGGCCCCGGTTTTCGGCCAGCTCGCGTAGGACGACGGTGTGGGTCTCTTCCTCGTCGGGCGGTCCCGGATATACCTGGACGCGGGTCGTGCCCGTCGTGCTGTAGCTGCGCCAGGTGACTGTGGTGTCGGCCTGCGGCTGGGCCGTTCCCACAGAGCCCCCCGCGACGACGAGAAGAAAGACGCACACCGCAACGCGCTTCATAATACAGCATCAGGTGCCTGCAGACGAATCACTACACCCCCATCGGTTCAGACACACGGACCCCCAATCGTCTAACGTCTGCAAGGAGGACGAGGAGCGCGCTCGCGCCTCGATCCGCCC
>CAYOWD010000070.1:0-1034 GCA_964407535.1 uncultured Salinivenus sp. | reverse complement strand
GTCGCGGGACATGCTACCACGGAATGCGCTCCCGGTCCCGAAAGAAGTCCCCGCTCGGGCCGTCGGCAGGGAGCGTGGCGAGCCAGAGCGCCGTGTCGGCCCCGTCTTCCGGCGTCCGGGGCGCCTTTTCGCCGCCCATGCGTGTGTGCACCCAGCCTGGGCACATCGAATTGACCTTAACATCCGCCTCAGTGGGAAGGGCCGACTCCAGTGTCATGGTGAGGGTATTGAGAGCGCTTTTGGACGCCGCATACGCCGCATGACTGGGATCGAGTCCCTCCCCAAACGACCCGGATCCCGACGACACGTTGACGACGCGGCCGTAGTCCCGTTCGATCATGCCGGGCACAAATGCTTTGACGAGCAGCCACGGCCCGCGCGTATTCACCGTCCAGGCCCGATCGAGCTGGTCGAGGGTCGCGTCCAGGGCATCGTTCTCAGGATAGATCCCCGCGTTGTTGACCAACACATCCACCGCCACGTCATCGGCCGCCAGCCGATCCGAGCAGGCCGCGATGGAGCCCGGCTCGGCCACATCGATCGACTCGACGCGCACCGACCCGCCCTGTTCGCGGAGAGATTCGGCCGCTTCTTCTCCACGCGTTTCATCGCGAGCCCCAAGGACGACGTGCAGCCCCCGGGCGGCCAACCCGGTACAGATGGCAAGGCCGATGCCGCGGTTGCCGCCGGTGACGAGGACCGTTCGAGCACGAGTCATGTCTGCACGGAATCAATTGCAACGAGGAAGACCGAAATGGGGGAGGGAGCGTTGCCGTGGCGGTCGCTGTTGGGCCCGCCAATCACTGTTGGGCCCGCAAATCAAATGAGACCGCCTGTGCAAAACATCGGCATGCGTCCCCCCACAGCCGCACTGCAATGTCAATGCTCATTCTGCATGCCCAAGCCTGGGACACTGCCCCTGCCGATGTGATTGTCATTACGTATTGCGTGATGTGTGGTGCGTACGGGAACCTGGATCACCGATCCGTACACATGGATCGAACCGATCCGTACACATGGATCGGTAAGCTCCC
>CAYOWD010000069.1:4102-16506 GCA_964407535.1 uncultured Salinivenus sp. | reverse complement strand
AGACGCGGCGGCACGCCTTCATCGCGTCGCTCCTGCAGATTCCGTACATGATCGTTGCGGTCAACAAGATGGACCTCGTGGACTACAGCGAGGAGCGCTTCCGCACGATCGTGGATCAGTTCCAAGAGTTTTCCGACGACCTGGACATCAAAGACATCACCTTCGTGCCGGTCTCGGCGCTGAAGGGCGACAACGTCGTCCATGAGTCGGACAATATGCCGTGGTACAAGGGCTCGACGCTGCTGCACCGGTTGGAAAACGTCCGGCCGGAGGCCACCCGCAACCTGGTCGATTTCCGGTTCCCGGTTCAGAATGTGATCCGGCCCCACCAGGACTTCCGGGGCTTCGGGGGCAAGGTGGAGTCGGGAAAGGTCCGGCCGGGCGAAGAGATTGTCGTGCTGCCGTCGGAGAAAACCTCCGAAGTCGAGTCGATCACAACGCTCGACGGCGAGATCGACGAGGCGAGCCCGGGCGATTCGGTCGTGATCTCCCTGGCCGACGAGATTGACGTCAGCCGCGGCTCGATGATTGTGCGGAGCCGCAATCGGCCGGAGGTGACCCGCCAGCTCGATGCGGATCTGTGCTGGATGAATGAGGAGAAGATGCGTCGGGATCGGCCCTATGTGATTCAGCACACGACCCGGCGGACGAAGGCCAACATCTCGAAGGTCATCTACCGCACCAATGTGGAGAGCTTCCATCGGGAGGAGGCCCACACATTTGAGCTCAACGACATTGGCCGCGTGGAGATTGAGACGGCCGATCCGCTCTTCATCGACCCCTACAAGATCAACCGGTCGACGGGCAACTTCATTCTGATCGATCCGGACACCAACGAGACGGTGGCGGCCGGCATGATCCGCGGCGTGGCGGAGGACGTGACGCCCTTCGGTCAGAAGCAGGTGCAGACGACGGATGAGCAGCAGACCTCGCCGAACGTGGTGTGGGAGGGACTCAACATTCCCCGCGAAGACCGCGAAGAGAAAAACGACCACAAGGCGTCGGTTGTGTGGCTGACGGGCCTGTCCGGCTCCGGCAAGTCGACCATCGCGAAGGAGGTCGAGAAGCGTCTGTTCGAGCGCGACGTACAGACCATGATGCTCGATGGCGACAACGTGCGGCACGGGCTCTGCGGCGACCTCGGGTTCAGCCCCAACGACCGCAAAGAAAACATTCGTCGTGTGGGAGAGGTGGCACGCCTCTTCTTTGAACAAGGCAACGTCACGCTCTGCACCTTTATCTCGCCGTATCGGGAGGACCGAGATCGCGTTCGCGATCTGCTTCCCGAGGGCCGGTTCGTTGAGGTTCACGTCGATTGCCCGCTGGAGGTTTGTAAGGAACGCGATACCAAGGGTCTCTACGAGAAGGCCGAGAAGGGCGAGATTGCCAACTTCACCGGCGTCTCCGCTCCGTACGAGGAACCGGAAACGCCGGAGGTCGTGGTTCAGACCGATGAGGACGACGTGGACGCCTGCGTCGACCAGATCATCGCTACGCTCGAAGAAAACGGCATCATTGAGTAAGGCGTGAGTCGTGAGGGGAGGGGCCATCATGCCCTCCCCTCCCGATGACTGGGGCGTGCTACAGGGGGGCAACAGGGCTCAATGGTGTTGAGGAGAGGCCGGATCCCTGGTCGCGGGGGCGAGGGTCCGTTGACAAACTGCGAGTCTGGAGAACACTGTATGCTCTCGGACGACATCACGGATCGGCTCCGGGCGGTATTTGCGGCGCACCCCGCGGTGCGGGCCGCCTACGTGTTTGGGTCGGTTGCGGCGGGACAGGAGTGGGAGCGAAGTGATCTCGACCTTGGCATTGTGGTGGACGACACCGAGTGGACATCGTCGGACAAAGTGCCGATGATTACCGATTGCATGGACGCGGCGCGACGCGACTGGATTGATCTCGTCGTGCTCAACGACGCTCCGCTTGTGCTTCAGTTCGAGGCGGTGCGGCCCAATGTTCTTCTCTACGCCGCGGCGGATTTCGATCACGGCACCTTCTACTCGACTGTGTTGCGAAAGTATTGGGACTTCAAGCCCCATCTTCGGCGCCAGCGGAAGGCATACAAACGACGTCTCATGAAGGAGGATCGCCATGGTGAATCCGGACGTGCTTCATCGTCGGCTGAAGAAACTGGATGAGTACCTCGAGTACCTTGAGGACGCTCAGCGGTATTCGTACCGCGAATTCGTGGACGATCCGGAGCATCGTGGGAGTGTCGAGCGATTTCTGCATTTGGCGATTGAGGCGTTGACCGACATGGCGAGCCACGTCGTTGCCGACGACGACTTGGGGGATGTGACTCGTGCAAGTGATTTGCCCGCTGTGCTTGCGGAGAATGGGTACGTGGACGAAGAGCTGAAAAACACGTGGACGGATATGATCGGATTTCGCAATGTCCTGGTGCACGAGTACACGGATATTGATCCGGAACGCGTGTACGACGTGTTGCAGCACGGACTCGATGATATTCGTCGTCTCCGTCGGGTGTTTGGTCAGTTCCTGTAGATCTTCGTCGTATGTATGAGGCACCGACCGCTGCCAGATCCTACTCGTTTTCATGGCGTCCCTCGTTTCGTTTTCCGTTGACGCCTGGATCACGGTCGGGGTTGTGGTCGGGGTGGTGGGGGCTCTGGTATCGGACATCGGGCGGCCGGACCTCGTCATGTTGGGGGGGCTGGCCACCCTGCTCGTGTTCGGGGTCGTTACGCCCGAACAGGCGTTTGCCGGATTCTCCAACTCGGCCGTCCTAACGGTGGGCGCCCTCTACATCGTGGCCGGCGGCGTGCAACACACCAACGCCCTGTCGCGGCTCGACCGTGTGCTGTTTGCGTCAAGCTCCCGCCTGGGGGAGATCCTGGCCCGCTTTATGGTGCCGACGGCGCTGCTGTCGGGCCTGCTCAACAATACGCCCATCGTGGCGATGCTGACGCCGCGCCTGCAGTCCT
The DNA here is from genome assembly GCA_964407535.1 of uncultured Salinivenus sp. Lineage (GTDB taxonomy): Bacteria > Bacteroidota > Rhodothermia > Rhodothermales > Salinibacteraceae > Salinibacter. The sequence goes on along the minus strand of CAYOWD010000069.1, from coordinate 13,558 downwards.
GGGCCGACGAGCAGGGCATCCCGACCTCGAAGCTTATGATTCCCCTCTCGTACGCGGCGATTACGGGCGGCATGATGACCCTCGTCGGCACCTCGACGAACCTGATCGTGGCGGGGTTGATGGAGGCCGAGGGTTACGAGCCGCTGCACCTGTTCGACGTGACGTGGATTGGGGTGCCCGCCGCCCTGGCCGTCGTGGCGTACTTCGTGCTGGGCGGGCACCGCCTCCTGCCCGATCGCGGCACGTCGGCCCCCGCCGTCGAGGCGGAGCTGGACGAGAACATGTTTGAGGTGAAGATTACCCTCCAGTCGACGATCATCGGACAGACGGTTGAGGAGGCCGGCCTGCGCGATCTCGGGGACGCCTACCTGACCCACGTCCGTCGGGGCACACAGGTGCTGCAGGCCACGCCGCGGCTCACCCTCGAACAGGGGGACGTGCTGACCTTCAACGGAAGCCTGGCCGCTCGGGAACGCCTGCTGAAACGGCCGGGCCTAAAGCGAACCCTCCCGAACCCGGACGATCGGAACGACGATCCGGTTCGCTACGAGACCCTGCCGCTCTACGAAGCGGTCATTGCCGAATCGTCCGATCTCGTGGGCTCTACCTTGGGGGAGGCCAACTTTCGGGAGGAGTACCAGGGCGTGGTGCTTGGCATTCAGCGGCAGAATGAGCCGGTCACCGGGCCGGTTGGAAACACGCGCCTCCAGGCCGGGGACCTGCTCATCGTCGAGGCGCCCAGCGACTTCGAACGCCGGTGGAGCAGCGGCAGTCGGGACGAATTTTATCTCGTGGCCCCGCGCGACGGGCGGGCGCGTTCGGCCTCTACGGAGACGGACGAGGCAGAGACGGACGAGGATCGGACGGCACGGGCGCCGCTTGCCCTTGCGCTCACCGGCAGCATGGTGCTTGCGGCGGCCGTCGGGGTGGCCCCCATCGTCACGGCCGCGTTCATCGCGGCCCTCCTGATGATTGGTACCGGCTGTGTCACCATGGCCGAGGCGCAGCGGGCCCTCAACGTGCAGGTGCTCGTCGTCATTGCGGCCGCGCTCGGCATTGGGAACGCCATGGAAACAACGGGGCTCGCGCAGCAGGTGGCGAGCGGCATGATTGGGATCACGGAGCCGTTCGGTCCGGTGGCCACGCTGGCGGTCATCTACCTGCTCACCAATCTGATGACGGAGATCATCACCAACAACGCGGCGGCGGTGCTCATGCTGCCCATTTCGATGGCCGCCGCGTCGAGCCTCGGCGCGCCCCCGATTGCGTTCGGTCTCATTGTGGCCATAGCGGCCTCGGCGAGTTTCCTGACCCCCATCGGCTACCAGACCAATCTGATGGTGATGTCGCCGGGCGGCTACCGATTCAGCGATTACGCCCGCGTGGGATGGCCCGTCACGCTCATCGTGATGACAATCTCGGTCGCAATCATTTCCCTGCTTTGGTTGTAGGAGGACCGTACGACAACCAAACATGCTGGACTGCTTGGGTGGGCCATGAGGGGGCCTCGAAGTCGTTGACTGACGGTTTTGCATACTCATGGACGCTACACTTCTTGTCACGGGCGGCGCCGGGTTTATCGGCTCCGCGGTCGTGCGCCACCTGATTAAGAAGACGGGGGCAACGGTCGTAACGGTCGATGCGCTCACGTACGCCGGGCATCGGTCCAACCTCGCTCCCGTGGCCGATCATCCGCGGCATCACTTTGAGCAGGAAGACATCACCGATGCCCCAGCCATGCATCGGCTGTTTGCAACGTACGAGCCCGACGGGGTGCTTCACCTTGCCGCCGAGTCGCACGTCGACCGCTCCATTGACGGACCGGCCGCCTTTGTGCAGACGAACGTCGTGGGCACGCAGGTGCTGCTGGAGGCGGCCCGCACCTATTGGGAGGACCTGGACGCGGCCGCACAGGATGCTTTTCGGTTCCTGCACGTCTCTACCGATGAGGTGTACGGCGAGCTCGGCGAAACGGGGGCCTTTACCGAGGAGACGCCCTACGATCCCAGTTCGCCGTACTCGGCCAGCAAGGCGGGCGCCGATCATCTCGTGCGGGCCTGGCATCGGACCTACGATCTTCCGGTGCTCATTACGAATTGCTCCAACAACTACGGTCCCTACCAGCATCCGGAAAAGCTCATTCCGGTGGTGATTCGGCAGGCCCTCAACGGCGATCCCATTCCCGTGTACGGCACCGGCGAAAACGTGCGCGACTGGCTATACGTGAAGGATCATGCCCGCGCCCTCCTCCAGGTATGGGCCGAGGGGACGGTGGGAGAAACCTACAATGTCGGCGGACGGTGCGAACGGCAAAATATTGCAGTCGTCCGGCACATTTGCGATATTCTCGACGACTTTCGCCCCCGAGAGGGGGATCGGCGGCATCGGGCGCTGATTACGTTCGTCGAGGACCGGCCCGGGCACGACTGGCGCTACGCCATCGACCCCAGCAAGATTGAACAAGAGATTGGTTGGGAACCCCAGGTTGGTTTTGACGAGGGGCTGCGCCGGACGGTCCGGTGGTACCTGGAGCATCGGGATTGGATGCGGAGGGTTCGGCAACAACATGCGCCCTCCGAGTAACAGCGACGCGTCGCTGGACTGTTGTGTACGGCATTCGCATTGACATCGCACTCGCAGGTCTCCATCGGACGATATGACCGACGCCCAATCGACGCGCAAAGGCATTCTCCTCGCTGGCGGATCGGGCACGCGCCTTGCCCCGGTCACGCAGGCGGTTAGCAAACAGCTGCTGCCCGTCTACGACAAGCCGATGGTCTACTACCCGCTGTCGACCCTCATGCTGGCGGGCATTCGGGACATCCTCGTCATCTCGACGCCGAAGGATCTCCCACGCTTTGAGGAGTTGCTCGGGGATGGATCGCAGTGGGGGCTTCAGCTTCGCTATGCGGAGCAGCCCGAACCCAAGGGCATTGCCCAGGCCTTCACAATTGGTGCGGACTTTATTGGAGACGACAACGTCTGTCTCATTCTGGGCGACAACATTTTTTACGGACAAGGACTCTCCGAACAACTACAACGGGCGACCCAGCGATCCGCTGGGGGAACGGTCTTTGCTTACTATGTCAATGACCCGGAGCGCTACGGGGTCGTCGATTTCGACGACGATGGGCGGGCGCTCTCCATCGAGGAAAAGCCCGACGATCCGGCCTCGAACTACGCCGTCACGGGACTCTATTTCTACGACGCTTCCGTCGTTGACATCGCCGAGAATTTGGAGCCGTCTGATCGCGGCGAGCTGGAGATCACGGATGTCAATCGGCGGTTCCTTGCGCGCGGTGCACTGCAGGTCGAAACGCTCGGGCGGGGCATGGCGTGGCTCGACACCGGCACGCACCCGTCCCTCCTGCAGGCCGCCAACTTCGTTCAGACGATCGAAGAGCGACAGGGCCTCAAGATTAGTTGCCCCGAAGAGATTGCCTGGCGCAAGGGATGGATCTCCGCCGACGACGTGCAACGGATCGGGCGCTCGATGGACAACAACGAGTATGGACGGTATCTTCTGGATTTGATCCGTCGTTCCGACGGAACGCCCTCGTCATTCTGAATGCAATTCCCCACTATGGACGTATTCGACGCCGATCTCCCTGGAGTGCAAGTCATCGAACCGGATGTGTATTCCGACCGTCGCGGGGCCTTCCTGGAAACCTGGAATGCGCGCGACTACGGCAAGCACGGCCTCGACGTGACGTTTGTGCAGGACAACTTATCGCGGTCGCATCGACACGTGCTCCGCGGACTGCACTTTCAGAATCCGCGCCCACAGGGCAAGCTGATCTCCGTCCTGAAAGGCGAGGTCTACGATGTCATTGTCGATATCCGATCCGAGTCCGAGACCTTCGGGGAATGGAGCAGTACGGTGCTTTCCGCCGACAACGCGAAACAGTTGTACGTGCCGGAAGGGTTTGCCCACGGATTCCTCGTGAGGAGTGAGGAGGCACTCTTCCATTACAAGTGTACCGATTTTTATCATCCGGAGACGGAAGGGGTGATCCGGTGGAATGACCCGGCGATTGGCATTGACTGGCCCGTTGAGGATCCGGTCGTATCGGAGCGGGATCGCGAGGCGCCGTCGATGGACGAGGTGTCGGACGAACGATTCCAGTTCCGCATTCCCAGCTCCATTGGATCATAGTCCCGTTGCAGTATCATGCAGTCCTCCAACGATTGGACGATCCTGCTCCTGGGAAGTACCGGGCAGGTCGGCCACGCGCTTCGTGCGCCCCTCGCTGATCTCGGCACCGTGACGGCCCCCGATCGAGAAACGGTGGATCTTACCTCGACCGACGCAATCCGGACGACGATCCGCGAGACGGCCCCCGACGTGGTCGTCAACGCGGCGGCATACACGGACGTGGATCAGGCCGAAGACGACTTTGAGGGGGCCCACGTCGTAAATGCGCGGGCCCCCGGCGTGCTGGCGGAAGCCACCCACGAGGTCGGCGGCTGGCTGGTGCACTATTCGACGGACTACGTCTTCGACGGCACCAAACGGGCGCCGTACACGGAGGACGACGCCGCGAATCCGATCAACACCTACGGTCGCACGAAGCGGGCCGGCGAAGAGGCCGTCATGGCCGGGAGCGACCGATGTCTGGTGCTACGCACGAGTTGGGTGTACAGTGATCGCCGCTCCAACTTCCTGCGGTCGATGCTGCAGCTCGCCGACGAGCACGACACGCTTACGGTGGTGGACGATCAGACGGGCACGCCCACGTCGGCCGATTGGATTGCCGACGCGACGGCCACCCTCCTGCGTCGAGTGCGGGCGCACGATCAGCCCGAGACGCTCAGCGGGCTCTACCACCTTGCCGCGGGGGGGCAGACCAGCTGGTACGGCTTCGCGCAGGCCATTTTTGAGCAGTTCGGGCGGGACGACGTGACGGTCGAGCCGGTGCCGTCGTCGGAGTATCCCACCCCGGCGTCGCGTCCGGCGTATACGGTGCTCGATTCCAGTCGGATGCGCGAGACGTTCGACCTCACGGTGCCGACGTGGAGTGAGCAGCTGGCGGCGGTGCGGGAGAAAGTGAAAGGAACTGAAGATTGAAAATGTAGATCCCATCACGTTGACAATAGAAAACATTCTGCCGATGTCGACAACGCATCTTTGAATGCCTTCCGTCACTTCTTTTGCAACTCTCAAATCGGACAGCGTGTAGGGGATAATAAAGGCACTGTCGAACCAACCCGCGTAGATCGACCGCATGCCCGACGACAAAACGACGCTGCTCGTGCAGGGGCTTTCCAACGAAGGCCCCGGCGACATCGTCGGTGCGTTTGCCAATGAGGCCGACGTGGATCCCGACGCCATCGGCGCCATCGACATCGACGACGGCACCGCCACGGTGGACGTGGCGGGCGGGGCGGCGGATCGGGTCGTGCAGGTCCTCGACGGCGGCCGCATCGGCACGGCCACCGTCGACATTACGCCGCTCGACGAGACGACCGAGGCCGCGCAGGCCTATGTCGATCGGCTGGCCGGCTGGGTGGAGCTCGAACGGGAAGAGGAGATGCGGCGTCACGAGCAGGAGATCAAGACCCTGTCGGGCCGGGAGCGGGAAAACCGAGGCCGGGCGCTGCTACGCATGCGCGGACGGGACGAAGGCGAGGCGCTCGGCGGCCACCACGTCAAATTTATGCGGGTGAAGAAAGGGACGCCGCTGCCCGACCACGAGATTCGGGTGGGCGACCTCGTCATGATCTCCAAGCAAGATCCCCTCCGCGACGACAACCCCACGGGCACGGTCACGCAGGTTACCAACTATTCGGTCACGGCGTCCTTTGACCCGAAGCCCGACGGATGGGTCTTTGGGAAGGGCCTGCGGGTCGACCTCTACGTCAACGACATCACCTACCAGCGCATGCAGGATGCGCTGGCGCAGCTCCCGACCGCCGACGGGGCGCTGGCCCATCTGCGCGACGTGTGTATCGGGGAGGAAGCCCCTGCGGAGACCGCGCCGGTGGAGATCGACACCTGGCACAACCCGGCCCTGAATGCCTCGCAGCGAGACGCCGTCCGGGCGGCAGTGGCGACCGAGGACGTACACCTCATCCACGGACCGCCCGGCACGGGGAAGACCACCACGGCCGTTGAAGTCATTCAGCAGTGCGTGGACCGGGGCGAGTCGGTGCTCGCGACGGCCGCCTCCAACACCGCCGTCGACAACGTCATGGAGGGACTCCTCGACCAAGAGGTCGACGCCGTTCGGGTAGGTCATCCGGCGCGCGTGACGCCCGCCCTTCAGTCGCAGACCCTGGACGCGCGGCTCGACGACAACGAGACCTACCAGCGGTCGCAGGCCCGCCGCAACGAGGCCTTCGATGTGCTCGACGAACAGGAGGACTACACGCATCCGTCGGGCCGCTGGCGCCGCGGCATGTCGGACGACAAGATCAAGAGCCTGGCCGCAGACGGGCGCGGGTCGCGCGGCGTCCCGCCCGACAAGATTGAAGAGATGGCCGAATGGCTCCGGCTGCAAGAGAAGGCTGATGAGCTGTTCGACGAGGCTGAGCGCTTGGAGCAAAAGGCCATTGACGAGGTGCTCGACGCGGCGGACGTGGTGTGCAGCACGAACTCGACCGCGGGGAGCGACCTACTCGACGGAACGCGGGTTGACACCCTCGTCATCGACGAGGCCACGCAGGCCACGGCGCCCTCGTGCTGGATTCCGATGACGCACGCCCGGCGGGCGGTCCTGGTGGGCGACCACAAGCAGCTTCCGCCTACCATTCTAAACCGTGAGGCGGCGGAGAAGGGCCTCCAGCACACCCTCTTCGAGCGGCTGGCCCGGCACCACGAGACGGATCCCGAGGCGCCCCGGTCGATCCGGAGCCTCCTGCGCACGCAGTACCGCATGCACGAGACCATTATGAGCTTCTCCGGCCGCCGCTTCTACGACGACCGGCTGGACGCCGATGAGACGGTGCGGCACCATACCCTTTCCGGTATCGGCGTGACGACGAGTTCTCTTCCGGCAGATCGTCGGGAGATCCTTGATCCAGACGCGCCGCTCGTCTTCGTCGATACGGCAGCCATTGACGCGCCGGACACGCAGCGGGCCGGCTCCCATTCGCGCGAGAACCCCCGCGAGGCCGACCTCGTGGCGACCCTGGCGACGGATCTGCTGGAGGCCGGCCTGTCCCCCGAGCAAATCGCCATCATTTCGCCCTACGACGATCAGGTCGACCGCATTGAAGACCAGCTCGGGATTGAGGACCTGGAGGTCGACACGGTTGACGGCTTTCAGGGGCGCGAGAAGGAGGTCGTGCTCATTTCGTTGGTGCGCAGCAACGACGCCGGCCGCATTGGTTTTCTCGACGAGCCGCGCCGGTTTAACGTGGCGGTGACGCGGGCCCGTCGGAAGGCCGTCGTCGTGGGCGATGCCGACACCGTCGCCCATGGGGACGTGTTTGACGCCTTCGTGCGGTATGCTGACACTACTGCCTGTGTGGTCCGCCTCTAAACGCTGTCTCTTGCTGATTTGAGGAGTTGCATGTGCCGATTTCTTCTGCTTCTTCTTCTCGCGGGGGGGAGCCCTGCCTGTCTTTATGCCCAGTCGGCGGACACAACGCCCCCGGATTCGGCGGACACTGCGGCAGCGACGGACGCAGACTGGCTGGTGTTGCCGTTCCTCTCGTTTGCCCCCACCACCGGGGTCTCCGGCGGCATGGTGGCGGGCTACTATCGGCCGGAGGTTGACAATAAAGCGGCGTCGAGCGTACAGGCCGCCGTCACGGCCACGCAGAAGCGACAGCTCATTCTGGAAATTGTCCCGGATCTGTATTTGAACGACGGCCGGGACCGCATCCAGGGCGACCTTCAGGCGGCCCATTTTCCGGACCTGTTCTATGGAATTGGGGGCGATACGCCCGATTCAGCCGAGGAGAGCTACACCTCCCGGTATCTGCTCGCCGATCTCGTGCTACAGCAACGCGTGCGCCCGAAGCTCCGCGTGGGGCCGCGCGTCCTTGTCCGGGCCGAAACGGTGACGGATCCCGAGAGCGGCGGCGTCATTGCGCGGAATCGCGTGCCGGGGGCGGACGGGGGCGTCACGGCGGGGATCGGGGCAACGGCATTTTGGGATGCGCGGGATAACCGCCGCTACCCGACCGACGGCACCTACGTCGACGTGGAGGCGACGCTCCACTCGGCCGCGTGGGGCAGTGACTACACCTTCGGGCGCACGACGACCGATCTGCGGGGCTACCGGTCGCTCGGGCCCGGCGTGATTGCGGGGCAGGCGTACACCGAAGCGGTCATCGGAGAGGCCCCCTTCCAACTCCTTCCTCTTCTGGGGGGCAAAAATCGGATGCGCGGGTATCGGGAGGGACGGCTGCGCGACAATGTGTACTGGACCGTTCAGGCAGCGTATCGCGTGCCGCTGTTCTGGCGGTTCAAGGCCACCGCCTTTGCGTCGGTGGGAGAAGTGGGGCCGCGAGTGGGGGCGCCGCTCGGAACGAGCGTCGAGGCCGCAGCGGGACTGGGGGGACGCCTTCGGTTTACCGACGGCGGGGTGCACGGGCGGGTCGACCTGGCGTACAGCCCCACCGGCATCGAGCTGTATCTCGGGTTAGGAGAAGCATTTTAACCCAGGCTGTAGGGTATACCGAATCCGGTTAAAGGACTCGGGTCTGAAGGTGTGAAAGTGCGAAAGTATCTACGTGTGTCCCACGCACTTACTTGCAAACATACATACGTCCATCCCCCAACGGAGCTGTCCCACTGGTGGGACTCGAACTAGTTCGGCAGCGGAGTTGGTATTATCTTCAAACTTTTACACCTTCCGATTAATAGGAGACGCGATCCGGATCGATGGAATCGTTGGCGTTGCGATCCCGACATTGCCGATCAGAATCCGTATGAGGTCATTTTCGCCCGAGGCGGGAGACGAGACTGCGCGCTCCCCCGTGTCGCTGCGAACAGGGCGCACGGCCTTGGAGCGGAGGCCGTCCCCGTGCCGAATGGGACGCCGCACTCGGCTCATCCAGGGGAACCATGCGTTCATCCGGATCGTCATGTTTCCCCGACTTCGAGCGCGTTGCGGTTTGGGCACGTGCTCTTTGCGTTGGTCTTTTCCAGGCCCATTTTTTTCGCTGATATGTCGTTCGACGATACCCTTCGGGAGGATACAGCCGCCCTCTACACGGACCTGTACCAGCTCACCATGCTCCAGTCGTACTGGCGGGAAGGCATGGAAGAGACGGCGGTCTTCGACCTCTTCGTCCGTCGCCTCCGCGACCGCAACTACCTGGTGGCCTGCGGGCTGGAGCAGGCCCTCGAATACCTGGAGACGCTTTCCTTCTCGGACAAGGCGATTGCGTACCTCGACGAACAGGGCCTCTTCGAGGAGGCCTTTCTGGAGTGGCTGGCCGACTTCGAGTTTACCGGCGACGTGTACGCTGTGCCGGAGGGGACGCCTGTGTTTGCTGACGAAC
>CAYOWD010000069.1:0-4092 GCA_964407535.1 uncultured Salinivenus sp. | reverse complement strand
ATTGCTGGTCGGGGCGGTCGTCGGAGTCTCGGGGTGTCTGTCCGGTGACGGTTCGAACGTCGAGTATCCCGAGACGGAAACGGCCGCTGACGAACCCCTCGTCGAGGTGGTGGCGCCAATTGGAGAGGCACAGCTCGTCGAAACGTTTCTGCTCAATCAGATCACGTTCCAGACCGCCATCGCCTCGAAGGCGAGCCGCGTGGTGCAGGCCGCTCGGGCCGACGGCACCGATCGGCTGGTGGCCGACTTCGGAATGCGCCGCATGCACGGCACCGACGCTGCGATGAAGGGCGCCCGCGCGGCATACATCGCAGGGGTCGATGCAACCTCCAACGTGGCCGCGGGGGAGGCCTACGACATTCCCATTACGGGCACGATGGCCCACAGCTACGTCGAGGCCCACGACGCGGAGATGGATGCCTTCCGAGAATTTACGGATCTGTATCCCGAGACGATTTTGCTTGTGGACACGTACGATACCCTTAATGGCGTGCGCAAAGTGATCGACCTCGCCGAGGAAAAGGGCGAGGACTTCCGGGTGCGCGGCATTCGGCTCGACTCCGGCGATCTGGCGACCTTGGCGACGGACGCTCGCCAATTGCTCGATGACGCGGGCCTCAACGATGTGCTCATCTTTGCCAGCAGCGGCCTCGACGAGTACAAGATTGCGGATCTGTTGGCACGGGACGCCCCGATCGACGGGTTTGGGGTGGGGACGCAAATGGGCACGTCTGCCGACCAGCCCGCTCTCGACAGTGCCTACAAGCTGTGTGGATACGCAGGGCGTCCCCGGATGAAGCTTGCGCCGGAGAAATCGAATTTGCCGGGCCGAAAGCAGGTGGTGCGTCAGTATGAAGACGGAACGGCCGTGCGCGACGTCATCGCCACGGAGGCGGATGACTATCATACCGGAGCGCCGCTGTTGGAGCGGGTCATGATTGAGGGCGAACGGACGGACGCAGGCGCTGCGCGTCCGGTAGGGGCCCACCGCGAGCACGCCGCTGCGCGTCTGGCGGAGCTTCCCGAGGCGCTCACGAATCCGGCGTCCGACCGAACGTATGCGGTTGAAATCAGTGACCGAATGCAGGAACGACGCCGCGAGACGCGGGCTGAGCTACAGGAGGCGATGGCGGTACAGTCCTAAGAAATTCTACGTTGGATTCTCCGGGACCCGATGGAGTTCTTCTTACAGCTGAATCCGCAGATGAAGGCATTGACCTTCGTCGGAGAACAGTCGGATTGATCAGGCCGATTGCAACCGGTGCGTATTCGTCCGGCTTCACGGTCTGCAGGCGAATTCCGTACAATTGCGTGCCTCTTTCCCCACGTCGTCCATCCGAGCTCACGGAATGCCCCCACGATTGGGGCATGGATCTAAACCGGGAGTGCCCCATTAAAATGTAACTCTTTTTTGACGAAGAGCTTCGTTGGTATCATGACCGCCCCGGAATTTTCGTCGTCCGTTTCGGTCGATCGGGCTCAGAATGACCGAGAGAAGCGTCGGCTTCGTACGCTCAACCGGTACAACGTACTCGACGCGCCGCCTACGGAGGAGTTTAATCGCGTGACCCGGTTGGCCACGCGGCTGTTTGACGTGTCGATTGCGCTCATCAACTTCATTGACCAGGAGAACCAGTGGTGCCTGTCGAGTTGCGGCATGAATCTGGACCGGACGTCGCGGGAGGTGTCGTTTTGTGTGCACACCCTCGACCACGAAGGGGTCATGGTGGTCGAAGACACCCATGAGGATGAGCGCTTCGTGGACAATCCGTTTGTGACGGAGGCGCCCCACGTGCGGTTCTATGCGGGGGCGTCCCTGACCGCTCCGAACGGCGAGCGGCTCGGGACGCTTTGTCTTCTCCACGATGAGCCCCGGTCGTTTTCGACGGAGGAGCGAGAGACCCTCTCCGATCTGGCCGGCGTGGTGATGGATGAGCTCAATCTGCGCCATTATGCATCGGACTACAGGGACATCAGTGAGCAGCACGAGCGGATTCTGGAAAGCATTACCGATGCCTTTCTGGCCGTCGACGAGGACTGGACGCTCACGTACGTTAATGCGCAGGCGGAGGCGGTGCTGGAGCGAACCCGGGCGGAACTGGTGGGACACTCCCTGTGGGACACGTTGCCGGGCGCGCCCGGGTCGGTCTTTCAGTCCAAGTTCCAGACGGCGATGGACGAGCACGATACCGTCGAGTTCGTTGAGCACTACGAGCCGCTGAATCGCTGGTTTGAGGTAAAGGCGTTTCCGTTTGAGGGCGGGCTCTCCATCTACTTCGATGACGTGACCGAACGCCTGGAGGCCAAAGAGAGGTTGCGGCGCGAGCGCGACCTCGTGGAGGCCATCATGGACACAAGCGTGGCGGCCTTGCTCACGGTGGAGCGGAACGGCACCATCTCCTTTGCCAATGATCCCGCCGTGGACATTCTCGGGCAGGGAGATCCCGAGGCGTTCCCCGATTCCATCCATGAACAGACCCTAAAGACGCTCGACGGGACGGTGGTCCCGCAGGACGAATGGCCGTTCGAGCGCATTCTGGCCGAGGACGTGTCGATTACGGATGAGCGGTATCGACTGGAGAGGGCGGAGGGGCCGCCCCGATACGTTGCCATCAATGCCGCGCCGCTCCATGATGCGAACGGTACGATTCGGCAGGTGGTGTTCTCCATCGACGATATCACCGATCAGGTACAGTACGAACGAGAGCTGAAAGCGGCCAAGGAGGAGGCCGAACGGGCCAATCAGCTCAAGTCGGCCTTCCTGGCCAATATGAGCCACGACGTACAGACGCCGCTCTCCTCCATCATGAATCACGCAGACCTGCTACGGCGAGAGGTAGATGAGGAGCATCGGGAACGGGTCGACCTCATCAAACGCAGTAGCAATCGCCTGCTTGAAACGCTCGAATCGGTCCTCGATCTGTCGAAGTTGGAAGCGGGAGCTGTGGAGCCGACGCCGGAATCGCTCGACCTCGCGGACGAGCTGCTGGGGACGGCCGAAATGTTCCAGCCCCAGGCGACCGGCGACGACATCACGTTGGAAACGGAGGTGGAAGACCCGCTCCCCGCTGAGCTCGACCCCACCATGCTTCACCGCATTCTCGACAATCTCTTAAGCAATGCCCTCAAGTTTACGGAGTCGGGGGACACCGTCACGCTCCGGGGCCACCGAAACGACGAGGGAGAGATCGTGATTGAGGTTTCGGACACTGGGATAGGGATCGATGATGCCTTTCTCCCTAATCTCTTTACGGCGTTTGCACGGGCGGATGAGCAGAAAAACACGAAGGGCACGGGGCTGGGACTGGCCATCACGAAGCGGCTCGTGGACGTGATGAACGGCTGCATCGACGTGGAGAGTCAGAAGAGCGTGGGAACCACGTTTACGGTGCAGCTGCCGCAGGACTAAGCAGCGAGAGCGCTGCGAAGGGGGGAATGGGCATGTTCTGTGCGTCTCCGATGCCGACGGTATGCTCCATACGGTTTGGGGAGTTTGGGCAACGGTCCCAGCGTTCTGAGACCGAAAAGGGGGAGACAAGGCCGATCGGTTGCGGTTGTGGGGCTTTGAGGCCCGGGAACCCGACATCGGAAGTGTGGGCGCCCTGGTGTCGGGGCGGGAAGCAGAACCGCCGACTGTGCCGTTGCCTGTTCTGTCCGGAGCCCGGTGGCACGACCTTCCGATGGAAAGACTGTGAGCGGTTGCGTCCGGCGAGCAATACCGAATCGGGGAAAGGGCTTAGGAGGGAGGTGTGGGGGATCGTCGCATCAACCGCGAATCCATACACGGAGCGGGTTGTCGTGAGGCGTGACTCATGAGCCTACCGATCTTATACCAGATCCGCTTATAAAGTTCGGGGCTGCAATCTGTTGTCAGGGGCGCAAGCATATGAGCCTCACGCAGATACCCTCACACTCCCATACTCCTATACCCCACTATGCGTACGGGTCGGTAGTCGGCTGCCCTCACGTATCACGCCGTACGGGTCACATCGGCAGGTAACGTGTACCGGGCAGAATGGCCTTGACACTGCGTATCTACGTATTGCAACGTCAACCGCCAATCTACACACAGACGGGCCGCCCGTTTCAGTA
>CAYOWD010000068.1:0-16517 GCA_964407535.1 uncultured Salinivenus sp. | reverse complement strand
TCTGATTGCCTATTTCCTGGGGACCTCGAACTGGAATGAGTGGTCCTGGACTTACCAGGTTATGGCGATCACATTTACGGTCTTAGGGCTTGGGTTCTGGTTCGTCGGGCGGCTTGCAGAAAAACTCGCATCCTGGATGGAAATCAGTTCCTCACATGCAGAGCGAAGTCTAGAGCAGGTGAAAGAGGACTTGACTGAGCTTTTTGCAGATCTGGAGCAACCGTTCTTGGTTGTGATCGATGACATAGATCGCTTGACGGCGAACCAGATCCGCATGATGATGCAGCTCATCAAGGCGAATGCGGACTTCCCCAACGTGGTCTATCTCGTTCTCTTCGAACGGGAAATCGTGACGGCGAGCTTGAGCGATGAGGAGAATAATATTGACGGTGCCAGGTTTTTAGAAAAGATCGTCCATGTAAGCTTTGATATACCGGAGGTATGGCAGAAAACGCTTGTTGAAGAGTTCAAGGAGCGGCTCTCTAAAGAATTAGAGAGTAGGGACATTCCAGGTTCTGTTCTCGACGACTTAAAAGATAACGAGCGACTGGCTACCGTTATCAATGATTTCCTTCCGGACTTTGTGAGTACACTTCGAAATGTCAATCGTATAATTCCAGCTTTTGTCTTCTATCTGGAGCACTATATCGATGAGGTGGACAACTCGGATGAGATGAACAATTCGTCGTGCGTAAACGGAGAAGAAGCACCGCAAAGTCTTGAAGTCAACCCTGGAGATCTCCTGGCGCTTGAGTTGCTCCGGATTTTCGATACAGAGGTGCACGACAGAATTCCATCGAAGCGAGAGAAACTGACAAACCGAGACCAGACCCCGTTCCTAGATGAGGATGACAAAAAAAGATGTTCTAGATCATCTCCTTTCGCCTGTCACCCAAAATGGAGACTGGAAGCAAAGAAAAAGAGCTGAGGACACTCTAGTATTTTTATTCCGTCACCTGGGAGAATCTACAGAGTTTATCCTGGGAGTTGAGAATAATGAATACAGACGTCGTGTGTCTCACCCAGAGACTTTTGATCGCTACTTCGAAAGGCGGATCCCAGAAGATGCACTCCGGAAGAGTCAGATTTCAGCCCTACTGAATGCTGCTGATGCTGGGAAGGACGGAGCGGGACAGGGATTCCGAAATCTCGTTTCGCAGACGGACGCCAGATCTGTTATTTCAGCACTCGACGCCCGTACCGATGAGGTGAATGAGGACCAAGCTGAAAACCTGGTCGGGATTTTGTTCGATGAAGGTGATGATCTGCCCAGCAGTTCGAGTCAGGGGTTTGAGATGCCGGAATCTGAGCTCGCAATGGCCCTCATTCAGACCCTCTTGAGACAGCACATCTCTTCTGAGCAAAAACGTGGTTCTGTGCTCCAGCGTGCTTTGGAGTCAACATCTGGATTGTATCTTCCTGCGAGGACTGTAAACGAAGCCGCGAGGGAAAATCAAAAACGTAATGAGTATAGGGAGCCACTGTACGATGGAGATGATCTTGATGAAATCGTATCATTGCTCGCAAAGAAAATAGGCGATGCTGCAGAAAACGAGAATCTGATCGAACAGCGCCACCTGAGAGGAATTTTCCGCATCTGGTGTCAACATGGTTTCGAAGACGACGCGCTAGAGTGGATCAAGGAAAAGTGCACAGCAAGTTCGGAAAGTTTCTTTCAGTGCTTGGAAGCATTCAATGCAGCATCGGAATCTGATCGAAAGCTTTATTCTCAACCTGAGAAAGCAGGAGACCCCTTCAGCTTGGACGCTGAATATCTAGACGCGATAGGCGTACTTTCGATATTTAAGGAAGCGAAAAACCAAGTAGATATGCCTGATGATCTCAGAGAACGACAGCACCGGGTGATTGCTGAGCTGAGAAATGCTCACGATGCTATGAACTGAGTTAGGGAGCAATTTTCATGGCAACGTCGCAACCCGAACACTTAGGAATGCCCGAAGTCATCACAGCCGCCCCCCTTGACGCCCTCCTCTAGCCCGACGAAAAGAAGAAATAGATATGCCGCCCCTTCCGCCTCGCCTGTACACATCCCAGTTTCAATGATTGATGTCCGCCGTATCCATCTCTTGCACCGTGGAGGAAGCGGCCGAGGCCTGCCGAACCACCCCGAGTCAGATTCGGCTCGTGTTGCTCCGGGAAGATCTCTATGAGACCGGGGTGGAAGGCTCCGGTCCCGACGCGACCATAACCTCTGAAGCGGCCCTGCGGCAGATCATCGACCACTACGACCGCGATGAAAAGCGGTCGCTTCGCGACCACGAGGGGCTACAACGCCTAAAGGCCAGGCTCCCGTCTCCGGACTCCCCGGATCCGAATACAGACGACCATCACGAGGCACGTCGGATTGCCCTGGTGGGGCGGGGGCGAAGCCCAGACGAGGCAGTCGCAAAAGAAAGTCCCGGGGGATACGCGTTTCTCCACGGGAACGACTCCGACACCGGTTACCACCTCTGGATTGGCGACCTCCCCGAAACCACCCGTCAATTATTGGAGGTCGAAGACCAGCAGGCTGGACGCCTGCCGCCCGTGATTCCCCGCCTGCAATTCGTTCCCAGGAAGACCGACAAGGGATGGCGGGCCGGCGACCTCACCGAGACGCCCCGGCGGTGGTCGCGGGCGCTCGTCAACATTGACCCCGACGGGACGGTCCATGTGCCCGGCGTTGAGTCGGCGGTTCTCTGGGACGAGAATCCGGAGCCGGGATTCCACATCGCCGAGGTGTGGCCCGGTATTCCAACCGACGTCGACTCCGAATCGGAGGAGGCCGAGACCGTTGTCGTTCGTCTCCGGGAGACCTTTCACTGGAGGGCGGCCCCGATCGACAATGCGGAGGCGCTTGCAGCAGACCAGAAGCATGTAGGCCGTCTCGTCAAGAACACGGCGTCGCAGCTGATTGAAGTCCTCCAGGCCGACAAGCCCGAATCGGCCATCGCGGATACGCTCGACGAGGCGTTTGACGCACTTGCCTCCCACGGGGACGTCCTCGCGCAGAAGACCCGTCAGGCCATCGCCGCACATTACAAAAGCCATGCGCCCGTGCCGCCCCCGGCGGTGTTGCGGATTCTGTTGTCAACGGACGACGTAGACCACGCGCTGGGAGCGGCCCTCATTGCGCGGTCAATCCGTCGCGCCTTGGATGCAATTACCGGATGTGGACTCGACCTGGAAACCGACCGTCATGACATCTGGGAAGTTGGCTTGGCCGAGTCCCCAGTCGATTCTAAAACCTATCAGGATGGGGAGGTAAATGCCGGTCTCGATCGTATTCGAGATGCCCAAACAGACGTCTGGATCGGACACAACCTTCAAGACTGGGATCTGAAGGCGCTGCAGCACCAGGGCATCGAGGTCAAGGAGACGACGGTCTGGGACACCCTTCGATACGAGGCACTTCTGTCCCCCGACCGTCCCCTGTTGGCCCTCGATACCGCGCACGAGGCGGGGGAGGATGCGGCCGTGGCCTATCGACTCTTTCGAACGCAGGTCATGCGCCTGCTTCTTCGCATTCACGACGGCGCACCGCTGGACGCCGAGACTCTTTTCCGTCCCCTGGAAGCCGATGCAGAAACAGTGAATGCAATCCGGCGGCTTGTGGCGGATACGGTCCCGTATCACGAGGCGCTTCGGCGACGGGTTACAGATTCGGCGGAGGACGTGCTGGCAGAACGTCCGTGTCCACCCCTTGTGGAGCGGCTTCAAGATACACTGGAGGGACACCCGCCTACCGACGAGGTGCACGTGCTGTACCCCGCCCCGCTCCAGCCGCTGATTGAGCGTATGGACGGTGTTCTGATCGAGGCCAGCGGGGACAGCCCCCACAACAAACATATTCGTACGCCGGCAGCAGTGGCCCCCGATGCGACCGACTCGTTCACCGCACAGTTGGCCACCATTTATCGTCACGACTGTGCCCAACGGGACGAGCCCCCGACCGTGGGCCGGTTGTCTCCGTGGATCCAGTGGCATATGCGGGACCATCCAGAGTGGATTGGGCCCGCTGACCCGGATGAAGCGGAAGACCGCTCCCGGCACCGGGCTGTGCCGCTGGGCGCGTACGCCCCGGCCGAGCAGAGCGCCCCGGATCATGTCATTCTGATATCGCCCGAATTATCGGCCGCCACCAGTCATCAGGTGGTGGAAACGTACGAGAACGACGAGCTGGAGCACTTTATCACCGAGCACCACCTCTGGGCGAAGTTTGACGGGGCCGGCTCGTACTGCCTGCTGGAGGACGAACAAGTCGGTGCATTGGAGCTGTCGGCTTCCGCCGTTACGGAGGGCCGATTCTGGCTGGAGCGCATGCCGCAGGGTAGATATGCCGTGCACCACTACGAAAAGAATAAGCTCCACCGCCTCAAGGAAGCAGCCCCTGACACGTGCACGTGGACCGAGCTGGAGGAGGACAAATCACAGGCCTCTGTATTGTGCGTGACTCCCGACGCGTCCGACGTTTCCCGTTCTACCGATCAGCAGCGCCTTGCCCCGCCTACACGGCAGCGGGCTCGATACTGGACGGGCCAGGCGTTGCTTCTTCAAGAGATCGCGTCGGAGATCGACAATCAGCCGATTGTGCTCTTAACGCAGGATGTTGGCGACCTGGAATCGGTCCGACGGTTTTTTCGGCGCCAGGGCGCCTGGCACGTTCCGGAGGGCGGCACACTGCGGCGACGCCTGGAGTTGGCGTCCGACGGGCCATCGAGGTCGGGCTTGGTCATTTTGCCGTTGGAGCGCTGGCCGGAATTGTTGTTGGTGAACCCGCCGGCGGAGATCCATCTTGTCGTCGAGTCACTTCCCATCAAGAAACAGCAGGCCACCCGTCAGTCGGAGGTCTCTTCTGCCGCGTTGGGGGGCTTGCCCACCGAAGGGGCAGTGGAGACGGAGTCTTCCCGCGAGGAAATCTACGAGGACGCGGAGCCTCAGGGAACTCAGAATGAGGAAGACAACCTTACAGATCGACCGTACTCCCTCCAACGGGGACTCCACCTCGTGGCGCCGCTTCTCGCCTCCCTCGCCCGGACGGCCCATGAGCTATCTTCCAACGGGGACCTCCGCGTGCTAGACCCGCGGGTAGCCCCCATTGATTTGCCCGGAATCACAAATCTGGACATACACCGCGTCCCGGCACACGACACGGACGCGCACAAGGACACCCTGGAGGAGGCCGAGCGCTACTTTGCCTCACCGTCGCCGGCGGATGAGCTGGAGTTGCCGAAGGGCTGGCAGGAGACCCTCGCCCGCGTATTTCTTCCTCCGAAAGATGACGGCTCGCCCGGCGAGTTCTATCCCGAGTCTCAGGAGCCCTATCTAGAGCCGATCATGCGACGCGACGGCGACGTGCTTGTGGAGCTGCCAACCGGCACAGGCAAGTCCGTCCTGTTTCAGGCCCCGGCCCTGTACCACGGACTCCAGCACGGCCTCCTAAGCATCGTTGTGACGCCGCTGAAGGCCCTGATGGTCGATCAGGTTCGCTCGCTGCACGACGACGGTTTTCTCAGTAGCGTGGAATTCATCAACAGCGACCTCCCCCAAGTTGAGATTCGAGACATCTACCGGCGCATTGCGAGCGGCTCTCTCTCCCTCGTTTATGTTACGCCGGAGCGGTTCCGGAGCCGGTCGTTCGTAAACGCCGTGGAGAGTCGCATGTGGGATGACGGCACCCTTTGTTACTTCATCTTCGATGAGGTCCATACCGTCTCTATGTGGGGCCTGGACTTTCGTCCTGACTTCCTGCGTGCGAAGGACTTCGTAAACGAAAAGCGGCAGGACCCTGCCATTGCCCCCTTTCCCTGTCTAATGTTGTCCGCGACCATCACTGAACAGATTTATGAGCACATCGAAGACGTCTTCGACGATTACGCGTCCCAATCCGCTTGACGATCAGGATCCGATCCGGCCATGGATGCGCGTGATCCCGAAAACAGACGTCCCGGAGTCGGAACGTGCGGACGACATTGCACACGAGTTGCGGGAGGGTGACTTTGACCCCGAGGTAAGTCGTGCGATTGTCTTCGCCGGGACCCGAAAAAACACCGAGGAACTGGCCCGAGCGCTCGACGATCGGGCCACCTCTGGGGACGGGTGGAAGGGACGGGTTCAGTGGTTCCACGCTGGCATGACGTCGGACGAGCGCGGGGCCGCGTACAACAATTACAAGGACGGCGATACCGTTATTCTCTGCGCCACGAAGGCGTTTGGAATGGGCATGGACCTGCCCAACATCCACTACGTCTTTCACCACCAGCCGCCGTTTTCGCTGGAGGACTACCTTCAGGAAATCGGTCGTGCGGGGCGAGACGAGAACGACCGCGAGGAGGCGGGATTCGGTGAGGACCGGCCCATCCGATGTATTTTGTATGCGGGGGAAGACGACTTTTCAGGAATCGCAGGGCGGTTGCAGGATTCCGGGCTTAACTGGAAAGACGATTTGCCGGGCGTGCAGGACCTATTGCACAAGTACGCACACCGTCTTGGGTACCAGAAGACAGACTCAAAGACGGCGATTCCCGTACCGACTAATCTAGTCGCCCGCAGCGAGGAATTTCGGGATGAGTATGATCCCTCTACCCTCCAACGGATGGCTTTGCACTGGCTGGGACGCGAACGGCTCGGACGTATTCGACAGGAGTATTACGTGCCCGCCCACCTGGAGCTTGAAAACAAAGACCCTGAGCGAGAACGGGCCGCTACTGCTCCGATAGAGACGCTCTGTGAGCACGTTGAGGAGGTACGGCAACGGACGGATGATGAAAGAGATCGAATTCTGATCAACACGGGTGTGCTTTTCAGCCGACTGGATGCACATTCCAGCGCAGGCCTCTTTGAACACCTTCAGGCCGCTCAAGAGGCGGAGCATATTCACGTCTTTCGAACCCTGGCGCTCCGACTGAAGCCGGAGCGCTTCGAGGTGATTGAGAAAGGCGTCGTACAGCAGTCTATGCTGCCCCCGCGAATAGAAATCGGCCTTCAGTTGGCCGAGAAAATCCTCACATCGCTATCCTACGACCGGTTTGAGCCTCTGAATCCGGAATGGTTCACCGATGAAACGCAGACCGTAGGGTACGACGCCCTCACGCCGTCGGACTGGACCTGGATTCAGGACAAGGAGGAGCGAGAGGCGTTTCGTACGGATGCGATCAAGGATGTCCAACAATGGAGTCGGGCGCGTGCCGTTCTCCATCTTGCGCGTACGGCACCGGGGGTACAGTTTCAAAACAACCTGGAGGGACAAAGAGAGACCTTCGAGTTCCGACTCGATTCTCGACAGACGGGGGCCGATCAGTTGAGCTCATACATCGAGCGCCAGCGAGATCTGATCCGTCGACTCCTGGCACTCATTTACAGAAAGCGCATCAATAAAGACCCGATTGATTTGATTCCGACCCTGGACGCGCTGGGGCTGGAGGGCAAAGAGGACATTGAGGCCTTTGAGAATGCGCTTTCGTTTCTATCCCGAATGGGGTTTATCCGTTCGAACGGGGGCCTGCTCCCCATGGCTATCGAAACCTACCTGGAGTCGGACGCTCCCATCGAGACCCGCAATCCGGGCAGTGAGGATTACCAGGTTTATGAGGCGTTTCAGCAGTCCGAACGACTCAAAGAACTTCGGCTGCGCGCGCTTCAAGTCTTGGCTTCGCTTGATGGCAGGCAACTCCAAAATGAGTTTATTTCCGAGTACCTTGACAGCCGAGGACCGGAAGAGGTGTTTTCTCTGCTCGAATCGACATTGAGCCGGACCGAAGCGAACTCGGCGCTTCTCAGTCGCCTTCGTGAAAAGGCCTTGACGGAAAAAGTGGAGATGCTGACCGATGAGCAGCGCGATGTCTATGAGGCCCCATTGGACGAGTCCATTGTGGTGTCGGCAGGTCCCGGTAGTGGCAAGACGCACACGCTGCTTCTTCGATTGGCCCGGCTCATCCATGAAGAGAATGTGTCCCCGCGGCGCATTCTTGTTCTTGCGTATAACCGGGCCGTCGTAACGGAGATCAAGACGCGCCTTCGGGCCCTTTTTCGCGACCTTGGGTACAGCGACCTCGCTCGCTGGCTTCGCGTCCACACCTTTCACAGCCTCATCCGAAGTGTTCTGGGAGATGAGGTCGACCCGGACGATCTGCGCCAAAACGGACAAGCAGACGGAGAGACCTGGGTGGAGACGTTCAACCGGTATGCTCGCAAGCAGCCGGGACGGGTGGGAATGCACCTGTCGCCCGACACGATCCGCTACATCTTTGTGGATGAGTTTCAGGATATTACCGGCCCTCGGTACCGGATGCTTAAATGGATTGCGGATGGGTCAAGTCAGGTGACTGTGATCGGCGATCCCGATCAAAGCATCTATGGGTATCAGCGATCAAAAAACGACGATCCGTGGTCCGCCCAATCGATCTTCGACGACCACACCGAGAACTTTGAGGCAAAGCCCTACCAGATCACCGACAATTTCCGTTCTTTGCCCAAAATCACCGAGCACGCAGAAGCCTTCATCCAGCGGAACGAACGTCGCAAATCACGTCCGTCCCTACAACCCAAACGCTCCTGTCCGGAAGATTGGGCGCTGGCGAATCAATATGTGGAGGTGAATGAGCATGAGCGCCATGCGTGGGTGTACCAGTTGAAGGACCTCGTTCGGGAAAACGGCCCGGAAGGGAAGCCTGCACGAGAGGTTGCTGTTCTTTTCCGGACGAACCCTGAGGTGGGACGTGCCTACCGGCTCGTTCAGGAACACCTGGGAGATTTCCTCCGGCGCGAGCAGATCCCCGTTGTAATCCAGGGAGCCAAACGAAACTGGCCAAAGATCCGGGAGGTCGCCTTTTGCCTGGAGCAGCTGAGAACCAAAATCGACCGGGACGGGGAGGAGGTGCGCGTTCCATTCGATGCCCATGTGTGGGACACCACCATTCGTCCGAACGACGGATTCCCCAAAAACTGGGACCACCACACGCTTCGTCTCGTCCAGTGCCTCATCGAACGCTTCAAAGGAGAACAAGCCGATTCATTTTCTCTCCCCGACTTGGTCGATCATCTCGAAAAGGTTCTTCGTCCATCAAATGACCAACTATATAAACTCTTACAGATGGAGGGCCGAGAAGAATCTGATTCGCCGACACGAATCGTGCTTTCAACCCTCCACAAGGTGAAGGGAATGGAGTACGACACCGTCGTAATCCCAGCGTCGCTCGCGGATCTCCCGGCCTTCTCAAACGGCGATGCCGAAGATCTTGAGGAGCAGATCGAAGAAGAGCGACGAGTCTACTACGTTGGAATGACTCGTGCCCGCAATAGGCTGATCCGGTATGAGTGGAAGCGTGAGATGCATCTGAAAGCTGGTGAACGATTTGAGTTGGGCAGCAAGAGACGAAATCAACTTGGGGTGGCCCTGAGTGCCGATGCGTTCGACGTGCACGTCAAGATTTCTAAGTGCGCGAATGAACCTTTTTTACGTCGAGAAGGTGGATTCCGAAGTGGTCGAGCTTATTTGCGATATATGCGAGACGAGATAGAACCTGGGGATTCACTGACCTGCGTACGAGATGACGGTCGGTGGTATGTACGTCACAACGGAACCCGAATTGCTGAACTTGCTTGGGGAAGCAATGACCCAAAAGCCGCACGTAAACTCCAAAACCATTTCGGTGGACGTGAAGATATGGAGGCATCCGGAATTGCAGTGACCGATGTGGTACGCTACACCTACGAAGATTCAATAGAATACGATGAGGAAGAGGGATCTGACTTCACGAAGCAATGGTCCGAATGCTTTGAGGAGTTGGGCTACACATATCTTGTAGACTTTGCGGGATTCGCCCGGCGTCGCTAATAGCTTTTCGTCAATCGAACCCCTGTAGCATGCCCGACGTCATCACCACTGCCGCCACCCCCCTCGACGCCCTGGAACAGGCCTTCGACCGGGCCGCCACCTACAACGACCGCTCCCGCGTGGCCCCCGCCGCCCTCCTCTGGCCGGACGCCAAAGAAGAGTGGACGCGCCTCCTTCCGCGCCTCCGCGAGCGCTTTCCGCAGCTCTTGACGCTGGGGGAGTACGATCCGGAAACGAAGACCGGCCCCGCCATCTGGCTCAAGTGCATGATTGCCCGCACCCTGGAGGCGGCGGACTGGTCCGAGGACGCGATTCCGATCGTATACCTGCCCGGCGTCTCGCGTCGCGACATTCGGGCGGTAGAGCAGTGTTCGGATCGCCTCAAGCCCCTCGCCGAGCTGCAGTATCGCGGCGTGCTCTGGAATCAGACGAACGGGCGGGACTGGACCGTTCGCGCCTTTCTCATGAGTGAGAACGGGGGATTGGGGCTCGACGTGGCGGGGGACGACGACACCCTGGCGGCCCTGCAGCGCGCCCTTCCGGAACTGGCGGATACGCCTCTGGACGACCTGCGGGGGCGGCGCCTCGACGCCGGCCGGTTCCGCGCCCTCATTGCCGACGATCCGGTGCGGGACCTGCTGCGGTGGCTGAGCCGCCCGGACGAGACGAAGGAGGAATGGAGTGCAGATCGGTGGACCACCTTCTGCGAAATTTGCCGGGACGAGTACAATTTCGACCCGCAGAGCGACGGGGCGCTCCACGCAGCAAAGCTCCTGGGGTTGAAAGAAGGCCCCTGGGCCGCCGTGTGGCAACGGTTTGTCGAAGCCCCGGATCGCTATCCCGGCCTTCCTGAAAAGCTGGAGCGGGCCCGCCCCTCCCAGTCCGGCGACCTGTTTGCCCGGGAGCCGGTGTGGCCGCAGGACAACGAGGTCATGGAGGAGGAGCTCCGCGATGCCCTTCTGAACGCGGGGGACCTGTCGCCTCCGGAAGCGGCAGAGAAGATTGAGGAGCTGGAGGCGACGCACGGAGAGCGTCGGTCCTGGGTGTGGTCGACGCTGGGCGAGGCCCCGCTCGCCAACGCGCTGGCACCCCTCCGCACCCTTGCGGAGACCGTGCAGTCCCCGATTGGGGGCACTACGCCCCAAGACGTGGCCGACCACTACCGCGAGGATGGGTGGCAGGCGGACCGGGCGATGCTGAAGGCCCTGCAACGCATTCGGGACCCGCGGGACGCCAAGGCGGTCCGCTCGGCCGTTGGGGCCCTATACCGCAGCTGGCTTGAAGACGGAGCAGAGGCCCTGCAGGCCGCCGTCGCCAAGGAGGAAGTGCCGGACCCGCCGGACCCACCTTCCCCGTCGGATGGAGAGGTTCTCTTATTCGTGGATGCCCTCCGCTACGACCTCGGCCGGATGCTCGAAGGCCGCCTCCAGTTTGAAGACCTGGACGTCGAGATGGACGCCCACTGGGCCGCCCTCCCGTCCGTGACGCCGACCTCCAAACCGGCCGTGTCCCCCATTGCCGACGAGATCAGTCGGCAAAGCACGCCGAATGGATTTCAGCCGACCCTCGACGGCGATCCGCTCGACGTTCGGCGGTTTCGCACCCGGATGGAGGAACGTGGGCACCAGATCTTGGGGACGGACGATACCGGTGACCCCGCGGGCACGGGCTGGGCCGAAATCGGGACCATCGACCAGCATGGACACAACGAGGAGTGGAAGCTGGCCCGACGAATCGACGAACTCATGACCGAGGTAACGGCCCGGGTCCGCGAGCTGCTCGACGCCGGGTGGGACACCGTCCGCATTGTCACGGATCACGGATGGCTGCTTGTGCCCGATGAGCTTCCAAAAGAGAAGCTTCCTCATTACCTTGCTCAGACCCGATGGGGCCGCTGCGCGACCCTCAATGAAGGCGCCGAGGTTCACCACATGACGGTTGGGTGGCACTGGAATCCGGACGTCCGGATTGCGATGGCCCCCGACATCCAAGTTCACAAGCGCGGCCTCGGGTACTCGCACGGCGGCATCAGCGTGCAGGAATGCCTGGTGCCGCGGCTTCGCGTTCAATCCACCGCGGCGGGAGGCCCCACTCCCCAGATCGGGGACGTCCGCTGGGTGCGCCTGCGATGTCGCCTTGCCGTCGAAAATCCGTCCTCGGGGCTCACGGTCGACCTGCGTATTCGAGCAAACGACCCGGAGAGCTCCGTGGCCGCCCGTCCGAAGGAGGTCAACGAGGACGGGTCCGCTTCTCTTGCCGTTCCGGCCCCGGAGAAGGAGGGGAGCGCGGTGGAGCTGGTTCTTCTAAACGACGAGAACGACGTCATTCACACGCATTCAACCACGGTGGGCGGCCATGAGTGAGCAGGATGGGATCGAACTGGACGCAGTTGATCGAACCGCTGCCGAAGCGTTCGACGGCTACATCGTCCGCAAAGATCTGGTGCGGCGATTTCAGAACCAGTTTCCCGTACCGACCTACGTCGTGGAGTTTTTGCTGGGGCGGTACTGCGCCAGTGTCGACGAGGAGGAGATCCGGGAGGGACTCGACATTGTGCAGCGTCAGCTTTCGCAGCGCACCGTCACGCCGGGCGAGGAGGAGTTGTTCAAGTCGAAGGCACGCGAGGACGGCAGCGTCCAACTCATCGACCTGATACGAGCTCGCCTCGACCCGCAGGACGACGCGTACGTTGCCGAGCTGCCCAGCCTGCAGCTCCGCCGGGCCCGCGTCGATTCCGACACCGTACAGAAGCATGAGCGGATGCTCACCGGCGGATTTTACGCAGAGGTGGAGCTTGAATACGACCCCGTGATTGCCGAGGAGTTGGGCGGAAATCCCTTTGGGGTTCGCCATCTCCGTGAAATTCAGATGTCGACGTCCAGCGTTCTCGACACGCTGGCGGAGGGGCGAGCAGCCTACTCTACGGAGGACTGGAAGTCGCTCTTGTTGCGGAGCATCGGCCTCGAACCGTCGGCCTTAACGCCACGGGAACGCGACCTCTACTTTCTTCGCATGGTGCCGTTTGTTGAGCGCAACTACAACGCCATTGAGCTGGGACCGCGCGGTACGGGCAAGAGCCACCTGTATCAGCAAATTTCTCCCTACGCCCACCTTGTGTCCGGGGGGAAGACCACGGTGGCCCGCATGTTCGTCAATCTCAATACGGGACAGCGGGGCCTGGTGTGTCAGTACGACGTCGTCTGCTTCGACGAGGTGGCGGGCATCTCCTTCAACAAGGACGACGGCATCAACATCATGAAGGGGTACATGGAATCCGGCGAATTTAGCCGGGGACAGGAGAGCATCCGGGCGGACGGGGGGATCGTCATGGTGGGCAACTTCGATGTCGATGTGCAACATCAGCAGCGCATCGGCCACCTCTTCAGCCCCCTTCCAGAGGGCCTGCGTGACGACACGGCGTTTATGGACCGCATCCATGCCTACTTCCCCGGCTGGGATGCACCGAAGCTCAACGAGTCTCACTTCACGAACCATTTCGGACTGGTCGGGGACTTCCTGTCGGAATGCTGGTCCCAGCTTCGGGGCCAGAGCCGGTCCGACGAGTTGATGCGTCGGGTGCAGCTCGGCAGTGCGTTGAGCGGCCGCGATACGAAGGCCGTACAGAAAACCGTGAGTGGACTTCTGAAGCTGCTGTATCCGGATCCGGAGGCTGAAGTGCCTGACGAGGATTTGGAGTGGGCCGTCGAGCTGGCCCTGGAGGCCCGCCGACGGGTCAAGGAGCAACAGAAACGCATCGGCTCAGCTGAGTTTCGCAACACAAACTTCAGCTATCGCATGGGAGCGGAGGGCATCGAGCAGTTCGTGTCGACCCCGGAGCTGCAGAGCGAGGACCGCATTGGCTCCGATCCGCTGCCGCCCGGTCAGGTGTGGACCGCGAGTCCAGGCGGAGAGGACGAACATGCCGGCCTGTGCCGCATCGAGGTGAAGAGCGGACCGGGCTCCGGCGTGCGGGTACTCAACCAGCCCACCCCGCAGGCCTTCAAAGAAAGCGTGCGGTACGCGGAACAGAACTTGTATTCTCAATCCGACGGTCTCGTGGGACGCGATCGGGAGCCCCGCGAACATTCGTTTTCCGTTCAGCTTCGCACGTTTGACGCTGCCAAGAGCGGAGCGGATGTGGGTGTGGCCGTACTGCTGGCCCTTTGCAGCAGCCTGCTCGAACAAAGCCTGAAGGGCGGTCTCGTGGTGGTGGGCGCCCTAAATCTCGGTGGATCCATCGACCCCGTCCACAACGCCGTGGATTTGACCGAACTGGCGGCCGAGCACGGAGCACAGCACGTGCTTATGCCGGTGTCGGCCCGAGAGCAACTCTTCAAGTTGCCGGACGAGGTGGCGACGGCAGTGAGCATCCAGTACTACTCGGACATGAACGATGCCCTTGTCAAGGGATTGGCCGACTAACTTGGCGTTGAGGCCGATGGGGATCGGCTGTCACGTACGAGGAAACGACCTTTCTTGACGGACTTCATCACAGGAAGCACTCTGATCTGATTTATGGCGGAACCAGTTCGTAGCCTGCTTGCGAAAATTGAGAACAAAGAGATCGTTCTTCCGGAATTCCAGCGCGAGTTTACGTGGAAGCGGAGTCAGAGCCGAGACCTTGTTGATTCCCTCTTGAAGGGGTACCCGATCGGGTCGCTCCTACTTTGGAAGACAGGAGATGTCCCTGCTCTCAAGAACATGCCCGACTTCGAGCCGGACGGGCGTGTGGAAGTGCTGCTCGACGGACAACAGCGCCTCACGGCCCTCTACATGCTGACAAAAGATGCAGTCCCTCCCTACTACTCGACAGCAGACATTTCCAACAGGCATGATCCGCGCGAGCTCTATTACAACCTCCAGACGCGCGAGCTCCGCTATCACTAGGAAACGGAGATGCAAAACAACCCGCGATGGGTCAGTGTAGTCGACTGTTTTCAGGACGGTGCGGTTGATCCGCAGGAGATTACGAAGGAAATCGCTGCGACGGAGGACGAAGATCAGTTTGAGCTTTATGGACAGCTGAATGACAACTACAACGCACTCTGCAATGTGCAGTCGGTTGACCTCCCAATCATGCAGGTAGAGGAGGACGCGACTCTGAACCACGCGCTCACCGTCTTCGAGCGGGTCAACAAGAACGGGACCCCCCTCAGTGAGGCCGACATCGCCATTGCCCACATGTGTAGCAAGTGGCCGGACACTCGACGGGTGTTCAAAGCAAAACTCGCCGAAATGGAGGAGCAGGGGTTCAAATTTGGACTGACTTTCCTCATTCGTGCGATGAACGCTGTCGTCAATGGACGAGCCGAGTATCACATTCTCCACGACACGCCGGAAGAAGAACTCATCGCAGGGTGGAATACACTGGAAACCCTTTTGGAGTATCTAATCAACTTTCTGCGGGACCGAGCCCACGTGTACAGCACCGACGACCTGAATACGACCAATGTGCTAATCCCGATGCTCGGGTACCTCGCCCAGAACAAGGAAGCCTTTCAGGATGAGCGAGCACGCGAGGGGCTTCTATACTGGATGTATGCTGCTCTCTATCAACGACGCTATAGCGGCAGCGTCGACACAATGCTGGAGAAGGATCTCGGGGTGCTTGAAGACCGCCAGCCCATCGAGAGCCTGATTGCCCAACTTCGAGAGGATGAGGGAAGCCCCGAGGTTAATTCCTCCCAGCTCGACAGCCGCGGCGTGTCGCACCCGTTCTACAACATGATGCAGATTCTAATCAGAAAGAAGGGCGGGGTTGACTGGTCCAATGGGCTGAAACTGGGTGAACCAATCGGGAGCTCTTACTCCATTGAGAAACACCACATCTTTCCGAAATCGGTTCTGGAGAAGGTCGGCTTCGATACGGGAGAGAATCTCATCGATCGAAAGAAGGTCCACGAAATCGCCAATCGGGTTCCGCTTACAAAAGAGGGGAACCGGGACATTTTCGATGCGCCTCCCAGTGAGTACCTCCCGAAAGTCGAGGAATCCAATCCAGGAAACCTAGAGCGATTTATGATCCCGATGAACGAGGACACCTGGGAACTCGAAAGCTACGAAGAATTCCTCGCGCAGCGTCGAGAGCTCATCAACTCCCGAAAGTTGTGTAACTGGCGTTCTGCCAGATCTTCAATTTAGGCAGGTACAGTAGCCGACCAGGCGGCCGCTTCTCCGTTGAGCGAAGTCTGCTCATCGAGGTTTTCCTCGACCGATTGGTCGGTTCTCCATTCGAAGTATTCGTCCATGGTCAGGTATCGGCGCCCAGTAGACCACTCTTCATGCGTCTCCGCACAGAGGGCCCCAACAAGCCGTTCAGCGGAGCCCATATTCGGGAAGATTCGGATCACCTTCTCCCGCCTTCGGATCTCCTGAATGAAGCGCTCCAGCATGTTGGTTGTCCGAAGACGCTTCCGGTACTTCTCCGGCAGGGCCAGCACGGCGGTCGCCTCGTAAAAACCGTCCTCAAGGGTCTCCAGGGCCGAGGAGGCCTTCTCTTTCAACCGTTCTCTGAGGTCATCAAGCCGGGTTCGAGCCTCCTCTTGGGAGTCGGCCTCCAAGATCTGATCGAGCACCTCGTGCATCTGGTCTCGGTAGTCGGAGGGCGTCTGGTCGAGGATGGGCATCCTAGGTCGTACTGACAAATGGAAAATTCGCTTGCATCTTACAGCAGCAGCGTCAT
>CAYOWD010000067.1:0-16535 GCA_964407535.1 uncultured Salinivenus sp. | reverse complement strand
TGTGTACGGATCGGTTCGATCCATGTGTACGGATCGGTTCGATCCATGTGTACGGATCGGGAATTCAGTTCCCCCCACGCGCCCTGAATGCAATGAGGAAGTGGTTTTAGACCGCGCCCTGAATGCAATGAGGAAGTGCTCCGACAGCCGTCGGGAGCGCGCCCTGGATGCAATTGCGTTCGGAGTGCCTCCCGCAATAACGATCCCCTCGGCAGTACCGTGTACCGGAGGTCGCCATATGCACGAGGTCGCCATATGCACAATGAACACTGACGCTGCAGAAGGTCGGAGCGGCCCCGTACGCCCATTCGGCTTACCTGAGGGAAAAACAGGGAGGCGAACCGCCATCCGTCATTACCGACATTGCCCTCACAACCGCCCTGCGTATAACGCCTCTGTCGCAACACGCATGTGTCGTTCAGATAGAAATAGCTGAACGAATGGAAGCGATAGTACGTATGGGAAGCATGCGCTTCCGGAATACTCCTCTTATCAGGTGCGCTCCGTCTTTCTTTTTCTTTCGCACGACGCCGCTCGGCCGCCTATGCAGTATCTGATCAAGCGTCGCCTCCTTCCAGCTGTGTTTCTGGTGCTCATTGGAGGCGTACTCGGGGTTCAACTCAACTCGCACGTGTCGTCCAACGACGCTGCTGAGCAGTTCAAGAAGCTGAGACAGGCATTCGTCCTCATTAGCGGAAAGTACGTCGAGCCCATCGATCCGGGCGACATGGCGGAAGAGGGCGTTAAAGGCATGCTCAATACGCTTGACCCGCATTCGACGTACGTATCCGCGGAGCAAGCCGAGCAGACCCGGGATCGGTACCGTGGATCGTTCGGCGGCATCGGCATTCGCTTCGATGTGCTTGAAGACACGGCCCGGGTGGTGTCGCCGTTGGGCGGTGGACCGAGTGAAAAGGCAGGGGTCCTCTCCGGGGATCGCATTGTCGAAATCGGCGATTCCTCGGCCATCGGGCTCTCTATGCAGGACATTCGCGACCGACTGACCGGCCAAATCGGGACGAAGGTGTCCTTTACGGTGTATCGCCCCCTTTCCGACACCCGACACACCTTCACCATTGAGCGTGGCGAGATCCCGCTCTATTCGGTGCACTCCTCGTACATGATGGATGAGAAAACCGGTTATATCGAAATCGGCCGGTTTGCCAAGTCGACCCCCGACGAGTTCATGGAGAAGGTGGACACCCTCAAAAAGCAGGGCATGAACCGCCTCGTCCTCGATCTGCGCCAGAACCCCGGTGGGGTGATGGAGGCAGCCGTTAAGATCACGGACGAAATCTTAGGAGAGGGAGGAGCCACCATTGTGGAGACCCGCGGTCGCAGCGACAACATCAATCGCACGCTCCGCGCCGAATCCGGCGGGGCGCTTGCGAGCCAACCCATCACCGTGCTCGTGGACGGAAACTCCGCGTCCGCCAGCGAGATTCTGGCCGGGGCCCTGCAAGACCACGACCGGGCCCTGATCGTGGGACGGCGCACCTTTGGGAAAGGCCTCGTCCAGAAACCCTTTCGCCTCAACGACGGAAGTTTCCTCCAGCTCACGGTGGGTCGGTACTACACGCCGGTGGGCCGTCTTATCCAGACGCCGTACGAGAAGGGCGAGATGAAGGCCTACTACGAGGAAAAGTTTGCCAACCGGCATGATGCGGTCTACAACGTCGAACAGTACAAGGAAAGCATTCCGGATTCGCTACGATACGAGACGAAGCACGGACGCGCCGTCTTTGGCGGCGGCGGCATTCTGCCGGACTACATCGTCAAGCCCGATACCTCCTCCCTTTCCGGCTTCCTACAGCGGAGAGAGGTCGACCGGCTGTTCTCCGTCACCACCCGACAGTGGTTCTCCGGCCACGACCAGGAGCTCCGACGCAAGTGGGGAGACCGTAAGGAACAGTTCTTGTCCTCATACAACGTCCCCGACGAAGCGGTCTCCGCATTTTGGGACTACGTGGAAGAAAAAGACATTGTGACCCTCACGGACGACGCCGACAAGGTGGACCCTACAGAGCAAATCTTTCCGAAGTCAGAGACAGAAAGCGCTCGCTCCATCGTGGAGAATCACGTAAAGGGCCATCTCGCGAACACGCTTTATGGGCGCGGAGCCGGCCAATCCCTCTTGAACCAGACGGACCCGACCGTGCAGGAAGCCATGTCGCTCTGGCCGTCGTCCGAGGAGTTGGCTGCTCACCACACACTCGACGACTAGGTCGTTTCGTAGGGCCGTACGCTACTCAAAACACGCAGACCGACGTGCTTCCCGCGATTGCCGTCCCCGACATACAGGGTTGCCCCGGGACGTACGGCCCGGGGCCGCGTGTCGACGCCCCCAGTGGCCTCGATCGGGAGCATGGTCTCGCGCTTCTGGGGGAGCGCCGGCTGCCCGGTCGGTACGGACCGTTCTTCACGTGGAAGCGGTTCCCCGGTCGCGTTTTCCCGGCTGAGGCTGCCCCGACGCAATGTCCTTCCGCAGTCCTGCATCTCACTGGTCTTCCATCTGCTTCTCCTCTCAAATGATGCGTCTGCGCAACGCCCACATTCTGTCCGCCGTCGTTCTGCTGCTGGTCGGCACTGCTCTTGGGGTCCAGGTGGACTCTGTCGTATCGTCCGATAATGCCCTCCAGCAGTTCGAGAAGTTGAAGCGTGCCTTCATTCTGATTAGCGGCAAGTATGTCGAACCTGTCGACGCCGAGGAGCTGGCGGCGGAAGGGGTAAAGGGAATGCTCAATAGTCTCGACCCGCATTCCAGCTACATTCCGCCCAAGGATGTCAAAGACACCCGCGACCGGTACGAAGGCTCGTTTGGGGGCGTTGGCATTCGATTCGAACCGGGCGACACAGCGCGCGTGATTTCGCCCATCTCCGGGGGACCGAGCGCAAAGGTAGGGGTGATGGCCGGGGACCGGATCGTCGAGATTGAGGACTCATCGGCCATCGGCCTGTCCGGCGACGAAATCCAAAATCGCCTGAAGGGCAAGATCGGCACTACGGTCAGCATTACGGTGTACCGCCCGCTTGCCGATAAGCGCCTGACCTTCACCATTGAGCGCGACGAAATTCCGCTCTACTCGGTGCCCACGGCGTACATGGTTGATCAGAAAACCGGGTATATCGAAATCAGCCGGTTTGCGATGTCGACCCATCGGGAGTTTATGGACAAAGTCGACCAGCTCGAGAAAGAGGGCATGCAACAACTCGTGCTCGACCTGCGCAACAATCCCGGCGGCGTCATGCAATCCGCCGTCAAGATTGCCGACGAGTTCCTGCCGGAGAATATGACGATTGTTCGCACGAAGGGACGGGACGCAAAAATGAACACGCAGTACCGGGGCCATTCCGGCGGCACCCTTGAAACGAAACCGGTCATCGTGCTCGTCAATCGGCGGTCGGCCTCGGCGAGTGAGATTCTGGCCGGTGCGTTGCAAGACCATGATCGCGCCCTAATCGTGGGGCGACGCACCTTTGGCAAGGCCCTCGTGCAGAAACAGTTTGAACTGAATGACGGCAGCCTGTTGCAGATGACGGTGGGACGCTACTACACCCCCGTCGGTCGTCTTATTCAGACGCCCTATGAGAAGGGAAATCGGGATGACTACTACAACGAGAAATCGGCCAACTGGCACGACGCCGTCTACGACGCGGAGGCGTACCGGGCTCAGATTCCGGACTCCTTGCGGTACCAAACCGACCACGGGCGCACCGTCTTCGGCGGGGGCGGCATTCTTCCCGATGACGTCGTGGTTCCGGATACCACCTCGCTCTCTACCTTCATTCGCGAGAGCCAGGTCGACGCCCTGTTCGCTCGCGAGTGGTTTTCTCGAAATGAGCAGCGGCTCCGGAGCAAGTGGCAGAACCGAGAGGACGAGTTTCTCGACGCCTACGACGTACCGTCGGAGGCCCTCAACCAGTTCTGGACCTATGCCGAGGAGGAGGACCTTCTCACGTTGACGACGGATGCCACCGAGATCGATCCGAAGGAACGGGTTTACGCACGTTCGGACGCCGATGCGATCCGCGACTTCCTCCGCTCCCGTCTGCACGGGCACCTTGCCAATGCCCTGTACGGCTCGGGCACCGGTCAGCCCATCCTGAACCAGACAACGCCGATCTTCGAACGTGCCATGTCGCTCTGGTCGGCCTCCGAGGAGCTGGCCGGGTACTATGCGGTTTCGCCAGACCGAGGCGAGAAGTAACACCAAATCCGTCTACAAATTCGGGATTGCAGGAATACCGGTATAGGCGCAACCGGATGTGCACCAAGCATGTACCTACACACATACATACCCGAATCCTTCACCCGGATTCGGTATTACGCCCCTTCGAATGCCGCCTCTTCGGCCGTCGTTTTCAACGCGTCCCACAGCAGCTCAGCGGGGTGCTGGGCCGTGCGGTCGGTTACATCCTTGATTTGCGACCGGCAGGAAAAGCCGGGGGCGGCAATGATCGTCTCCGCGTCGGCGTCGCGAACGGCCGGCGCCAGCCGGAGCTCAGCCATCTGCTTCGACACCTCCGTGTGCTCGGCCTCGTAGCCGAAGCTCCCGGCCATGCCACAGCAGCCGGCGTCGACCGCTTCGACCTGATACCCCGGCAGGGACAGCACGCTCTCCGTGGCCTCGGTCCCGATAAGGGCTTTCTGATGACAATGGCCGTGCAAAAGCACGTCGGCGCGGTCCGCCGTCCAGTCGAGGTCCGCAAAGGCCCCCGCCTCTGCTCGCCTTGCCGCGTACTCCTCGAACGTGTAGGCCGCCTCCGCCACCTTCTCCGCCCGCGGCTCGCCCGGCAGCAGGTCTAAAAACTCGTCGCGGAGGGTGAGAATGCAACTCGGCTCCAGCCCAACGATGGGGACATCGTCCTCCACATACGGATACAACGTCTCAACCGTCCGCAGGGCGCGCCGTTGCGCCGCCGAGATCCGCCCCTTCGACAACAAGGTGCGTCCGCAACACGGTCGGGTGTCCGGGAGCTCCACCCGGTGGCCCGTCGCCTCCAGGAATCGCGCTGCGGCCTGAAGGGGCGGCGGGGTATGGTAGGCATTGAAGGAGTCGGCGAAGAGTACAACGCGTGGCCCGGAAGACCATCCCGACGCATCGGCCCGACTGCGGAACCACTGCTCAAAGGTCTGCCGCGCAAATGGCGGGGCCGGCCGGTCGGCATCGATTCCCAGCATCCACTCTCCCATCGACCGCAGGAGCGACGTGCTCCCGAACCAGTTCACTAGCGGCGCCAATGGCGTTCCGCTGACCCATCTGGCCCAGTCCGGCTGCCGCGAAAACAGACGCGTGCGCAGCGGCATGGAATGCTTCGACCAGTAGTGATTCTGCCATTCCGTCTTGATTTTGGCCATGTCCACATTCGAGGGACACTCCGTCTTGCAGGCCTTGCACTGAATGCAGAGGTCCATGACCTCCTTCATGTCGTCGCCGGTCATCGCCTCCTCGGGCAAATCGCCGGACAGCACATTCCGCAGCGCGTTGGCCCGTCCCCGCGTGGAGTCCTGCTCCTTGCGCGTGGCCATAAAGCTGGGGCACATGGTGCCGGCGCGGAGCTTCCGGCAGGCGCCGTTGCCGTTGCACTTCTCGATGGCCCCCGTAAAGCCGCCGTCCTCCGAAAAGTCGAGCTCCGTTCGGAACGGACGCGTCTCGTAGTCGGGCCCCATGCGCAGATGCTGCGTCATCATGGGGGTGTCCACCACCTTTCCCGGATTGAGGAGGCGGTCGGGGTCAAAGATGGACTTGGTCGTGCGACACAATTCGTACAAATCCTCCCCCAGAATTTCGGGATTCGCCCAGCCCCGCGCAATGCCATCTCCGTGCTCCGACGACACGACGCCCCCGTACTTCTTGACGAGGTCGAGCGACTCGCCCGCGATGCGGGCCATCTTGTCCATCTCGTCTTCGTCGCGCGTGTTGATGAACGGACGGACGTGCAAGCACCCAGCGGAGGCATGGGCGTAGTAGGCGGCCCGGGTATCGGTGTCGTCGATAAACGTGGAGAGCTCGTCAATGTAATCCGCCAGGTTCTCGACCGGCACGGACGCGTCCTCAATGAAGGCCCACGGCTTGTAGTCGCCTTCTACGCCCATCAGGAGCCCGAGCCCCTCCTTCCGAATGGACCAGACGTTCTTTACGGCGTCGGGCTCCACGACGCGTACCACCGAGTAGCCGCGCTTCGTATTGGCCATTGCACGGTCAAGCGCCTGGAGCTGCCCACGGATGTCGTCCTCGGAGTCGCCGGAGTACTCGGTAATCAGCACGCCGCCGGGTTCCCCTTCGATGAAGGTGAGGCGCTCGCCGTAGCCGGGCGTCTTTCGGGTTCGTTCGATGGCGACTCCGTCGAAGAGCTCGACGGCGGTTGGGTCGGTGTCGAGCACCGTCGTGACGGCACGCAGGGCGTCGTCGCGCGTCTCGAAGTGGACGACCCCCAGCGCCGTTCGAGCCGGCTTTTCGACGAGATTGCACGTAATCTCGGTGGCCACGGCCAGGGTGCCCTCACTGCCGCAGATCAGCTTCGCCAGATTGCGTTCTTCCTCCAGCAGCGTCTCCAGGCGGTACCCATTGTTGCGCCGCCAGTGGCTCGGGGTGTCGTTCTCAATGACCTCACGTCCCGCTTCCAGCATCGCATCGAGCCCCCGATAAATGTCCCCCTCCAGCCCGTCGCGCCGCATGCGCTCCTGCCACCCGTCGTGGTCCAGGGGCTCGAACGTGGCGGACGTCCCATCGGCCAAAAGCACCTCGGCCTCGTGGACGTGGTGGATAAAGTTGCCGTAGGCGATGGAGTGCGTGCCGGTCGAGTTATTGGCCAGCATGCCCCCCAGGGTGGCCCGATTGGCACTGGCCGGGTCCGGCCCCACCATGAGCCCATGCTCAGCCGCTGCCCGGTTGAGTTCACTGAGCGTCACGCCCGCCTCCACACGGGCCGTCTGCGCCTCTGGATCAATCTCAAGAATATCGTCGAGATGCACCGTAAAGTCGATAACGAGCGCCGTATTCACCCCCTGTCCGGCGAGGGAGGAGCCGCCGCCGCGCGGCAGGACGGGAATGCCAATCTCCGACGTCACCTTCAGCGCCGTCTGCACGTCCTGCTCGTGCTTGGGCACAAGCACCGCCACCGGCTTCATCGCATACATGCTGGCGTCGGTGGAGTACAGGGCCCGCGTCATGTCATCGGTATACAACGTCCCGTCCACGCGGGGGGCCAGTGCCTCATTGAGTGCATCGTTGTTCTCTACGGATCGAAAGGACGGCATAGAACAAAACCGAAGCGACAGTGAGGAAAAGCCCTGGTGAGGAAGCGACCGTACCCCGTGCGTTATGTTAACAAATGCATCGTGCAAATGGTCGGGCAGGATGGGAAGGCCTCGAAATTCTTCCGGGAAGCTGCCGTCGTCCGAGCGCCTCCCGGCCACGGCGAACGTGCCTGGAATTCGGCAAAATAACCCGCTGTACCGCGTGCAACATGCACAATGCCGATTGCAGAGTTGCGATCAGAGGTCAATCAGATCCCCCCACCCCGGCCGTAGCACCTCCGTGTCCGGATGCCGTTCTTCAATCGCGCCCTGCATCCACTCCTGCGCCGCCGGCTCTCCGTGCACCAACAGTACCGTGTTCGGGTCGAGCCGCTCCACAATTTGCAGCAGGTCGCGTCGGTGGCTGTGCCCCGAGAAGCGAAAGCGTTCGACGGTGCAGTAGACCGGCTGTGGCCCGTGCCCGTCGGCCAGCATGACGGGCGCGCCCGGTCCCTCCGCCGCTGCGTCCTGCAGTCGACGCGCCGGGGTGCCCTCCACCGCGTGCCCGACAATGAGCACCGCGTCGCGCTCGTTTTCCACAATGCGGCGCGCCAGTACGTTCGAGAGCGTGGGTTCGAACATCATGCCGCTGCTCACCACCATAATGCCGGGCCCGTCGAGCACGTCCGCTTTCGCCTCGCTGCTGTACGGTACGCGTTCCTGCTCCACGTCGAACACCTTGAACTCCTCATCCAGGCGCGGCGTGGTCTTGCGGGTGTCGTCGTACAGGCCCGCGATGGCCCGCATCGATCCCGCCGTATAGATCGGCACGTCCGTTGGGATGTGTCCCTCTCGCTTCAACCGCTGTAGCATGGCCAGCATCTCCTGAGCACGTCCCATCACAAACACCGGAATGAGCGCCGTCCCGCCCCGATCAATCACGCGACTCAGCGTATCCCGAAACTTCTCGTACTCCTCGGGGCGGCTGGTCTGCTCGGCCTCCTCGTCGGCCCCGAGTGTCGTTTCGAGCATCAGAATGTCGGTCTCCGACGGATACTCGCCCCCCGGAATGATCGACTGGGGCTGCATGTTGGTGTCGCTCGTGTAGAAGAGCTGCCGCTCCCGCACATCCCCATCGGCGGTCTCCTCCTCAAACGTCAGTTCGATGCCCACCGACCCGAGAATGTGTCCCGCCGAGTAAAATCGGCCCGTGACGGGCGTTTCTCCCTGCATCCCGGTCAGATCGAAGGGGGCCTGCAGCTCGTGGGTCAGGTAGATGTGGCTCTGAAAGCTGAGGTCGTCCTCCGTGAATAGCGGCTCGTGCGGGGTCTCGTTCTGATCATACCGCTTTTTCTGGAGCCGTGCCGACGAGGGCAACAGAAATTCGAGCAACTGCTTCGTCGCGTCGGTCATGTGGGCCATGACGTGCGGATACTCTTCCACCAACACCGGCAAGCTCCCCATGTGATCATGGTGGGCGTGCGTAATCACAGCGTGGTCGACATAGCTCCGCACGCGCTCCCGTACCCAGTCAAACTTCGGAAGCGAATCGGGGCCGTCCCGCCGAGGATCCGTTCCGGAATCAAGAACGAGCCCGGTGCCCCCAATTTCCAAAAAGTGGCAACTCGCAGCAATGTCCTCCGTGTCCCCGAGCGCAAGAAACTTCATACTAATCGAACTCAAGTTGTGAGTTGCGGGGTTTTGGGTTGAGCGTTTCCGCAATTGGGCACTGAAATGGGACAAACAGCCGGGATGGAGCATGTTTCCCCTGGTTTAGAGGGAGCTGAACGACGAGAATAGCCGCCCTCAGCTCATACAACGCACAACCCGCAACCTGGGTTAATCTATACAGCCGTTTTTCAGTAATGTCGTTTCCCCCATCGCTCTTCGGCACAAGACAGCCGAACGAGCAGCCGTTCTCCCGATTCGGGACGACGTACGTACAGTATTTGCACCGGCATGGAGGAGATCAACCGGACTCGTCCGGCCGACTTCAAGGCGCCGAAGTCGTACTCACAAATCGGTAACGTCCCCGTTCCCGGAGCGGACAACGGGTCTTCTTCTCCGCCTCCTGCGCTCGGGTCGCCTCAGGACGTCATGCCCGCTTCCGCCTTTCGGGCCTCCTTGTATTCCTCCCAGTCTTCCAGAAACCGTTCCAGACCGCGATCCGTCAGGGGATGGTCGAGCATGTCGAGCAGCGTCTCGAACGGCATGGTGGCCACGTCCGCCCCTGCAAGCGCCGCTCGCTTGACGTGGGTGGGGTGCCGGATGGAGGCCGCCAAGATCTCCGTCCCGAATCCGTAGTTGTCGTAGATCTCGACAATCTCCTCAATCAGCCCCATCCCGTCGGATCCGATGTCGTCAATACGGCCGATAAACGGGCTGATGTAATCGGCCCCGGCCTTCGCCGCCAGAAGAGCCTGGTTCGGCGAGAAACAGAGTGTACAATTCGTCTCAATGCCCTCCTCATCGAGCGCGCGAAGGGCTTTAATTCCCTCTTTGATCAAGGGAATCTTGACGACGACGTTCTCGTGCACCTGGGTCAACGCATGCGCTTCTTCCATCATGCCGTCGAAGTCCGTCGACGTCACCTCTGCGGAGACATCCCCGTCGACGATCTCACAGATCTTGAATACGTGCTCGTGAAAGTCGATGTTGCCCTGTTCTTTGACGAGGGACGGATTGGTCGTCACCCCATCGAGGATGCCCATATCGTTGGCCTCTCGGATGTCCTCTAGATCGGCCGTGTCAACGAAAAATTTCATGGCTGCCTAAGATTGATAATCGATGCGGAATCAGGGCGAGAGGTCCTGACGTGCAACATGCGTACCGCACTGTCGCAACTCGTGGAAGCGGTCCCAGCTCTCGTACCCGCAACGGAGCGATGCACGCACGGTCTCGAAATGTTCGACGTACCTTTACACAAATTGGGATGTCCTAACGAGTCAGTAACGAGGGAGTTTAGTGGAACGCATGTTCTTTTTCCTGTCGAAACATGCTTCCCTGGACAGCGGTCTTCTTTCTGTTTCCGAACCCATGTTCTCCCCTCTACAGCACCGAAGCAGACCAATCCGGCAATGACATTTTCTCCACTAATGCCTATCCTTCCGAAACCCATGTCACGCTGATTCGAATTGTCGCCCTGTCAATCGGGGCACGATGCGATTTCTTGGGGACGCATCGGACGCCGTTGCAGGATGCTCGTCTCTTCCCCCGCTCTGGATTGCTGGTTCTCTATTATGCACCTTTGCCTCTTTGAAGACGCCCGCGTATCGGGCCTTCGCCCGCTTACGGAAACCCGCGCCGCCTACGACCTTCGCCTCGGCATGCACACCCTCCTGGGCACTACCGTTGAGGCCGTTGCGCCCGACGGCCTTGTGCTCCATACGCGTCCGCTTATCGCGCCCATCACGCAGCAAACCCATCCGGATGCGCTCGTCAATCGCCTCCCGGACGCCGCCGACGTGCTCTTCGTGAACGGGCGGTTCGTTGCCGAGGACGGCCCGGCGGTGGCCGAACTCCAGTCGTACGTGACGGGCGGCACCGAGGCCCGCGCGTTCGTCCAGGACGATGTCCTGGTCGCCGCCTGGGTGCCCGGTGCCTCTGCTCGATTGCCGTCGGATCTCCTCTCCCCCCCGGCGCTTTCTGCGGCCCCCTTCTCCGACATGCCGGTCACCACGCTCGACACGGCGACGCTCGTGTCTCGCCCCTGGCACCTCCTGAACACCCTGGACGCGGCCCTGCGTCGAGATGCCGCCGATCGCTCCGTCCCGTCGGCCTCCGACGCCCCCCTCTCCGATCGGGACCACGCGTCGGTCCATGAGAGCGCCGTGGCCGTTGCTCCCGATCGGATCCAGCTCGGAGCCGGCGCCTCGGTGCGGCCCGGCGCCGTCCTCAACGCCGAAGACGGCCCCATCGTGATTGACGACGACGCCACCGTGTTCGAACACGCCGTCCTCAACGGCCCCTGCTACATCGGCCCGAAGTCCCAGATTAAAACCGGCGCCGACATCGAAGGCGTCGCCTTTGGGTACTGGTGCAAGGTGGGCGGCGAGGTCCACGACACCGTCATCCATTCGCTCTCCAACAAGGCCCACCCCGGCTTTCTGGGCGACTCCTACCTGGGCCGCTGGTGCAACCTCGGTGCGGACACCAACACCTCCAACCTCAAGAACGACTACGGCGAGGTCAGCGCCTATGCCCCCGCCGATGAGGCCTTCGTCGCCACCGGCCGACAGTTTGCCGGACTCTTTATGGGCGACCACTCGAAGTGCGGCATCAACACCATGTTCAACACCGGCACCGTCGTCGGCACATTCTGCAACCTGTACGGCGGGGGCTTTCCGGCGCGCTACGTTCCGCCGTTTTCGTGGGGCGGCCCCGACACGGGATTTTCCACGTACCGACTCCAGAAGGCCCTTTCAGTGGCCGAGCGCGTCATGGGACGTCGCAATACGTCCCTCACCGAGGCGGATCGCACCCTCCTGTCTACCCTCTTCGAGCGGACCGAGGCGGAGCGCACCGCTCATCACGACTGATCGGCGTCCTCCGCCGGCCCGGCGTCGAGGTGGATTACGTCCATCTCGGAGGAGACCCCGTCGTCAATAGTGAGCCGGAGGCACGTCTTGCGCTCGTGCATCCCCTGCTTCCCGGCCGCTCCCGGATTGACGTAGAGCATGCCTTCCAGGTCGTCGACCCGCTCGACGCGGAGGATGTGGCTGTGGCCGCACACAAACACGTCGGGGGGATCATCGGCGAGCCGCTCGCCCATCCCCCGCTGCCAGCGATCCGGGTGCCCGGCGATGTGGGTCATCCACACGTCGACCCCGTCGACCTCAAAGCGGACGTGCTCCTCCAGGCGCCGCCGTGTGCCCATCGAGTCGGCGTTTCCCCACACGGCCCGCACCGGCGCCATCGTCTCCAGCCCGTCCAAAATGCCGAAGTCCCCAACATCACCGGCATGCAAAATAAGATCCACCCCGCTCAGGTCGTCCATGAGAGCAGGATGGAAGTAGCCGTGCGTGTCCGATAGAATACCGATCGTGTTCACGAACGCAACGGGAGAGCTATGCGAGAAACCGCGACGGGCACCGGGCCGACGGGCTATTGCCGACAGGCGGCCCCGGTGCACAATCGAAAACCCATCCGGGGGCGTCCCGGCCCCTCGACGCCCCCTCCTTCTTCACTACGTACAACGCGTCCGGATACAAGAGGCCGTCTCGCCATCGCACGCTGGTCAGACGCCATTACAGACTCGTCTTCTCGCCAACGTCGAAGACCACCGGTTCAAACCCGGCCTCCGAGAAGGCGTCCGTGAACTCATCGAGATCGACCTCGATCGGCGGGAAGGTGTCGTAGTGGAGCGGGGCCACGCGCTCCGGCTGCGCCATTTCGGCACAGTGAAGCGCCCCGTAGATGTCCATCGTAAAGACGTTGCCGATGGGCGCAAGCATCAGATCCACGTCCCACAGGTCCCCAACCCACTCCATCTCCGCAAAGGGCGCCGTGTCGCCGGTGTTGTACACCACTCCGTCGTCGAACTCCAGAATAAAGCCAATCGGCACGCCGCCGTAGCTGCCGTCGGGAAAGGACGAGCTGTGCCGCGCATGCGTCGCCTCGACCGTTCCCCAGTCAAACGCCACGTCGCCCCCTTCATTGAGCGGCTGAATGTCGTCGTGGTCGTAGTCCTGACTCACCCGCTGCGTGACCTCGAAGTTGCCAATCACAAGCGGATCGCTCCCCTGAAGCACCCCCTCGACGCCCGAATAGTGATCGAAGTGGGCGTGCGTGAGGAACAGCACGTCGGGATCGAACGACCCCGCCTCGGCGTCGGTGTGCGGGTTGTCCGCAAAGAACGGATCGAACAGGAGAGTCGTCCCCTGCGTCTCGATCTCGAAGGTGGAGTGGCCGTAGTAGGTCAGATCCATAAGAATCGACGGAGAAATTGGTGGCAGTGTATCGGTATATTTCAGGTGCTGAACGAAGGCCGACCCCGTTGCTGTTTCGAACCAACCTCACGCCGCACTCTTCTTCTCCACTGTCCTCCGATCCCGTCTCTACAGCCCTCCTGCCCCACTTCCCCCACGCCCCTCTCCCCATGCCGTCCCCCTCGTCGCCTCCGTTGTCACCGGGCCTTCACGGACGAATCCTCGGCCAATCGTGTGTTCAAAAAACCGCATTCGTTATTCTACAACGAACTGCAAACTCCCCTCCACAACCCCTCTGGACGCTCCTATGGCAGACCTCCCCGACGATCTTCCCGCCGTTGGCCGCCATCGCGGCAACGATCCCAAACCCGACACCGGACAGGAGGTGCGGTCGCCGGAGGGCCCGGATCCCGAATCCAATCCCGCCTCCCCCGCCCCGGCCCTCTTTCAACTCGTGCGCGGCCCCGACCACGACCGCCTCCAGATCCGCGTGCACTCTGCCCGGACCGAAGATCCCCCGTCTCCGGAGGAGGACGTAGAGGAACTGGGCCAGTACCGATCGGTCGAGGCCCTTCGCGAGGCCCTCCGCGACGAATCGATCGACGGACGGACGGCCGTCTTCGAGGACGCCGACACCGAAACGGTCCTGACCGACGACGACGTGACCCCCGACCACGCCTGGATCGGCCAACCGCGCTACGAGCGCATCACCTTCGTGACCGACGAGGATGCCGTAGCCGACTACGTAAGCGGCCTCGAATACCCACTGGCATAGTCCGCGGTGCCCCGTCCTACCGGTCCATGCGCTCGCGGAGATGGTCGCGAAGCTGCTTCCGCGCTCGGTGAAGGCGCACGCGTACGTTGACCTCTGTGAGGCCGAGCTGCTCGGCCGTCTCCGTTGTGGACTTCTCTTCCAGGTCTCGAAGTTGGACCACACGCCGGTAGTGGTCCGGAAGCTCCTGAAGCGCGTCGTGCACGATTCGCTTCCGCTCGGCTGTCTCCACGGCCTTCAGTGTCGCCAGCCGGGTATCGTCCTGTTCGGCCTGCAAAAACTCGATGGTCCGGTGCTCCCGGTAGTTGTGGCGGTCGGCCTTCCGGAGCTGCCCGTACGCCAAATTCCGGGCAATGGAAAACAGCCAGGTCGACACCTTCGCCTCGCCCCGAAAGTCCTCAATCTGACAGTACGCCTCGGCAAACGTCTCTTGAACCAGATTCTCGGCGGCGTCCCGATCCCCGACAATCTTCAGGATAAAATTTCGGAGCCGGTCGCGCTCTTGCTCGAAGAGACACCGGAACGCATGTTCATCTCCCGCCTTCAGGGCATCGATGTCAGGCTCGGTCGACGTGCAGGGCTTGGGCATTTCCATGAGACTTCGGCGGTTTGGAAGAAAAAGAG
This sequence comes from uncultured Salinivenus sp., assembly GCA_964407535.1. Classification (GTDB taxonomy): domain Bacteria; phylum Bacteroidota; class Rhodothermia; order Rhodothermales; family Salinibacteraceae; genus Salinibacter. Next base: position 1,972 of record CAYOWD010000067.1, on the reverse strand, counting down.
CGGGCACACATTCTCTCGTCTCGGTTGTCACAGCCGTAAACCTTCCGCCGCCGCGTCATGTTATCACAAAAGTATAACAGGGGGATAAGATTTTCGTCTCGCGTCCCTCCGGACCAGGGCAATTGCATCTTACTCTCCGCATAAACAGAAAAGAATGGGAGCACAGCGTTCTTGCCTCCATGCCTCCGCGCGTCCGCTCATTCCGCGCAGACAGGGAATGTAACGGCAAAATCGCCTCCTACGTCTCTGGACATCTCCCAACATGCGGTCGCCCTGCCCTTCGGACGCACCGCCCCCGACGCGTGCCCCTCACTAAGCGTTCTTCGTCCCCGTCCGTGCTCGTCTCATGCCCAGTGCCGATACCATCCAGCAGTACAAAGACCAGCTCGACGACACCGACGAGATTGAGGACACCTTTCAGCAGATTCGACGCGACGGGCACTCGCGCAAAGAAGCCGTACAGATCCTGCTGAGCGTGCTCGATCTTCCGCTGGCCGAGGCAAAGCGGGTACTCGCCACCAGCACCACCTGGGCCGATGCCTTTGACGAACGCGACGACGACGCCCCGTCCTCGCCCTCCGTTCCCCCCGCTCCCGGATAACTGTGTCCATCCCCCTCTTTCCCTATCCCCCAACGCCCAACGCATAACGCAAAACCCGCAACCCTCAACGCACTAACCCTAAACGCTCCAACCCACAACGCCAAACCCCCAACGCCCAACCCACAACCCTCTAACCCACAACCCAAAACGCCCCAACGCACAACGCCCCAACGCACAACGCCCCAACGGAAAATAACAGGAATCCCCGCCCGCCCGGCAACTCCCGCCGCCGCCGACCGATAGAAGAGGTGTCGTGTTGTATTTCTCAACCAACCTTAGAACGCCCCATGGACTTGACCGACAGCGTCGCCGTCGTCACCGGCGCCAGCAGCGGCCTCGGCACCCACCTCTCCACGTCTCTCATTGATCGGGGAGCGACGGTCTACGGCCTCGCCCGTAGCACCGACAAGCTGGAGGCTCTTCAGAACGACCTCGGCGACGCCTTTCGTCCCCTGTCCTGCGACGTGCGGGACGAAGACGCCGTGGCGGACGCCTTCGACACGGTACGCGACGAGAGCGGCCGCCTCGACGTCCTGCTCAACAACGCCGGCCTCGGCCAATTCGGGCCGGTCGACGACCTGCCGCTGGACGACTGGGACGTGCAGATGGACACCAACCTGCGCGGCGTCTTCCTGTGCACGCGCGAAGCGGTCCCGACCATGCGCGAGCAGAACGAGGAGACGGGATTCGGCGGCCACATCGTCAATGTGGCGTCGATCGCCGGCCTGCTCGGCAATCCGAACCTGACGGCCTACAACGCCAGCAAGTTCGGCCTGCGCGGCTTTAGCGAGTCCCTTATGAAAGAGGTGCGTGACGACGGCATTCGTGTAACCTGCCTCTACCCCGGCTCCATCGAAACCAACTTCTTTGACGTGGCCGGTGTGGAGATGACCGACAACCCCCTCCAGCCCGAAGACGTGTCGGCAACAGTGATGCACGTGCTCGAATCGCCCGCCAACCACCTTATCTCAGAGATCGTGATGCGCCCCCTCCGCCCGCGGGGATAATCGGTATGCGTATGGGCGTACAATGTCCTCGACTTGGCATCCCGACGGCTGGGATTGCCGTTGTCGGGATGTGCGTGGATCGCGTGTGTGGAGGTGGAGGGAGGACGAGAGATTCGACTTCTCCTCCACGCCTAAGCGAATCACCGTCGCGAATGGTAAAGCATAGGGACTTCGCTCATGGGGATTGGGGATGAGCAGCTTCACGACCTCAACATGTCGGTTTGCCCGAAACTCCGACGCTCCCCCCGAGCCCCGTTCCCATACCTTCTCATACCAAGTCCGGGTACAAACTTCCGACTTGGAAGAAACAGAGTCCTGACTGTTGATCAGGTCAAAGAAGCGAGTCAGCAACGCCGGTGGGTTC
>CAYOWD010000066.1:0-16551 GCA_964407535.1 uncultured Salinivenus sp. | reverse complement strand
CGGGCCACCTGATACCCCTGCATCGTCTTATAGCGACAGAAAATGTCCTTGATGGCCCGCGCCAGCACGTGGTGAATGCCGGGTTTGCCGTTCGCGGTCGGCGGGCCCTCGTAAAAGGTGAACGTCGGCTGTCCCTCGCGCTCCTCAATACTGCGCTCAAAAATGTCCTGGGCGTCCCACCAGTCGAGGACATCCTCTTCGAGATCGGGAAGGGTCAGTTGGTCGGGCGTATCGAACTGTGACATCGGGGCGTCGGGGATCCTGAAGAATGCGTCGTCTACAGCCGATATCAACGACGGGGTGCAGGCGGATGTTCGTTGGTTTTCGGTGTGGACCCGTCACCGGGCGGCATTCGAGTCGACGTGAAAGGGAGACGTGAAAGGAATCCGCCTCCTGGATCGCCGTCCGGCAGCGTCTACGACGCCGGGCAGAAGGGGCTGGACGTGCTCCTTGGCAAGTTCATCGCCGTGGTTGTGCTCATACCCAAGCTGAACGTACCGATTCTGCGTTTGCGTCTGGTCGCTGTAACTCGCATAGAGACATCCACTCCGTACGTCCATGAAAAACACATCAACGTTGGTCGTCAGGGTCGCGTGGCGGCCCGGCACAAAAAAGGCGGGGAGCAACAAGGCATCGGTGGAGGCCAGCCAGTTTGCCTGATCGTTGTAGTGGGAACTTGCACTGAAGACGACGAGGAGATCGGCGTGGCCCTGGGCCGCACGATGCCGGAGCTTCTTTAGTGGGGCAACCGGCGGCGGCGAATACCCGCGCCCGTTGATGCGCCCCGACCGGTACGCCCGGTCTTCTTCGACACGGGGGCAATCTCGTACACGCGCTCTCCCCCTCATACGGAATCCGTCCGGTGATGTCGGAATACGGAGGACGGTACTTGTCCCAAATTCGGGTCGTTCTCCGATGTCGTACCAACGAAAACGGGGAACGCTAAGACGTTATAGGGGGAGAGGAGGAATCGTGCGGTACGAACATTCTTCTTTCGAAGACCGACATTCTGAAACGGAAGCGGTATCAAGGAAACTGAAGTGAATTGGACAATCCCGTGTCTCTTCGAAACGCCCCCACACTATAAACCACCCTATTCAGCGAATCGGTGAGCTGCGGTTGCTTCGAAAAGGCCTCCCGAATCCGTTCGTCCGTCATCTCCAGTGAATCCGTACGCCCCATCGTGGAGAGCCCCATGTAGAGTTCGCCTCCGCGACACCCCGACGCCCCGATGCCCACGATAAGAAGCACTGCCCACAAGGCCCCGATGAGAGCCGGAACGCGAACGTGGAATCCTGACAACAGGAAAGGGACTTCGTTAGAAATGAAGTTAGAAGTGAACGCCCGATCTAAAAAATTTCCCTTCACGAACTGAAACTGCCTCCATCTGGCCCCCTCGAACCGTCCGTCGTTCCCGGCGCCTCCTTCCTTGCCCATCGCCCTCCGCCCGCCGGCCCCAACCAAGTGCGTACCCGATCACATGTTGTCCGTAAAGATGGGAACCGGCTCGCCGACCGGCCAGGCAAACACCTCCACCTTCCCGATGTCCTCACGCGCGAGTCCCGTCGCTTCCCATCGCACGTGTATCGTGGGCTCCATGGATTTCGACCGTGCCCACGAGACAGTTCGGAGCCAAAGCTCTCCCCTCTTCAATCCCATCACATCTCCAATCTCGGCCGCTCCTCCATCCGGATCGTAACAATCTCGACGAAGGATCTCCCCGGTATCTTTTCGCTCAATATCCACGACGCGAATCTTGGACGGATCAATGCAACCAAGGTCCGCATCCGTAAGTGGATCTTCCGTTTCAGCATCGGAAGCCGCTTCTGTATCATCGGACATAAGAAAAGAAAACGATTCTGACGCGAAAACGGCGTACAGAGTAGCCGAGAAAAGGCCCTAGAAGTGCACCGCTTTCAGCAATTGTGAGGTGTCTCTTCCAACGTTCGAACGCCGAAGACAGATCCGAAGGCCCTTGTCAGCGAGGAAGCCTGCGTACCATTACGTAATGGTGTACTAAAAATAAAGTCACTTTTTCTTCAAATTTTATTACACCATTAAATGCTCTCGTAAATTGCGAAAAAGTTTGTTATACAAAACTTACAATATTTGTCACTTTCTAGATATTAATTATTCCAAAATATGTATTTTTTCAATATACCCTACTCTTTTCTCATTTTTTCCTATTTTCTATGTTAAAAGAACATATTCCACCACGTCGATAGCAACACCCAAACTGGAACCTCTTTTCTCGCCGAGCGACTTTTCCCGTCCGGGGCACGCGTCAGCTTTTCTTTTCTGCCGTACGTACAGGCTCCGTCGCTGCTTCCCGGAGAACACTTTGAGGCTCCGTGTTTCTCCGGGGCAGTACGCAGATGTTCTCATTCGGATAGAGCCTTCAACGGGCACGTTGCGTTTTGTCGCCAGTCGACTTACTGGGGCGCCCCTCTCCCTCCTCTTCCACCGTCATGATCCTCTATTCTATGTTTCGATGCCGTCTCCTTGTCGGCCTCATTTATAGTCTTTTGCTGGGAGGAGGGCCCGAGCTGGGCCATGCGCAGCACAACGCCCCCACCGTTCCTCGCTGGCCCATTCTTCTTCCCCGGATCGGCACTCCAGCGGGCTTCCGTCGTGGGCTGCCCCAGGGTCGTCCTCCGAATCGTCCGGCTCCTCAACCCGTCCGTTCGAGTCTTCGCCGGCGGAATCGGTGACAACAAAAACCCCCGGTACGCCTACCGAACCGACGCAGGACATCTCCCTCGGCGGGACCGGTGCCATGGTGCTGCTCGCTGCCACCGGCACGGCATACGCCGTCCGTAGATCCCATGACGCGGACGGGGACGCTCTCCAGCGCACATAGTGCGCCAGCGTCTCCCCTCCCTCGGCCTCAATTCCACTCAGCCTGTCTATGCCCCCCATGTCTTGGATTCGTTCTATTGTGTCTGGTTTTCGTATTGGCTCCTCATCCCCGCCGCCCTGGATCGGTCTGCTGCTTCTGGCTTCCCTCCTGCTTCCCGTAGCGGCCCAGGCCCAAACCAACATCGTCGTGGACGACGACGGCGCGGGCGACTTTAGCAGCGGGACCCTCGACTGCTCGTCGACGAACACGACCGACGTGTATACGGACATCTCGACGGCCCTCTCCAATGCCGTCGACGGGGACAACATCTACGTGTGTCCGAACGGATCGGGCAACTACGGTCCCGTCACAGTGAACAAAAGCGTATCGCTCTTTGGGAATAATTTCGGCACGGCGGGATACGACGGCGGCCGCAGCACAGAAACCGTCGTGGACGGGGGCACGAGCTCGCCCGTCGACCAGACGCGCAACATCGCGTTTACCATCCAGGACGACGACGTCACGATCGACGGCTTCACGCTGATCGGCAATCAGGGCATCACCCTCGACCCCAGCCGGTTCTCGGCGGACAACGACGGTGTGGGCCTGAACGTGACGAACAATCTCATCTCCACCGACATCGTGGGCGTTGACATCCGGAACATGACGACGACCAGTTCCAAAAGCTTCAGCATCACCGCCAACCAGTTCGAACTCGGGTGCCAGTCCTTCGACCTCAACGATACGCAGGAGCAAAATCTCGGGGGCGACGCCGACGATACGGAGGGCGACGAAGTTTTTGAATATACGGCCTCCGTCGCGATCCGGACCATCGACGGTGATCAGACGCCGACGATTCAGGACAATGTGGTGACGGACGACGGGAACGACATTTCCGGCGACGGCGACAACGACGGGTCCTTTTACGGATACGCCATCGACGGCCTGAAGGTCAGCTCCGATACCACCACGCTTGCCGGCGGAAGTACCGGGACCATCCAGGGGACGGCGCAGGGCATTTCTATTCTGGACGGCCAGAGCGCACGCCAGTCCAAGGTGCCATCAAGAACGTTTCCATCTCGGCGATGAGCGGATCGGCCCCAAACAACAGCGCGGTCAATTTCCAGGCGGGAGTATTCACGTACACGGCGACTAGCGAAAACGACGGCACGACGGACGTTGTCATCGCGACCACAACAGTCGAGGGCCTCGATTCAGCGACCCGAACAATCTCAAACAGGTCGACGCTGATGGATCGACGCACTACAGTTCCCCCATCAAGGTGGAGCGGGGGGGCCCTCCCCCCTTCGGCTCCAGTCCGTCTACCCGAATCCGGCCCGGACACAGGCCACCGTGCGCTACCAGCTTCCGGAGGCGAGTGCCGTGACGATCGTCCTCTACGACATGCTCGGGCGAAAGGTGTCTACCCTCCTCGACGAGCCCCAAGACGCCGGTCGAAAACAGCTCACTGTGCCGGTACAGTCGCTGTCCCCCGGCGTGCACGTCCTTCGCCTCCGGGTGGGACAGACGATCAAGACCAAAAAGCTGGTGGTGATCGAATAGCAGGACGGAGGACGATGCCCGTTGCGGGGCGCAGGCGAGGTGGAGTCGAACGGGCGGGAATGTCCTCGTCCCCGCTCGGGCGGACCTCCACTCCTTGAGAGAGGTATATCCGCATGCGGAGTACACGCCGCTCGGCGCATTGCTTGCCCGACGGATGCCCCCACTCCGAAGCCCCTCATCGTTCTCAACCGGTCACGCTCGTCGAATTCGGATGCCCGCTCCGCCGGCCCCGCTCATCCAGCTCCACAACGTCACCAAGACGTACCCGCGCGGCCCCACCACGGTACACGCCCTTCGCGAGGTCTCATTCACCGTCGCGGAGGGGACGTTTACGGGAATTGTGGGCCCAAGCGGCTCCGGCAAATCGACCCTTCTGCACCTGCTCGCAGCGCTCGACCAACCCACCGCGGGCACCATTGAGGTGGGCGACTGGCCCCTTGCCGACCTGTCCGAATCGCGACGGACGCGCTACCGACGGTCCATGGTCGGCCTCGTCTTTCAACAGTTCCACCTCATTCCCACCATGACGGCACGGGAGAACGTTGCCCTGCCCCTCCTCCTCGCCGGCGTGCCGCCCTCGGACCGGACGCCTCGGGCCGCACGCGCCCTTGCGGACGTGGGCCTTGCCGACCGCATGGACCATCGTCCCGCTGCCCTCTCCGGCGGCGAACAGCAGCGCGTGGCCACGGCCCGCGCCCTCGTGACGGATCCGCCGCTCCTCCTCGCCGACGAGCCCACGGGCAACCTCGATGCCGACACCGGCGCCCAGGTCGTCTCGCTCCTTCGTCGCATCTGCCGCGACCACGACCGCACCGTCGTCGTCGTGACCCATCACCCCGAAGAAATCGACGCCGCCAGCGACGCCCTCCTCCACCTCCGCGATGGGCGCCTCGTCGATTCGGGCTGAATTCTCCGGGAATCACCGCCGGGCTCGTTTCACGGCTCCCGCCGCTTCCCTATGCTACAGGCGGATCCGCTTTCGGACTTTCCCCTTCCGCCATGAAACGCTTCGAAGACCTCTTTGCCGAACTGCAGGACAAGGTGGCCCGCCAGGATCCGGAGTCCGGGACGGTCGAGGCCGTCAACGCCGGCCCGCACGCCATTGGCAAAAAAGTGCTGGAAGAAGCCGGCGAGGTCTGGATGGCCGCCGAGCACGAAAGCCGGGAGCATACGGCCGAGGAAATTGCCCAGCTCCTCTACCATCTTCAGGTCATGATGATCGCCTGCGACCTCGACCTGGAGGACGTGTACGAACACCTATAGGTGTGAAGGTCTGTATGTATGAAAGTATGTATGGTACCCCCACCACACATACACACATACGCACTTCCACACATACAAACAAAACAAATTGATGCTACAGATTGCCCTCCCCAATAAAGGCGCCCTCTCGGACGGGGCCGCCGATCTGGCCGACGAGGCCGGATACCACTGTCGTCGTCGCGGTCGCGAACTGTCGGTGCGCGACACGGAGCACGGGGTCGAGTTTGTCTTCCTGCGTCCCCGCGACATCGCGACGTACGTGAGCAACGGCATCATCGAGCTCGGGGTCACCGGCCTCGACCTCACATACGACAGCGAGGCCGACGTGGAGCACGTCATGGACCTCGGCTTCGGCGAGGCCCGCTTCTGTTACGCCGTTCCGAAGTCCAGCGACGTGACGCCGGACGACTTTACGAGCGACACCCGCATCGCGACCTCCTACGATAGTCTTGTGCGCCAGGACCTTGCGGAGCGCGGAATCGACGCCGATGTGGTCCCCCTCGACGGCGCGGTCGAGATCTCCATCCAGCTCGGGGTGGCCGACGCCATTGCCGACGTGGTCCAGACGGGCCGCACCATCGACGAGGCCGGACTCAAAACCGCCGGCGATCCCATTCTGCGCTCGGAGGCCATTCTCATTGCCCAAAACGAGGAAACGGCCCAGCGCGAAAAGGCCCAGCGCTTTGCCGAACGCATCAAAGGCATTCTCGTGGCCCGCGAATACGTGGTCATCGAGTACGACCTGCCGGAAGATCAGTTGTCGGAGGCGCGTGAAGTGACGCCGGGCATTGAATCGCCGACCGTGTCGCCCCTCAACAAGGAAGGCTGGGTGGCCGTGAAGGCCATGGCCCGCCGCTCCCGCGCCAACGAGATCATGGACGACCTCGAAGACCTCGGTGCCCGCGGCATCATCATTACCACCATCCGCACCTGTCGAATCTAGCGATTCGGTGCGTAAGTGTGTAGGTCCGTAAGTGTGTACGTCCCCCTCCATTCCCATCCACACCTACGCACATTCATACCTACACACCTAACCGGTATGCGCCTCGCCGATCTGGTCTCACTGGCCTGGCAGAATCTGCGCCGGAACCGCACGCGCAGCCTGCTTACCGGGGCCGGCGTGATGATCGGCACCGCGGCGCTGTATACGCTCCTGGCCTACGGCTCGGGCCTCGAACAGACGGTCCAGAACGAGGTCGACGCCCTGAAGCTCCAGAACACGTTCCGCGTGACCTCGCATCCCATCCCGGGCCTGACGGAGGAACGTGCCGCCGTCGACGCCGAACAGCCTACCGGCTCTCGGGTCGCCCTCACCGACAGCCTCGTACGCACCTTTGAGCGGATCGACGGGGTGCTCGCCGCCTATCCCGAATTGCAGTTTCCCGCCAAACTGGAGGGCAACGGCCGCGCCCTCCCGGTGACAGCGGAGGGCATCCCCATGTCCTTTCAAAACATCGCGTCCTACCAGCCGGCCGACGGCCGCTTTTTCAACACAGCCGAGGAGCCGGCCATTCTCATCAGCCGGTCCATGGCCCAACGGCTGGGCTACAAGCCGGTCGACGCTGCCGTCGGAGACACCATCGACCTCGTCACGGCCTCCCTCAACTTCTACAAGCTGCGCACCGAGTCGGAATCCTTCAGCAGCGGCCTGCGGACGCTTCCCATGAGCCAGCGCCCGTACGACGTCCGGATTGCCGGCCTGATCGACGACGCTAAACATCCCGTGTCGGGGCTCACGCGCGTCTTCCTGCCGATGGCGTTCGGGCAGTCGCTGAACAAGGTGCCCTTCTTCTCCACGCTCGACCTTCTCTTTCGGCACTCCCGAACCCAGGAGGGCTACGCGGCGGTCCGCGTGCAACTGCACGACACCGCCGATCCCGCAGCCGTCCGACGCACCCTCGACGCAACCGGCGTCTACACCACCAGCTTCCGCCGCCAGTTTGAGCGCCTGGACACGCTGTTTCTCATTCTGGATCTGTCCCTCGGCTTCATCGGCGTGATTGCCCTCGCCGTGGCTGTGCTCGGCATCGCCAACACGGTGTTGATGAGCGTACGTGAGCGAACGCGCGAAATCGGCATCATGATGGCGGTGGGCGGCGACGCCGGCGACCTGCAGCGGCTCTTCGTGGCCGAAAGTGCGGCCCTCGGGGCCCTGGGCGGCGCAGCGGGACTCGTTCTCGGCGGCGGGCTCGGCCTCGTCGTCAACGAAGGCCTGAATGCTTATCTCCACACCCTCGGCGTCCCGCCCATCACCCTGTTCGACCTGTCGCTGGGAACGGCCCTGGTGATCTGGGGCGGCGCCGTCGTCGTAAGCACCCTTGCCGGCCTCCTGCCCGCCCGCCGTGCCGCACAGATCAACCCCACCGAGGCGCTGCGAACGCAGTGAAGCAAGTACTCTCGGGGTGCGCTACGAACGTGAGTACTCTCGGGGTGCGCTACGAACGTAAGTGCTCTTGGGGTGCGCTGCGAACGTAATCATCTCAGATGATCGGTGAAGCAAGTACTCTTGGGGTGCGCTGCGGGGATAGTCCGCTCTGTGGAGTCCTGAGAGATACGGAGTACGCCGCTCCCCTCGTCATACGGCGATCGGGTACTCAGGCAGCGCCGGTCAACAACCGTCGCGCCAGCTTCTCGCCCCCGACCAGCTCCGCAAGGTGCTCAAGCTGCTGGTTCTCATAGGCCTGATTGAACACCGCAATGTCGAGGGCCATCACCTTCTCGAAGGCCTCCTTCGCCGTTTCCGGATCGCTGCTCTCAGCTACCACTGCCTCCCCGTGCTGCATGATGATATCAATCATCGACAACGGGTACCGCACCGGCAACCCGATCCGTACGTGGATGTGTCCAATCTCGAGCCGTCCCGCCACGTACTCCGCATCATAGACGCCGCCGAACAACTCCACAAACCACTCGGCAATGGCCTCGTGTTGTCGGTCCATGTCGATGTTCTCGAAGTACTCAGCCGTGTTGTCGTGGGCTAGGAGCCGGTCGTAGAAATCATCGGTCATCGCGTCGGCCTGCTCCGCCGCCACGTCCTGTAGCTCCGCCAACAGGTCTCTCTCCTCCGGACGCAGCCCCATCATGCCCGCCAGCTCATCATGGAGGTCGTCATCCGCGACCGACCAACTCATTCGTTCATTGGCGTCCGCCATCGCACTGTGTTGCGTTGGATGCGTGGGACCATGAAAGGGACTGCCGTGCCTTAACGTGAGACGGTGGACAATGAAACGAACCGCCGCCCGGTTCGCCCCGCCTCAGCGTAGCCGCGAGGACACGCCCGCAACGAACCGATTAGGACGACCCCGTCAACAACCGTCGGGCCAGCTTCTCGCCGCCGACCAGCTCGGCGAGATGCTCAAGCTGCTGGTCCTCATAGGCCTGGTTGAACACCGCAATGTCGAGGGACATCACCTTCTGAAAGGCATCCTTTGCCATCTCCGGATCGCTGCTCTCGGCCGCCACCTCTTCACCGTGCTGCATGATGACGTCAATCATCGACAGCGGGTACCGCACCGGCAGGCCAATCCGCACGTGGATGTGCCCAATCTCGAGCCGCTCCGAGACGTATTCCGCATCGTAGGATCCGTTAAACAAGTCCACAAACCAATCGGCGATAAACTCGTGCTGGCGCTCCATCTCAATGCCCTCAAAGTACTCGGCCGTGTTGTCGTGGGACATGAGCCGGTCGTAGAAATCGTCGGTCATCGCGTCGGCCTGCTCCGCCGCCACGTCCTGCAGCTCCGCCAGGAGGTCTTTTTCCTCCTGACTCAGCTCCATCATTCCCGCCAGTTCGTCGTGGATTTCTTCATCCTTAACCGACCAGCTTTTTCGTTCACCGTAATCTTCCATTGTAATGTGTTTGCTCGTATGAGTAGGATTGCGCAACTCGACGGCGTTGTCGGACAAAACGTGAACCTCGTTCGATGTCCACGGGACGCCGCCACCAAAGGACCGGTTATGCCTCAACGTGATCAATGAGCATCTCCAGAACATCGAAGCACCCGTCCATCTCTCGCGCATCGATTTGCGCAACAGCCCGGACGGCCGACCCCAGTTGCTCCGACACGTGCGACGGCGCCGGTCCATCTACCAAATCGCTCCGCGTTACCGCTGCCACGAGGGGAACCGACCGCTCGGCCATCACGTGCCGCAGCATCTCGTCCGCCTCTTCAACGGCCCCCTCCCGGTCGGCCGGAATCAGGAGCACAACGGCATCGGTCCCCTCCGAAAGCATCTCCCACATGTAGTCGAACCGCTCCTGCCCCGGAGTGCCGAACAACGTCACCTCGTGCCCCTTGACGCGAACCTGGCCGTGGTCCATCGCCACTGTGGTCTGCTCTTTCTGAATCCCATTGGTCACGATTTCGTCAGTGGTGATCGCATCCTCTCCAACGAGGGAATGTACAAACGTGGTTTTTCCCGATCCGACCGGACCGGTCACCACAACTTTCAAGTCAGTCATAACAGTGAGCGCTACTGATTGGAAAAGTGATCCCTGTATATCTTCACGCTGAGGAATCCGGTCTGCGCTTGAGCTGCGTGGCAATCTCCTCAGCCGCCTCACGCGCCTTTAGATTGATCATTCCTACGTTGGCCTCCCCCGGCACTACGATGGCAAGGACCCCCTCCCCTCCAGCACGGAAGAGAAAGACGTTTCGATCTTCCCCCTGAATGCCGGTCTGATCGACGTCCCCTCCGCCGAGCACTGACAACATTCGTTTGCTTACCCCCATCGTCGTAGCCACCATCGCGGCAATCTCGTCCGCATCCTCGTCGTACAGCGTGTCGGCCACGACGAACCCGTCTCCGGATGCCACAAGTGTGCCCTCAATACGGCCTGAAATGGAATCCTCCAGATCGACCAGGGTGGATTCAATATCTTCGGTATTTGACATATGGTCGTATCTATGATCGTGAACAGTAAGTCGAAAAGGCGAGGCCGTACAATATTGGCTGCCGTATTCAACAGCGACATCGCGCCCGAGCACAAGGACGTTCGGGGCTCACAACAGCTCCCGATGCCCACAAATTCTGCTCCTCCGCCCTCGCCACGCCCATTGCCTGCAACGCGACCATACAGGCCGCAAAAGATGCACCATCCTCAAAACCGCCCGTCATCCGCCGGAATTCGAGGATCTCCGACAGAAATGTAGAAGTTATGTAACAAGACACCCAAAATGTATTCGTTTCGTTACACGAGGAGGGACTGAAGAATGGGGGCGACGGCATTTCGCGGAGACTCTAGAGAAGAGGCCTGTTCGTAACGTACGCCTCGTCTGCAGCGGCCCGCCCTCAGTTCAACTTACCTCCTCTTAACGAACTGTTCAACCTCCTTGGTGTTCGATCTACGGATCTACCCCTCGGAGAAATGCTGAACGCCTCCGTGCACGAACGATCTCTCACAAAGCCCCAAGCGGTCCTCTTCGGCTTTTCCCCTCTCATTTATTCCCCTTCCGAGGACTTTTCCTCGCGGTCTGTCGGGAGCTGGACGGTGGCCCTCGTCCCTTCACCGGGCGTGCTTTCCAGATCGATCGTTCCCCCCATTTGCTCCACCATGCGCTTTGCAATAGTTAGTCCAATCCCATTGCCCTCATGGGTCCGATCATTTCCGTCCGACGCCTGATAGAACTCGTCGAACACCCGCGGCTGGGCCTCCGGAGCAATACCGATGCCGGTATCGTCCACCACGATCTCGATCTCGTCCTCGGCTTCGCGAACGTGGACCGTCGCCCCGCCCTCCTCGGTAAACTTAACCGCATTGCTCACGAGATGCGTTAACACACGCTCAATGAGGTGCCGGTCGAGGAAAGCGGTCACTGCGCCGTCGGGCGTATCCACTTGAAGAGACAGCGCCTTGCGCTCGGCCTGATCCCCAAACGCCTCAACGACCGACGCCGCCAGACTCCCTACGTTTACGCGCTGCGGCGTCTCGGCGGCCCGCCCGCCCTCCAACTCCGCAAAGTCCATAACCGCATTCAGCGTACGAAGAAGCCGCTTGCCGCCACCCAAAATTTTGTCGGCAAAATTCTCGGCCAGTTCCGGCTTCCCCGCAATGAGCCGCGAAAAGCTAATGATCGAGGTCAGCGGCGTGCGAAACTCGTGGTTCATGTTGGTGAGGAGCGCCGACTTAATCCGGTCGGCCTCCTCCGCCGCCTCCTTCGCCTCGCGCAGTTCTTCCCGGCGCCGAATGTCGTCGGTCACGTCGTCCTGGACCGACACGAAGTGGGTGACCTCTCCGTCCTCGTTTCGGACCGGGGCAATGTAGATGTCATTCCAGTACGGGGTGCCGTCCTTTGCGTAGTTGCGCACAACCTCGCGGACGGGCTCTTCGGCTTCGAGCGCCTCCCGAATCCGGTCGAGCGCCTCGCGGTCGGTGTCCGGTCCCTGCAACATGCGAGGGCTTTGGTCTCGCATTTCGTCGGCCTCGTAGCCGGTCATGTCGTGGACCGCCGGATTGGCGTATACAACCCGGGGCCCGGGGTCGTCGAGCGGATCCGCCTCGGTAATGAGAATCGGCAGTCGCGTGTGCTCCACCGCGGCCTCCAGCAGGCGAAGCCGCTTCTGCCGCTCCTTCTTCTCCGTAATATCGACGCCGATGCCGATGCGGCGTCCGTCGACGAGCTCAACGACCGCCCCCATCATCTCCGTCAGACTGCCATCGCGCGCCTGCACCCGAAATTCCCGCCAGTCGCCCGACGCCTCCTGAATCACCGCACGTGCCTCCTGACGCACCGAGCGCGGCGGAAAGAGCTGCTCCAGTGCATCGGCCTGACGCTCGATCCGGTCGCGGGACCACCCGAGCGTCTTCTCAAACTGCGTGTTGGCCAGCAGAATCGTTCCCTCCTCGTCGAACAGCGTGACGACAACGGGAATGTTGTCGAAAATGGTCTGGAGCACGTCCTTCTGCTGCCGAAGCCGCTCTTTGTCTCGCCGACGCTCCGTGATGTCCTGCATGGCCCCGCTCACACGAGTGGTGTCTCCGTTTTCCTGATGCGCCTTCCCCATCGTCCGAATCCAGCGACGTTCCCCGTCGGCCCGCTGGATCTGCAATTCGAGGTCGTATTCGCCGCCCTCCTCCAGCAACCTGCGGAAGTGCGACTGGATCACGGACTGGTGCTTCGGGATGTAGAAGGAAATGGCGTCGTCCACGGTGATCAACCGGTCGGGCGCGAGGTCATGGATCCGGTACGTTTCGTCCGTCCACGTCAGGGTGTCCGTGTCCACCTCGTACTCCCATCCCCCGACCTGCGCAATCTGCTCTGCTCGCTGCAGCTGCTCCCGCTTCCGTCGAAACTGCCTTAGGGTCTGCTTCCGCTCCGCGTGCTCGCGACGAAGCTCCAGCTCATCAACCACCATCGCCGCCAGGTCGGACAGCCGCTCCAGATCCTGTTCGGAGGGCGACCGGGGATCGGTGTCGAGAATACAGATCGTCCCAATCTGCTCTCCCTCGGGCGTCGTCAGCGGTGCCCCCGCATAGAACCGAATGTTCTTCTCTGTAACGTATGGATTGTTGGCAAACCGCTCGTCCGACGCCAGATCCTCCACGACGAAGATCTCCTCGCTGGCGACGGTGTAGACGCAGAACGAGACCTCCAGGCCAATCTCCGGCTTCTCAAGTCCGATCGTGGACTTGAACCACTGACGCTCTTGGGCAAGGAAGCTAATGGCCGCCACCAGTGCATCAAAAAGGTGCGCCGCAAGATCCGTGATGCGATCAAACGCCGGCTCCGGCTCGGTGTCGAGAATATCGTAGCGCTGAAGGGCCTGCAGCCGTCGCTCGTCGGTGACCGCCGCTTGTACGGAAAGGGGACTGCCCTTTCCGCAAGACGTGGACAACCTGGAAATCTCCATAAATCAACCTCGCATATAAAAGAGGAGGTGGAGGCGATGCATTGTCCGACTCAGGCTCCACCGTAAGGACCCATGACCTGAACGCATCCAGCCCTCTTCGTCTTTTTGGCCGCTGAATATGGTTCCAACTTATTCATTGATACCTGCAAACGGCGTGCAAGGATCGCTGGGAAACGCAACGTTTCTCATAAGAATCCCCCCTCCTGTAAAGTGGGGGATTCCCCTGCACGTCTTGGGACACCTGAGAAGTGCATTGGGATTGCGTCCTTTAAGTGCACTCACGAATCGCTTGCGTTCGCTCAGCAGACAACGTTCCGTAGATGGGAGCACGATTTGTGTTCTTTCATCCCTTCCGCTGCACCTTCAGACAGCCCTGTTCCAGAGGGTGATGTTACTCGTAACGGGTATCAACAACCCAACTTTCTTTCGATTACGTCCCCATTGATGCAGAAAAACCCCATCTCGGCTCCCGGTTGACGTAGTTCCCTCTGGAAAATATCCTTCTCCCACGCGCCCGAGACGCACGACTCCATCCCTTTAACCTATCCGGGCACCTTGGCGGAATGTAGCGCGAGTGTCCCCAATCAATCGCGCCGAACTTCACTCCCCAATTGTTGTGGTCACTGCCGTACGTCGTCGAGCAGCCGTCCGCTCAGCCGACGGAGTTCAACCTCCGCCTGCTTGGCCTCGAACTGCGCCGTAAGGAGGCGACTCTCAGCCTGGATAAACTGCTCCTGCACCTCCCGCAGCTCCACGCTCGTGATGGTGCCCTGCTCAAACTGCTCCAGCGCCAGATCGACGTTGGCCTGCACAGCCGTCCGGTTTTGTGTTTCCAATTCGACAAGCTGAAGCCGATTGCGGTACCGCTCGTAGGCACTGGTAAGGGCCGTCGCCAACTCCGAGCGCACGTCCTCGACGGCCAGGCGGGCGTTGGTGATGCGGATCTCGGCGTTCTGAGTCCGGCGCCGGCGATTGAAGCCGTCGAAGAGATCAAATGTGAGAGCGGCCCCGTAGGTAAAATTGGTCTCGGTGCTTTCTTGCAGGAACCCGCTCTCCGCATCGAGCTGTGAGTACCCGATCCCAGCGGTGAGGTCGAGCGTCGGAAAGTAATCGGCCCGCTCCTCCCGCTTTGCGGCCTGTGCGGTCTGCAATGCCTCCCGGGCCTGCGCGAGCGCCGGGCTGTCCTGCAAGGCATCGCGTTGCAGCGCCTGGTACGATAGGTCCTCCGCCACCGCAATCCGCGGGGCCACTCCATAATCCGTGGCGGCCTCCTCGCCCCGGCCCATCAGCTCATTCAGGCGGCTCTTGGCGTTGGTCAGCTCCGTCTCCTGCCGCAGCACCTGCGCCGAATCAGCATTGAGGTCTACCCGTGCCCGACGCACCTGCAATTCCGATCCGGCCCCCACCTCTCGTTGCACCTTCGCAATGCGCAGCCGCTCCCGGGAGATGGCCAGCGCCTCGCGCAGCACCGCCAGCTGTTGCTGCCGCCGCGCCACGTCGTAGTAGCGGTCCATCACGTCGGCCGCGAGTGCCTCCACCTGCTCCGCAGTGGCCGCGTCCTGTCGGTCGCGCTCCGCCTGCAATCGATCCTGCGCGGCAAAGGGCCGAAACCCGTCGAACACCGTCCACCGGAGATCCGCCCCGACCGTGGCTCGCGTCGTGAGCGCCCCGTCCGACGTCTGCGTGCTGCCATCCAGAAAGCGCTGCTCCGAGTTGGCCCGACTCCGCGTATATCCCCCCTCGCCGGTCACCGCAGGCAGAAATCCGGCGTTGCCCAGCGTCACGTTGTTCGCGGCAATGTCGGCCTCCCGGCGCGCAATCTCGGCTTCCGGGTTCTCGTCGAGCGCCCGCTTCACCGCCGCGTCGAGACGAAGGGTGTCAGCGACCTGCTGGGCACAAACGGGGGTCGAAACGAGTGTGCCACTCCCGAGAATGAGAAAAGCGAGGATGAGACGAGTGAAGAGGTCCATGTATGAAGAAAAACGCAGAGGCAGAGAGTTGAGCAGACGATATTGCGTGTTGCGTATTGCGTATTTGTCGGCTCCGAAAGACGGAATACGCAACATGGAGAAAATCACTTCTATCCGGACGGCATTTCTTTCTGCCGCGGCGCCCCCTCGTCGTCGCGGATCCCATTGTCTACAACCGCCCCGTCGCCGCCCGCCGGCACCGGCCCGGCGTCCTCGCTCGTGAGAACAGTGTAGGTGGCCGGAATGACGTAGAGCGCGAGCACCGTCCCCACCAGCAATCCGCCGATCACGGCCACGCCCATCGGAATCCGACTCTCGGCCCCCGCCCCGAGCGCCAGCGCAATGGGCAACACGCCCAAAATGGTGGACAGCGCCGTCATCAGGATGGGCCGAAACCGCACCGCCGCCGCTTCCTCGATGGCCTCCCGAATCGATAGCCCCGCCGCCTTCCGCTGGTTCGCAAACTCGACGATGAGGATGCCGTTCTTCGCCACCAGCCCGATCAGCATGATCATGCCGATCTGGCTGAAGATGTTGAGCGACTGGTTGAAGTACCAGAGGAAGAGCATCGCGCCCGCCAGGGCCAGCGGCACGGTGAGGAGGATGATGAACGGATCGCGGAAGCTCTCGAACTGGGCCGCCAGCACCAAGTAGATCAGCAGCAGCGCCAGGCCAAAGACGTAGAGCAGTTGGTTGGAGGTCTCTTGGAAGTCGCGCGACTGTCCGGTGAGCGTCGTCGTAAATTCGGGCCCGAGCACGTCCTCCGCCACGCGGTCCATCGCGTTGATGCCGTCCTCAATCGTGTTGCCGGGGGCGGGGCGGGCACTGACCGTGGCGGACATATACCGATTGAACCGGAAGATTTGCGGCGGGGTGGCCTGCTCGCTGACCGACACGAGGTTGTCGAGAGGCACCGTCTCGCCGCTCGACGACCGCACGTAGAGGCTTGTCAGATCGAGGGGCTCATTGCGGTTCTCCTCGTCCACTGACGCGATAATCTCGCGCTGCTCCCCCTCCCGAACGAAGAAGCCCACCCGCTGCTCCGCCAGGGCCAGCTGCAGGGTC
>CAYOWD010000065.1:0-16586 GCA_964407535.1 uncultured Salinivenus sp. | reverse complement strand
GGAAACAGAAACCAGATGTAGATCGGCTGATTCGGAAACATCATGCCGAAGGCCAGGAGGATGCCGTACACCCCGCCGGAGGCGCCGACGGTGGGAATGGCGGCCTGGGTAAAGGTGCCGCCGAGGCCGAGCGTTTGGGCGCTGGGGACGAAAAGCAAGTGGGTGAGGGCGGCCCCCAGCACGCAGGCGAAGTAGAAGACCCCGAAGCGCTCCGATCCCCATCGGTTTTCGACCTGGGCCCCAAACATCCAAAGGGCAAACATATTGAAGAACAGGTGCCCTAGGCTCCCGTGCAGGAAGCTATAGCTGATCATTTGCCAGGGCCAGAAGCCCGGCGACGTGCTAATCTGTCCCGACACGACGAGGACGCCCTGTTCGGGACTGCCCGGTGGGTACAGCGCCAGGTAGTTCAGCACTTGGGCGAGCAGGGCGGAGTCCGAGAGGGTGTTCGCCGCCACGAACTGGGCGAGGAAAAAGAGCCCGTTGAGGATCAGGAGGTTCTTGATGAGGGGCGGCATCACCGACTGGGTCGGCGGCCGATACGAGGTCTGGCGTCGGGGCATGGAAAGAGCGGAACCGAAGGGAAACGTATGATCGTGGCACTCGCGCCATTGAGTGTGGCTGACGGTGTCCTACGGATCGCTGTTGCAATGCGTTCGAAGGACGAAGGCGAGCCCCTACGAAGTCTCGATGGTTCCTGAGTGCCTGTGGATTCGCAGGGGACGGAATTCACGAGATCCGCCTCGGCCGGGGGACGGTATTTGATTGCGGTAAAGACAGCGGAGAATCCTTGACGCCGTTTGCCATGCCCCCTACCCTTTCGGGCGTCCCCAACGCAATTCTATTTGTCCCGAGTCTCGGTCATCGTGGTCCTGTTTGTGTCCGACATGCACTTCGGAAGAGGGGGAAAAGAGAAGGCCCGTTCCAACGAAGCGGCATTGATAGGGTGTTTGGAGGCTCACGCCGATCGGGTGGAGCACCTGTACCTCCTGGGAGACGTGTTTGACGGGTATATTGAGTACCGACACCTCGTGCCGAAAGGATTCGTACGGTTTCAGGCCCTTCTGGCGCGGTGGACCGATCGGGGCGTACCGGTGACGTACGTACTTGGCAATCACGACCCCTGGCATCGCGAGTACTTTTCGGAGGAGCTCGGGGTCACCCTCGTTCCCGAGGCGCTTGATGTCCACCACAACGGCCGACGCCTCCACTTAACCCACGGAGACGCCCAGGCGTCTACCCATCCGGCCTTTGCCTGGATACGACCGGTGTTGCGGCATCCCCTCGCGATCAGGCTCTATCGGGCGGTGCTCCCGGCGGATCTGGGGCTCAGGCTGGCGCGGGCTGTGAGTCGGGCACTGCGCGAGTCGGAGCCGGATCCCGCCGTCGTAGAGGCGCTTGCGGCGTACGCACGCCGTCGACTGCGCAACACCCCCGCCGATACGGTGATTATGGGGCACAGCCACAAGCATGTCGTGCAGCGGTGCGAGCATGGGATGTACGTCAATACCGGGAGCTGGTACGAAAACAACACCTTTGCACGTTTGGATAAGGATGGCCTACGCCTTATGGAGTGGAACGGCACGCGTGTTCTCGACATAACCGATACGTGATACATTGTCGAAGTCCGTTTTGGCTCATGAGTATGCCCAGGGAATTTGAGAGTCCCGCCGGACCGGCGGGGCGGTCCGCGTATGCTCTTATGGACCGGCACACGCGAGGAATCTGTAGGCCACCGGCGTAACGTGCAGCCGTCCGGAGGAGCCGTTTCCGTCCACCGACGCCCCCTTTGATCTTCCCCATTTCGTGCGACCATGTCTGAGTGGTCCTATTCCGAAGACGAACTCGACGATTACTTCAGCGATCCCTCCGTTCGGGAGGAAGCCTTGTCCGACGAAGAGAAAAGAGCACTGGAGCGGCAGCGCAATCGGCCTGCGTCCGGCATCCGCGGCTTCTTCCATCGTCGGATTGCCGATCCGGACAAGGCACAGGCCGCCGCGGCGCTTTCAGCCATCGTCGCTGTCGTGCTTCTGGGCGTGATCGGGGGAGGGGTCTACATCTGGTCGCTAACCGACGACGTCCCCTCCACCGAGCGGCTGGAAAACCCGTCGATGAACCTGGCGACGACGGCCTACACGGCGGACGGAAAGGAGCTGGCCCGGTATGCGACCCAGAACCGGTCCTGGGTGCCTTACGATAGCATCTCGACCCATGCGATCGACGCGCTCATCGCGACGGAGGACCACCGGTTTCGTCACCATTGGGGCGTCGATCCCGTCGGCATTATGGCGGCGACCATAGACATCCTCACCGGCAACTTCCGCGGGGCGTCGACCATCACGCAGCAGCTGGCCCGCAACCTGTACAACGAAGAGGTGGGACGGGCCGTCACTATTGAGCGGAAGATCAAGGAAATGGTGACCGCCGTGGAGCTGGAACGGCAATACACGAAAAAGGAAATTATTGAGATGTATCTCAATACGGTGAGCTTCGGAAGCAACACCTTTGGCATCGAAGCCGCCGCCCGTACCTTCTACGGGGTGCCCGCCGATGAACTCAACGTGTTGCAGGCCGCTACGCTTATCGGGGCACTCCGGGCCACGACCTACTACAATCCGGTCCGCAACCCCGGGAATGCGAAACGACGGCGCAACGTGGTGTTGCGGCTGATGGTGAAGCACGGGTACCTCGATTCGTCGGTCTACGCCGAGAAGAAGACGGCGCCGGTTCGAGCTTCCTACAACTCGTCGGAGCTGTATGCTTCGTTTGCGCCTTATTTTGCCGAGCACGTCCGCAATTTGCTGACCGACTGGTCCAACGATCCGGATCATCCCCTCAACAAATACGATGTGTACGGGGACGGCCTGCGCGTATATACCACGCTCGACTCGAAATTGCAGCGGATGGCGCAGGCCGCCGTCGACGAGAACATGGCGGCGTTGCAGAAAGTCGTGGACTTCCAGTGGAGCAGCGAAAAAGACTCGGCGCTCTACGCCTCGTCGTTGTCCGCGTACGACAGCCTCAAGGCGGGAGCGGACTACGAGCCGTTCGAGTACTTCTGGGAGAAGAATCCGGAGGTATTGGAAGACGCGATTCACCGGACCACGTACTACGATACCCTGCGGGCGAATGGGCTGGATTCGACGGCGGCCATGAACAAGGTCCTTGCGGACACGACCTTCGTCGATTCGCTGAAGCACAATAAGAGCCGCCTCGGGGCCGGCATGGTGGCGCTCGATCCGCGCAGCAGTCGGGTCAAGGTGTGGATCGGCGGGCGTGACTTTCAGACGGACAAATATGATAAGGTCGGGATTGCACGGCGGCAGCCGGGATCTACGTTTAAGCCGTTTACCTACGCCGCCGCCATCGACAACGGCTATTCGCCCTACGATAAACTCCGAGATACCACGTTCACCTGGGAGGATACGGCGGCAGACACGACCTGGAAACCGAAAAACTACGGGGGCAGGTCGAGTGGCCAGATGCTGACTCTGAGCCAGGGCCTCGCCAACTCTAAGAATACCATCACGGCGCGGCTCGTGCTCGACATCAATCCGAATACGGTGGTGCAGTACGCCGAGGCCATGGGCATTCGCAAAAGTCCCCTCCATGCGGTGCCCTCCATCGCACTGGGCACCAGCAACGTCACGCTGCTCGAAATGGCAACGGCCTACAGCACGCTCGCCAACGGCGGGCTGTACAATCCGCCCGTTGCGGTCACCCGGATCGAAGACCGCCACGGAAACGTGATTTGGGAAGACAACCCGAGTCCGAGCGAAGTGCTTTCGGAGCGTACGGCCTACACGGTCGTCGACATGATGCGAGGCGTCATCGACTACGGCACCGGGCAGCGCATCCGGACCCAGTTTCGGCTGGGCAATTACGACCTTGCCGGGAAGACGGGCACCACCCAACGGTCGGCCGACACGTGGTTTATGCTCATGCACCCTGAACTCGTCGGCGGGGCCTGGGTCGGGTTCGACGACCAGCGTATTACCTTTCGGACCAGTTGGTGGGGGCAGGGGGCGCACAGTGCGCTCTTCCTCGTTGGCGACTTTTACCAGCGCATTGCGCAGTCCGATTCGGTGTCCCTCCTCAGGAAAGAGGCGAGCTTCCCAGTTGTGGAGGACTTTGGGACGCCTGAAGACACCACCGAGTCCGACAATGGCGGGCGGCTGGGATGGTGAGGAGAGGGGGAATTGCGAGTGGAACCGTGCCGTTGGACGAGCGCACTTCTTCAAACCCCGAGAGTCGACACTCGACACTGTGAAGCTCTTGCATACGGCGGACATTCATCTCGGCGTCAAGACGTACGGGCGCCGCGATCCGGAGACGGGCCTCAATACCCGTCTGCTTGACGTGCAGCGTTCCCTGGAGGCCGTCGTGCAGCGGGCGCTCGACGATCGGGTCGATGCGTTTGTGTTCTGTGGCGATGCCTACCATACGGCGGATCCCACGCCCACCCAGCAGACCCTCTTTGCCGAGTGCCTCCAGCCGCTGGCCGCGGCCGACATCCCGATGGTGTTTATTATCGGCAATCACGATCACCCCGTGACCTATGGACGGGCCTCGTCGCTCGACATTTTCGAGTACGTGACCGGAGAGGTGCACTGTTATCGGCGGCCCGCCGCGGAGGTCCAGGTGATTGACACGAAAAGCGGTCCGTTGCAACTCATCCCGCTCCCGTGGCCCATCCGCAGCCAGATTCTTACGAAAGAGGAGTACCGGTCAATGGCGCCGGACGAGCTGCGGGACTTCATCGAGGAAAAGTACGTGACCTACGTGCAGCGCCGCACCGATGACATTGCGTCGGGGACGGTCGTGGAGCGGAGCGACGGAGCTACGCATCCGTTGTCGCCGGACGTCCCGACGGTGCTGGCCGGGCACGTAACGCTGCAGGGGGCCGAGTTGGCCGGCTCCGAGCGTACGACGCTCATCTCGTCTGAGCCGAAGTTTACGGTGGGACAGCTGGCCGTGTCGCCGATCGACTACGTGGCCCTCGGGCACGTCCACCGCCCCCAGAATCGCAATCCGGAGGGCCACCCGCCGGTCGTGTATGCGGGAAGCATCGAGCGGGTCACGTTTAATGAACGCGACGAACAAAAGGGCGCATACCGGGTGGACATTGATGCGGAAACGGACCCGACAACGCGCCTGACGTTCGTCGAGACGCCTGCGCGTCCCTTCACGGCGATTCACGTGGATGCCCGTAAGGAGGAGGAGCCGACTGCGCGCATTCTGGAGGCGATTGCACAGACGGAGGTGGACGACGCCGTCGTACGGGTGCGGTATCACGTCGATGAGAAGCAACTCGCGCTCGTGGAGCAGGACCGGATCCGAGAAGCCCTGTCGGCGGTCCACACGATTGCCGCCATTGAACGCACGGTCGAACCGGCCGACCGGAAGCGGCGGACGGTCGTCACGCGCGAATCCGGGCTTGAGGACGCGGTCCGACAGTACGTGGCGCAGCACGACGAACTGCAAGACATGGAAGACGATCTCGTCGAAGCGGCGTTGGATGTGCAGGCCGAGATCGACTCATAGACGGGAACGACGGTATTCCGCTCCTGGACGGCTCGGCCTCCTGCATTGTATCTGGATGTATTTGTTTTCTTTAGGGGAAACCGACCGATTCTGCCCCGCCAGCGGTTGCATGTTCGGTGATCCGCGCACATCTTGTGTTACACCATTCCGCTATTCATGAAGCTGATCTTCGGCGGGAACGTGTCGTCGCGATTTGCTTCATCATCATTGAATACAGACCCGTGGATATCGAGAGCGAAACCGTAGTCATCCCTCGCAAAGAAAACACAACCAAGAGCGAAGACCCGGTGGAGGTATGGCCGCTCGTGGAGGCGGCCCTCGACACCGTGGAGGCGGATCCGACGACGGAGGAAGCCGCCAAGGCCGCCATGGAGGTGAGTGACGGCTGTGCGACGCTCGCCAACTTCCTGGCGAGCCAAGCGGACGAAGTGCCGAAGATGGACTTTCGGTTTAAGGTGCCCCTGCTTGTGCGGGCGGCCAAGCTCGGTCGCGACGACGACAGCGTGGAGAGCATCTACGATCCGGAGGAGGGCATGCTCTACTTCGAGACCGACGACCATCCCTTTGCGTTTCCGGTCCACGAGGACTGGACGGTCGATTGGGAGCGGGTGGCCGATACCGTGCAGGGAAGCTATTCCTGGGAGGGAACGGAAACGGAAGTGTGGGCGCTCGACTGGTTAATGGCCTACCTCGACATCCCGTCGGACGACTATATGGTCGACGATGATGAGGACGAGGACGGCGATCAGCATTACAGTCGCATCTGACGTGTCGATGGGCGGGGACGCATTGTTCTAAAGAAAGGAGCGGGTGGGGACGACGGGGACATCTTCCTGTGGACGTCCGGCCCGTTTCTTTTCCCAGCGCCCCCCACGCGAGCATGTCGGATGTGCGTGTATGGTCCCACCACTGGGAATCGTCTCGAATCGGGCGGACGCCCAAGGGCCTATGCGGAACGGGCGTTGTGCCAACCGCAAGCGGACAGCGCAGGCTTCACGCCCGCGTTCGGACTGACCGAGGGAGAAGACGCGCACTCCCCTACGTACGAGAACGGCGTTTCCCTCCAGAACCGACTATTGGGGAATGGGGGGGCTGTGTCGCCCCTTCTTGCGGGATGCCTACAGGCAGCCGGATCAGGTTCACGTGTCGTCGGCAGTGCCCGCTGGCAACTCGTTTCGTGTATGGATTGCCGGTTGACGCTGCACTCATACCAACTCCGCAGCCAAACTAGTTCGGCAGCTCCGTTGGTGGCAAACTAGTTTGCCTGACACACTCGTGTGTCGGATGGAAGCGTGTATGTTGTACGTGGGACACACGTAGTGCAACGTCAACCGTCAATCTACACACAGACGGGCCGCCCGTTTCAGTATAGATGCCAAGGCGGAAGATGGGATACCAAATCCGGTTGAGGGATTCGGGTTTGAAAGTGTGTGGGTAGCCTGTACCGACAGTGGTCGAGTACATCGTCCCGACTACTGTCGGGATGAAGGGATGTACGTGAGCCCCAATCGCTTGCGCCTATACCGGTTTTTCTGTCTGCCTGAACTTTGCAGACGGATTTGGTATTACATCTTTACGGTGGGGGAGCGGTGCATCGAGGAGCGGATTCGGTTTACGCCGATGCGTGCCGGGCGCACATCCAGAGCACGAGGGCCGTCCGGAGCCCCCAGGCGATGGTTCGAAGCCAGTTGGTCCGGAGGAGCCATCGGTGGGCCCCCGCATCAAAGCCCTCCGTGAGGCGGCGATGCAGCGGAACCTGCACGAGCCCGGTGGTGCCCCAGATGAAGAGCACAAGGGCGAGACCCGTGGTCACCTGCCACTCCGGCACCCCGGACGGCGGTCCCCACACCAGCCCTCCGGCCGTCCCGAGCTCAATCGTCATGAGCGGCCCGACGATCCACGTAATCCGTCGCATGTGCTCGGTCTGGTATTCGGCGTAGGTCCGCTCTCCGACGAGCCGAAACAGGGGGTAGTGCACGACCTGCACGACCAGAATCACCCCGAGCATGGCGATGGTGGCGGCGGTGTGAACCAGCAGAAGCGTCATACCAAGTCCCCGGTCTGTACAACACACATACCCCCACCCTCACATACCCAACGAAGCTTGCGAAGTTGGTATCACTCCTTCCCGCTCCGCTTCAACCCCGGCTGTTCGAGGCGCAGCTGGGCCGAGATGCGATAGGAATAGCCCAGATCCTGCGCCGTCAGCCCCGCAAAATCCCCGAAGCTGAAGTCGACGGACACCTGTGCCAGGTCGAGCCCCGCCCCCACCGACGGCGTCACGTCCAGCCCAATGTCGTCCCCGTACTGAAGGCGTTGGATCCCCCCGCGGAGTTCCACCAGTCCCCGGTAGTTGAACGCTGTTCCCAGCCGCGGGTGGAACGACACATCGCCGACGTTGGGCACAAAGGCCCGTTGGCCATCGACCGCCACGTCCATATCGAGCGCCGCGGTGACGGTGTGTCCGTTGCCCACCGGCCACTCGGCTCCGGCCCCGAGCCGCGCCACCGGCAACACGAGCGCCGTGCCTCCGGACGGAATCTCCTGCGCGAACACGGCCTCGTATCGAGCCGCATTGTCTGAAAAGACCTCGCCCGTCTCCGGATTGATACAGCTCTCGAAGGGCTCGCCGTCAATCGGGTTCGTACAATTGACCTCAAAGGCGTCGGGATTCACGCTCCAGCTCTGCAACATGGTCGATAGGTCCTGCACGTGAACCCCGACCCGATACGGCCCCTGCCGGTACTGCCCCGACACGTCCATGCTGTAGCCCCACGCCTCGGCAAAGCTCCCGATCGAGCGGCGGATGCCCTTGAAGTTGACGCCGACCGAGAGGCCCTCGCCCAGGCGTCGGCTATAACTCACAAAGACCGCCCAGTCGGCCGCCGAAAAGCGCGAAATGCGGCTTTCGTAGTTGCCCACCGGCGTCCCGCGCTCCGGATTCCAGGCCTCCAGGGTATTGACAATGCCATCGACGCCGCTCCGAAACGCGGAAATGCCAATCGTAGATCGTTCCGTGACCGGCAGAGCCACGCTCCCGTAATCGAACGCCACCGCGCCCCCGAAGCGCTCAACGTGCATGTAGCTGATTTCGGGGTACTGAAGGTGACTCAGCCCCGCCGGATTCCAGTAGCCGGCACTCACCTCGTCCGCGAGGCTCACGTACGCCCCGCCCATTCCCAAGGCACGCGCATCCACCCCGCCGGCGAGGAAGTCGGCCCCATATTTCGCAATGCGCTGGCCGTGCGCCGGCGAACTGCTCAGAACCCCAATCCCCGCAACGGCCAACACCACAAGTGCAAGACGAAGACGAGACATGAACAGACAGCTGAACGGAAATGAAAAGAGGGATCTCCGAGGTGTAACAGGGGACTACCGATCCGTGAGAACGTAAACGATCTTCTTCAGCCCAGTGGAGATCAGCCGGACTTGTCCGGCAAGATGCTGGGAATTTCAGGTTCCCGGAACCGTGCTCAGTTACGAGCGCCCCCAAACTTTGGAAACTTATTCACGGATCGGTAAGACGCAGAACGCTCTAAGAAGTTACATGACGTAGACGGGCCCCAAACGCTCCATCGGTCCGATTGCGATGGGGAAGAGTCATCAAATAGCCTTCTTCCGATACCACGTCCTCCGGTACGTAGTCGGCCGCCGACTCAAGTTCAAAGTCCGAGCGGCGATCCAGGAAGGCCTCGATGCGCTCCTCATTCTCTTCCGGCTCGATGGTACACGTACTATAGACCAGAATACCGCCCGGACGCACCAGCTGGGCCGCGGCATCCAGGAGTTCATCCTGAAGCGCCACCAGCTCGTCGAGGTCTTCCAGCGACCGTTGCCAGCGCAGGTCGGCCCGCTTGGCAAGCACGCCCAATCCGGAACAGGGCACATCGAGAAGCACGCGGTCGGCCTGCGGCGCATCGGAACGGTCGGCCACGGCCTGCAGCTCCCCGGCCTCAGTCTCGACGAACGCGTCGGCACCCTGGGCCTCCGCCGACTCCGTCACCAGATTTAGCCGTTCCTCTTTCACGTCCACGGCGTGGATGGTCCCCTCGCCCTCCAGTTGCCCCGCAATGGCCATCGTCTTGCCGCCCGGGGCGGCACAGCCGTCGAGAACCGTGTCGCCGGGCTGCGGGTCGAGCAGCTGCACAATGAGGCCCGCGCTCTCATCCTGCACGGCCACGTGTCCGTCGTCGAGGAGGTCGCCCTGCACGAGGGGCTGCAATCGCTTGAGGCGCAGGTAGTCGTCGAGGTAGGGCGAGCGGGTGAACACGACGCCCTCCTCATCGAGCCAGCCCGACACCGCCTCGTCGCTGGTGCGCAGCGGGTTGATGCGCACACTGTACATGGGCCGCCGGTTGTTCCACTCCAGCAGGTCGAGGGCCTCGTCGATCCCGTACCGCTCGACCCACCGCCGCACCATCCAGGATGGATGGGAATAGCGAATCGCCAGGTCCTCCGCTTCGTCCCCGGTATCCGGGTTCGGAATGTGCTCCCGATCCCGATCAATGGTGCGGAGGATGGCGTTGACGAGGTTCCCGGCCCCGGGCCGGAGGGTCTGCTTCGCCAACTCCACGTACTGATGCACGATCGCCCGCGTGGGCGTAGACTGGAACAGCATCTCGTAGAGCCCGAGGCGCAGAATCTCCCGCAGGCGCGACTCCATCGACTCGTAGTCCTTGTTGTAGGCCTCCGCCAGCACAAAGTCGAGCCAGCGCCGCTGCCGCGTCACCCCTGCCACCAGCTCGCGGGCCTGCCGACGGGTGCGCTCATCGGCATCGTCCGGCACAAGCCGTTCCACGAAGGCATCGTCGTGATCGACCCGTTCGAGCTGTTCGAGCGCGAGGTAGCGGGACGGAGAAACCGTTTCTTCTGTGGAACTCGACATGGACAACCGATAGGTACGAGAAAAGGAAGCGTCGTTCTATAACGGCTCACCCCCGACGGCGTTTTCAGAGCACGCTCTTTTCACGAAGCCTCTCCCCCCATGCGCCACCTCCGCCGCAAACTCACCCTGCGCGCTCACGACGAACAGATCGTCCTCGTCAAACGCAAACAGGAGCGCATCGAGCACGTCTGGATGAAGGCCTTCCTCTGGGCACTCTACCTTCCCGAGTACCCCGATCTCACCGTAGAGGTGAGCATCGACGACAAATACAAGCCCGACGTGGTCCAGACGGATCCGATGCGCAGCCGCCCGTCGTTTTGGGGAGAAGCCGGGCACGTCGGCCCGGACAAAATCGAAGCGCTCCTCACCCGCTATCCCGGCACGCACTTCGCCGTTGCCAAGTGGGACCTCCCCCTTGACCGCACACAGGACCTCATCGATCCTGCGCTCCGCAACGCGTCCCGCTCCGCCCCCGTCGACCTCTTCCGTATTCCTCCCGACAGCGCCGATCGGTTTATTGACCAGAAGGGACGAATCTCAATCTCCACCGATCATCTACAGCGACGCCGGATCACTCCAGAATGACGAAACGGCTGTCACGACACCTGCTCTTCGAATCGGGCAATCGCATCTCTGAGCATTGAGGCGTACGGCTTTTCGTCACGCTCGGCCTCCTTCCGATTCTGCTCGATGATTTGCTTAGCCAGTCGACGAGCTTCTTGCCTCCTCTGTTGCGTCAGAGTCTCAGTCTCCAAAAACTCAAGGAGAAAAATGAGTTCCTTGAACGTCGAGTAGTAGTAATCCCGCCGCACCTCATAGAGATCGTCGCGGTTGAGTTGCAGAGCGGCGATGGTTCGTCCCCCGCACTCGGATCCATCTTCCGCAAAGGCAACCGCCTCCCGGAATCCGATGTGGGCCTCCGGCTCGTCCCGTCCGGGATGCAAAAATACCGGCTCCTCCGTTTGCACCTCGTCCCGATGCGATGTGGCCCGCTCTTCTGGATTCTGAAGAGGAAAGAGGTTTTTCTTGAAGCGCTGGTTGCAGATCTGACAGCAGAAAAACAAATTCGACCACTCGTACGCGAGCCAGTAGTATCCGGGCCGCTGCAACGACTGCTCGGCATGCTGACGGTACCCGGCTTTCGGCCGAAAGTGCTCAACATCGCCGTAGGCGATGTGCGACACCTTCGACTCACAGAAACAGCACTTCTTATTCTGCGCCTCGATCAAGGCCGACTTGACGGATGATGCCGAATAGATATTTTCGTCAAAGTCAAAGGTGCGTTCCCCACTCCGGTACGCAGCCGGGTCCCTTGCAAATGACACAGAATGAGAACGGCGCTTATCGGGTCCTCTCCGTCGAAGGCGTTCAGGTGGAGTATCAGGTTTGTGAATGCGAATCATGCCCCAACGTCATCGTGCGCAATTCAGTCAAGAATCCGGCTCGTCGTCATCAAGCCGATCTGCCACATCTTGGATAAAGGCCATTGCTTCCCGCTGCTCTTTCGTTTCCCCGGCCGGAACGTCGCCGACGCGCTCCTCAATTGCGTCGAGGCGCGCCTCGTCTTCCTCCGTGAGCTCCGACTGTGCTAAGATCTCCCGGCGCTCCTCCAACAGGTCGTCGAGCGCCGGCGGCCGGGCACTTTCCAGCCCGTAAAGGTCACTGGTCAAAATCTGATCCACCCGCAGGTTGCCCACCGGCTCCATGTCGTTGTGGATCTCCACGTAGTCGTCGCCCTCCTCGACCTCCACCCGCCGGAGCAACGCGATGTTCGCGTCCTGCGCCGCCTGCACAACGAGGGGACTGTGGGCGGTGACGATAAACTGCGTGTTCGGAAAGCGATCCGACAGAAAGTCGATGATCTTCCGCTGCCACTTCGGATGGAGGTGCAAATCAATCTCGTCTACCAGACACACCGCCGGCTCGGCCAGTGGATTCTCACTCTCCGGATAGCGCTTGAACAGTCGCCGCGCCAGATCCACCACCCACGCAATCATCGTCCGGTAGCCGAGACTAAGCTGGTGGATGGTGACCCATCCATAATGAGTATGAAACTCCACCCTGGGACCGGAAAATTCGTCTCTCTGAGACGAAAACCGTACCCCGTCAACATCCGGTAAAACTCCTTTTTGTGGGTCTGCTAGGATTTCCTCGACTCGCCCCCTCCGCTTTTCCGCACGCACCTCGCCGCTTTTCGCCGCGTAGTCTAGTTCGCGGAGCCACTCTTCCGCATCCGCAGTCTCTCCATCTTCATCAGAAAAGAGTCCGACCACACTTGAATGATCGGATGTTTCAATTTTCTGGTTTCCCATTCGCCTGGAAGCTCCATACGCAATGCACTGTATACTCGCTTCCGTGGGCACGAGAGTCGAATGACTCGTTCCCAACGCCAGAGTGGTGAAATACTCTTGCTCTGTCTCAACCTCATTCGCAAATCCCACTTCGACTTCCATTTCCCAATACCCAGACCGTCCAACCTGCTTCCTCCATTCAGAAAAGGGGGGACTCCCAGTCGTGATCAGGGGCTCAATCTTCTTCTCTTCGCCTTCTTCCCCCTCAAAAGTCAAAGAGGGGGTCGTCTGCATTCCGGCAAGTGCTTGCAGAAGCGTCGTCTTCCCCGTCCCGTTATCCCCAAGCAACACCGTCCACTGCGCGGGCTGTCCCTCGTCATTTGCCAGATCAAGCGTCTGCTCCGGCCCAAAGCACCGCACGTTTTCCAACGTGAGCGACAGAAAATACGCAGGCGGCAGATCATCGGGACGCGACTGTTCACTCATCGGCTCGGCACTCTTGATAAGGAAAGCAACGGGTGTACGGCAGATCCAACAAAGTAATACGGCCCTACGATCCGTCACGCCCCATCGACCGTTCCCATGCTTCCACGCGTCCATGCCTCCGCGCTTCCCCCGCCGTCCCCCGACACAGCCCCCCACGCAACATGCCCAACCGTCCAACTTTCCAACCGTCCAACTTTCCTACCTTCTAACTTTCTAACGTGCGTTCGATAATCCGCTCCGGCTCCGTCACGCTGCGCAGGCAAAACCGCGCCACGAGTCGGGTCTGCGCCTCCGGGTCAAGGTCGGCATGATGCCCCTGCCGATTGATCCGGTCCTGCTGGGCATGATAGAGCGCCACCGCCGCCGCGACCGACACGTTGAAGCTCTCCGTAAAGCCGGGCAGCGGCACCACGCAGGCCGCATCGACCTCATCCATCATCGCATCAGAGACGCCCTCCTCCTCATTCCCAAACACCAGCGCCGTCGGTTCGGTGAAGTCCACCTCGCGGATGGGCACCGTATCGGCATGGAGGTGTGTGGCCACGAGCCGGTATCCGCGGTCGCGCATATGATCGGCCCACGACGACGGCCCCGTCCAGCGCCAGAGGTCGAGCCACTGCCCCGCGCCCCCCGCCGTGCGCTGCGAATGCTTGTACTGCTCGTTGTCGCCCTCCACCACGTGGAAATCCTGATAGCCCAGCGCCTCCGCCGACCGCATCACCGCACTCACGTTGCCCGTGTTCACCACGCCCTCCACCACCGGCACCACCGATCGCGTGCGCTCGGCCACCACCTCGCGGATGCGCCGCAGCCGCCGGTCGGTCATGTGCGGCTGCAACAGCGACACAATGCGCTCCGGCGAAAGGCGCGTCTCGCCAACCTGAAACGGATCCGCATCGATCGGGGGCGTGCCCTCCGCCTCCAACAACCGATCCATTTCCTGCTCTGCATCTACGTTGTGATGACTCATCGGTCTCCGGTGAACGTTTGAAACATGACTGTTATCCTGAACTTAGGCTACGCAGCATCTCTCACATCCTGCTGCCGCATCCGTCTCTGCTCTCAACATCGCTATGTCGCCCCTCCGGTCGTCGTTTCTTTCGCTCGCTGTCTTCCTCCTCTTCTCACTTGGGGCCGCTCCCCTCTCGGCACAGTCCCTCGACACCGTCCTTGAAAACATGCAGGCCGCCTATCACCCCCAGTTCGAGGCGGTCGACACCTACATCGTAGAAACCAACCTCTACACGTCCTACAACAAACGCATTCGCAAGAACGGAGAACCGGCGTACAAGACGGAGATCCGCACAAAAGACGGGACGGAAAAGACGCTCGCAACGAAGGGCGATCCCTCAACGGTCCACGACATCCACTTCGGTCGGCTCAAAAAGCATGCGACCTACGTAGGCACCGATACGCTCAACGGTGCGCAGTGCCACGTGCTGCGTCTTAAACACGTGTCGCCCCTGCATGCAAATGCCGCCCCGAATGCAAAGCAGGTCACCTACCACATTGGCGCCGACCGACACATGCCGGTCCGTACGACGACCCTCCTGGAGCCGTCCCGGTCCACACAGCGACAAGCGTCAACGGACCGAGCAATCATTGTTACGATGAACGACTACCGAACCACCGACGGACTTGTGCTCCCGTACCGGACCGAGATTGCATTCGATCTGGATCTCTCCAGGGAAAAGCGCCGGCAGATGACGCAGATGATGGAAACCATGTCCGAGCGGCAACGGAAGCAGATGCAGAACGCGATGGGAGAAAAGCAAATACGAATGATGAACCGCATGACGTCCGGGGAGCCGATTCTCATTGAGGTTGAAGACGTGTCCGTGAACGCGCCTCTTCCCGACGACGTATTTTGAGCGTTTCCCCTCTGTACCCGTCCGCCCCTCTACGGCTCTTCCCCTCAAACGTCCTGTGGGACCCCGGCGGCATATTCAATGTGCCCTGTGCCAGTGTACTCCTCGCCCCCCGTCGGCGACGAGCATACCGGGGACCGGCGCCCGACTTCCTGCCCGATATTCCCGCCGAAATGGGGGCGTCGGAACAGTTTTCACCGAACCAAGGCGCCTTTGGTGCATTGCTGTATATCGTGCTTATACTTTCCGACCCACCTTCACACCGTCATGCTGCGTCAACGTTCGCTGGTGTTTCTTCTTTTCGTCGGCCTGCTGGCCGGAGGCCCGCTGTCCGCCGCCGCTCAGTCCGTCGAGAGCGTCGTCGACAACATGGAGGCCACGTACAACAAACAACTCGAAACGGTCGACACCTACATTGTCAAGACCAACCTCTACACCTCCTACAACCGCAAGGCGGAGAAGGCCGGAACGAAAGCCTACGAATCCAAGACGGAGATGAATGAGGACGGAGGCGCCTCGTTCGCTGCCAGCACCACCCCGTCCACCGCATACAGCCTTCGCTTCGACCGACTCCGGAAGCACGCCACGTACGGCGGCACCGAAACCATCAACGGCAAGCAGACCCACATTCTCAGCGTAGACGATCCCTCAAAGGTCAGTACCGAGATCAGCGAGGGCGGAGCCGAAAACATCACGTACTATATCGACGCGGAGCAGCACGTCCCCACCCGTCTCGTCATGGAAAGCAAAGGGAGCGGCGGCGACAGCCCGAAGACCTCCACCGTGATGGTCAACATGAAGGACTACCGGACCATCGACGGCCTGACCCTCCCGTACCGCATGGAATTTCAGTTCGAGATGGACCTCTCCGACAAGGAGAAAAAGCAGATGGCCATGATGATTCAGAAGCTGGAAAACATGCCGGACCAGAAAAGCGAGCGGATGAAGCGCATGATGGGTGACCAGATCGACATGATGAAGCAGATGCTCTCCGGCGAGCCAATGGTCATCGAAGTGAAAGACGTGAAGGTGAACACCGAGATTCCGGCCGGCGTTTTTTAACCCTCCACGTCCGGTGTCGTGAACAGTTCAGCCCCATTCCGCCAGCAATACAGAAAGGGAAGGGACCGCCCGGTCCCTTCCCTTTTTTGCATGCAGGTCGTCGATTCGGGGTGGAGTGTCTGTGCTACTCGTCAAGCAGGGCCTTGTAGAAGGTGAGGGTCTGCTCGGCAATGGCCTGCCAGCTAAACTGCTCTTCGACACGCGTACGAGCGGCCGTGCTCATGGCCGCGCGGCGGTCCGGATCCGACATGAGCGCGTTCACCCCGTCGGCCAGGCGCCGCGCAAAGCCCTCCGGATCGGCCGGGTCAACCGTCTCGCCCCCCACCGGATCCACGTCGACGAGCAGGCCGGTCTCGTCCGGCACGACGATCTCCGGAATGCCGCCCACCCGGGAAGCCACGACCGGCGTCTCGCAGGCCATCGCCTCCAGGTTGATGATGCCGAACGGCT